>CAZRGL010000095.1:0-21754 GCA_964599485.1 uncultured Polyangiaceae bacterium
GAGCGGTTTCCGGAAGTCCGCGAAGACATCCGCCGCTCACTCTTTGGTCGATTTCGCGAACTCACGCAATGCGTGCAGCTGAGGCACGTGCTCGACGTGACGTGGTAGGGTAGACTACGAGCATGACGGCATCTGATCTCGAAGCCGCAGCGCTCAAGCTACCCCCAAGGGATCGGGCACGCCTTGCGGAGAAGCTCCTTGCAAGCCTGGATACGCTTTCTGAAGCGGAGCATGGCGAGATCTGGGCGACAGAGGCCCTTCGACGTGACGCTGAGCTCGACGACAATCCGGACCTCGCCCGTGACAACGACTCCGTGTTTCGCGATGCGCGTGCCCGGGTCCGCTGATGCGGAGAGACTGGCACCCATCGGCCGAGAGCGAACTGAACGACATCGCCTCGTATTACCGTGAGCAGGACCGGCCAGCACTCGCGCTCGCCTTTCTGGACGAAGCTCGTCGGGTCGTTGACCTAGTGTCGCACCGGCCCGACGGGGGCAGACCGCTCCGAGATGGCGTGCGAACATGGCGCCTGAGGAAGTTCCCCTACGCCGTCATCTACCGTGTTCATTCGGACCGCATTCGCGTCCTCGCCGTCGCCGGAGATCGACAGCGGCCCTACTACTGGTCCCGCCGCGCATAGGGCAGTTCTCTTTTTCGGCGATGGGCGTCACCAATGAAAGCGCAGTCCAACAAGCGGTTGCAGCCTGACAGTCGCAACGGTCGGCCTTCGGCCTTCCTCTTGCACCTGCAGCTGAATAGTAGCGCGTGCCACGCCCTGTTCGCTTGACACCAGAAGCGGTCGCGGACGTCGATCGCGCCCTCGCCTACTACGCGGCGATACGGGTCGAGCTACTGTTCGAGCTGCAAGACGAGCTCGACGAGTACGTCGCCATCGTCGGCGATCGTCCACTTTCCTTTCAGAAGCACACAACCGAAGTTCGACGCGCATTCCTGGAGAAGTTCCCCTATGGGGTGTTCTTCATCGTGGAACCAACGGAGGTTGCTCCGCCGTCTTCGAGTTCGTTACGCGCCAACCAATAGCGCGAGCCCAACAAGCGCTTGCAGCAGACGGGCGCATTCGGGCGACCAAGGACCTCGACGTCTGGGTACGCCCCTGCCCCGAGAATGCCCCGCGGATCCTCGCCGCCATCAAGGCCTTCGGCGGCCCCCTTTTCGACCTGACCGAGGAAGACCTCACCACGCCTGGCCTTAGACGGACGTCGCAGCTGCAACGGCAAGGCCAGGCCGCCGTCATTCCCTTGCTGACGAACTCTGTGGGGCACGTTCATTTCGGGTCGGCATCGGCCGGCTCAAATGAGTGAATGAAACCCACCTGCTGCTTCCAGGCGACCCCCTCACGCGCAAGCTTCACCGCCGCATCGGTGTATCGCGTGGACTTGTACACGACGTCCGTGCCCACCGCGCGCACGCTACGATGAACCGACTTCGCAATTCGACGTCGGAGAGATCGTACGAACCGCGCTGGGTGAACATCCTCAACATTGAAGTCTTCGCCCGTGAACGACGACTCCGTAAGGACACGAACGCCATCCTCTTCCTTCACACCACCAACTTCAACATCTACCCATCCCCATCTACGTGACTTGACCTCCCCGATGCCCTCAGGCGTACGCCTTCGCTTTGCGCTCTCCGGGAACAGAAACACGCGATTGATTTCGGGAGTGAGCACAAGCAGCAGTGGGTCCGACACCACCTGCGGACGTTCACCGCCGTACGCGATCGGCAGAGCCAGCAGTTCTTTCGTGGTCATCAAGATGACCATCCACTCCTGCAGTTTCCGCCTCGTGCAGTACGCCGCGATCCTCGCTGAGCTCATCGACGAACATCATACACTCAGGTTCGAGTACGGACCTGCCGCGCCGTGGTGCCGTCTCACACAGCGCTTGCAGCAGACGCCCGCAGCGGTCGTCGCAAGCTCCTCTCTTGCGTCCGCAGCTGAAGCGCGGAACCGTTAGCCAGACCATGCCTGCGCTAGAAGAAGGAGTCTGGAGGCCAGTGGCAGGTGCGTCAGAGGATGCCCTCACCGCGTTGGTCAGGGAGGCTCCGATCGACCTTCCCAACTCCTACATCGAACAACTCCGTGCGTCGGATGGAGGCGAGGGAGACATTTGCGCTCAGCCTGGATGGATCTGCTTCTGGCCGGCCGCGGCCATCCTTGACTTGAACCGCGACTATGGCGTTGCCGAGAACCTCCCAGGCTTCTTCGCGTTCGCGAGTGACGGGGGCGGCGAGATCCTTGTCTTCGACATTCGAAAGGGGCCGCCGTTTCCAATCGTTGCTGTTCCATTCGTCGTGATGGCGGAGGAGGACGCGAAGCGCGTCGCCGAGTCCTTCGACGAGCTTCGGTCGATGATCGGGAAGTCATGGCCGGTGGAATAGGGGCTGTTCAACACGGCGCTGGACAGACATGAAGCGTCGATATGTGCTGGAGGGCAGGGCATTCTCTACCCTCCAAGAGTTCGCCGCTCACTTCAGCGAGGTCGTACTCGACGGGCACGTGTGGAACGGCAACCTGGATGCCTTCAACGATATCCTGAGGGGTGGGTTCGGAACCCCGGACGGTGGTTTCGTCCTAGTCTGGAAGGACCATGGAATCTCGCGAAAATGTCTTGGCCATGGCGAGACGGCTCGTCGCCTTCGTAGGTTGCTGAAGACCTGTCATCCGACGGGCCTGGCCAATATCGAGGACAGGCTCGAGGCTGCCCAGAAGGGTCATGGCCCAACGCTGTTCGACGAACTCCGAGCGATCATCGAGGAGCATGGTCCGGGAGGGGCTGAATCGAGCGATGGGGTGGCGCTTGAGCTGCTGTAGCCCAGCCGCCAAAGCTGTCACAGTCGACGAGTAGTGCTAGCCTAACGCTATGAGCACCGAAGAGAAGCAGCTGCTAGCGGCAGTGCTCAGGCTTCCCGCGGCGGCGCGCGCCACGCTAGCCGGAGACATCATTGACAGTCTCGATGAGGATGAACCCGCAGGTGACGTCGAGGCAGCGTGGGCCGATGAAATCCAGAAGCGGCTTGCCGAGGTGGACGCGGGCAAAGTGAAGTCAATTCCGTGGTCGGAAGCACGTCGGCGTATTCTTGCTGCGGCCGGTGTCAGTGACCATTGAGCTTTTACCCGCCGCGTTGGACGAGGCAGAAGAAGCGGCAGCCTACTACCGAAAGCGCGACCCACGGGTTGGCGCAGCGTTTGCCGCCGAGCTTGACCGCGTTGTTGGACTCATCGCGGAAGCGCCTGACCGATGGCACAGCTACCTCCACGGGACTCGACGCGTGCTGATGAAGAAGTTCCCTTTCAGCGTTGTTTTTCGCCAGGCGGGAGACCTGGTGCTTGTCGTCGCGATCGCGCACTTCAAGAGGAAGCCTGGCTATTGGCGCAGCCGGCGCCGGCCAACTTGAAGGAGTAAGGAGGCCGCAGTCCAACATCCGCTTGCAGACTGACAGTCACGCGCCCTCGCTGCGCTCGGTTGCGCGGCTGCAGCTGAAGCGGGTAACGTTCGACAGACATTGGACACGGCGTCACGATGGGCTGCGGCGAGCATTTACGGCAACACGCTCATGGTCATTTTGCTTGGACTACAAAGCGCTTCCACAGCCCAGTGCGTTTGCAGCCAGAGTCGACTCCCCAGAACGTGTCACCGCTCACACCTGGTTTGGCTTTGAGCGCCTTGAAAATAGAAGCCACCCACGCAGTGCAGTTGTTACCGAATAACTCGTATTTCACCGAGCTCTCTGTCTTCCGGTATGTCCTCGAGGCCTTCACGAGTCTTCGCGCGAACTCTGCGCCGTTCAAGTTGCGATGTGTGACCTCCTTGCTCTGAAACCCGTAATCCTGTGTCCAGGTGCTCGTGTATTCCTTGGGGTTCAACCATTCGAGCACTGATGCGACCTCTGCGGTGTCATTGATCTTCAGTCTCAGACGCCCACCCACGTTGTGGCCTCCTAGAGTGAAGAAACGCGTCTTTCCTTCGCTGAGCACAGGCACCGCGAAGGAGTCACCTTCGGCAAGAACAACAAGGACGAAGTGATGGTTGCCTGCCCCAGAAGCGAACTTTGAGAACTTCGAACCGCCGTCAAGCTCGCGTGTCGCCCAATATACCGTTGCCATGTGGCACCTCCTGTGGGCATGCTTCGATGCAATTCGCATTCCAGGAACAGCCTGTGATAACGAGATGTTCTACCCGGCGCGGAGGTGCTGGCGACTGTATGCGAACAGTTCACGTGATCCCGAGGATGGTTTGCCCTCGTGCAATTGCTGAAAAATGATGAAGGCTACACGGCAAGAGGCCGCATCCCCGGGAATCAGCCCTCCCTACTCCGCCTGCTCCAGGATGCTGAGGCTGGGTGACACACGCTTGCAGCTGACAGTCACGCGTGCTCGGATGCGCGGCTGCAACTGAAGCGGGTAACCTTCGGCGGACGAGAGCAAGTTGCCCGCGTCATCCGAGTCACGATCAGATGTGGATCCTAGAACAGACGAACATCATCAAGGTGCTCCTTCACGACAACGGGGAAGACGTTGAAACGCCGTGGGCGGAGGATCTCGGGCCGCATCCAGAAAACCGTGGACGAAGCTCGTACGCCTCGCGAACGTCCCTTGCCCCTCGCGGGCTAGCCGCGAGACGTTCTGCGGACAAGGTCGAGCCAAGCAAGCGACGTGCTAGGCTGTGGGTGTGGAGCGCAAGGTCGCGATCTTCAGGTCCCATGAGGAGGCGGACGCCGCTGACCGAGCGTACTACGCCTCGCTGACCCATCAGGAACGCCTCGACCTGCAGCTCGAGCTCATCCGCCGATACCGGGAGTCTCTGGGTGAATCTGGCCGACGACTTGAAAGAGTTCATCGAGTTACTCAACTCGACCGGAGTTGAGTATCTGGTCATCGGAGGGCACGCCGTCGCCTACCACGGCTACCTCCGCTAGCCGCATCGGTCGAGGAGAGATGATGTTTGACCACGTCGTATTTGGCGTCAGCGACTATGCAACGAGCAGAGCGTTCTTCCTCCAAGCACTCCAGCCGCTTGGTGTCACTGTTGTCTCGGAGGGACCACTCGGTGTCGAGCTTTGCGGCCCCAACAGCGGATCTTCATTGTGCATCCGTCGAACGCCCGAAGAGAAGCCGATGAATCTTCACTTGGCGTTTGTGGCCGAGAATCGTCAGCAGGTCGACGCCTTCTACGAGGCTGCCCTAGGCGCGGGTGGCAAGGACAATGGCGCACCTGGCGTACGCCAACAATATCACGCGCACTACTATGCAGCGTTCGTCATTGGTCCGGACGGGCACAACATCGAAGCGGTCTGCCAACAAGCTCTGCCACGTCCGCCGAAGAAGATCCTAGGTGCGCTCGTCAACCAGTCGTAGCAGCTCTATCTCCTCGAGAAGCGGTTCCAACTCTTCACGCATAACCCGCACCATTCGTAGCTCGTGCCCCAAGGAGGCCGCAGCAGCAAGGTCGCCACGCCTGCGCGCCAGAGCCTCGCGGGCAAGACCGTCGTGGCCCGCGCGAATTTCTGCCCGCGCCTGTCTCTCCCATCCGCTCGCACTCTTGGTATGTGCGTCGATCTGAGAGCTCAACTGCTCTCGTTGTCTTTCCAGCTCAAGGACGACAGCTCGGACCCGCTCCTCCGGTACCGTTCCAACGGGCGTGTCCTGTGCGCCCTGCTCGCTGAGGGGAATTCGCGGGATGGCATCATCTAGATTGCGAAGCGTCGCATCGACATTGGCTGCGGCGCGCGCGAAGACCCGCTCGGCCTTTTTGGAGTGTGAATCTCGTTCGTCAGCTTCACGCTGTCGTATGACGGCCTCTTTTAAGCCCTCAAGTGTTCGGGGCGCCCGCAATGCTGACCGGATCGCAGCGAGTCGGTGTCGCTCGAGATCGGCGTCGGTAGCGATTGGCTCGTCGTCGTCTTTCACCCACGGGCAACCTAACCACTTTCGCTACCCCGTCCAGCGCTGTGTACCCGGCATAGCGTGACGCGTTCCTGGAATCCCAGTACCGACTCCGGCAAACTCGAGTTGGAGTCTCGTGGGAATGACCGATTTTGAGCAAAGCGAACAATCTCCACCCGCGCAAGCCGCACCAGCGCCAACAGCTACTGCGCCCACGGAGGTGGCCGTTCGCGTGCGCCATTCGCTGTCATGGTAGACAAAGTGCTAGGCATGATGCGCTCAACTCTTCAGCTGATGCTAGGTTGTGGACACTTCGGGGCTGCTGGCGAGTCCGAGGCCACGGCCATCGTCGCAGGTGTTGCCAGGCCAGTTTGCGTCGGCTGGACATGCGTTGCTCACGCCGTCGCAGCGTTCTTCGATGTCACAGTCCGTCGCCGCAGTCACTCGATGGGAATTTCAACAAGGACGTCGCCCTGGTCCGGTAAGACAAACTCAGCCGACAAGGGCAAGCTCGTCGGACAAAACAACGTCGAGTCATTGGACGGGCCAATGCTCGGGGGGCACTTGGCGATGGTTGGGTCTTGTTGAACCTTGCAGTTGGGTGGAAGCGTGGTCTCGGTCCCAACCATCATCTGATAGGTGCCGGGAGCAGCTGGCCGCATGATGGCTGACGTGCAGAGCTTCACCGTTTCGTCGCACATGGCGCAATCATCAGTCCAATCTAACGCACGCCCGTCCCATTCGAGCTCGAGTGACGCACCAACGGCCAGCCACCGAAATGAAGCGGCAGCGGGGAGCGGCGAATCGACGTGGTGGGGGGAAGTGCTGCACGAGCAGGAGCCACTGGCCATCCTTATGCGCACCTCGGAGGGTGTAAAAGCGCTGCAAGCGTACCCGTGGACGGCTACCCAGCGACCCTCAGCGGTGTCGTTTTTCAGCCTGACCGTAACCGTGCCGAGGGAGGGTTCATCGTAGTCCGTAGGGAAGCCCTCACAAGTCGACGGGGGGCCCGAGCTCGTTGTGGCCGCGGCCTCATGTTCCACGCTACCGCTGCACGAAACAGCTGTCGCCAGCAGCAAAGCGATGTTCACGAGGAATGTGGCCACCAGGATGCTCGGTGGGCGACTTATCGCAGACAGCGCGGAGCGTGACGGAGTAGGGGTACAGTGCACGATCACCTCCGAAGCCGAGGTTGGCGAGAGACTCCCCACTACAGCCAGTAGAAAGACGAATCGAAACGGCCCACGACTCATAGAGCGCATATCACGAGTGGAACAGGCCACCTCATTTGCACATAGCCTACTTGGCAAGCAACTCGAGGCGCGGCTGGACAACGCGGCTTGGTAGATTGTCCCCGCCGTCACCATGGCCCTCGCCCTTTGCGTCCCGGCGAGGTTTGCGCAGAGGTCCAGATCGCTTATCGAACACCAGCATGGATGCGTGGGCGACGCTGAACGTCGTGTTTGGCCAACTCAATTGGGAGCGCGGGCCACTGCGCGGCCGGGACAAGGAGAGTTGGCGCACGGTAACCAATTACCGCGGAGCCCAGATCCTCATCAGCCGCCGCTACAGTTATTCCAGCACAGGTGGTAGCCGAGGGCGCTACAGCTGGCACTGCGTGCTCTCGGTCGACCATCGACCTCGACCACTGCTGTTGACGTTGCGTAAGAACTACATTGGGCTTCCGCATATCCCGACGGGCGATCCCGCCTTCGACGACAAGTACCGGTTGGCCGGATCGCCGCGTGATGTGCTGCTCGCCGCATTCGACGCCCAGTTGCGCGCCCGACTCCTCGCAGGATTCCTACCCAACATCTACCAGGAGGACGGCGCCTTCCATCAGACGCTCGACAGATGCCTGGAGGACGGCGCCAGCGACCCTGAAATGGTGACCTACCTTGCCGATCTGCTGGTGCAGGTGAGCGCGCGCATCTGCGCCGAGTTCGACCGTGCGCACGCCGCCATCGCAGCTCAACAAGGACCGCAAGCCGCCGAGATGTGGCTGCAGGCGCAGCGCGCTGAGGAGTCGACCGCGCTGGAGCACCGACGCCGTGTGATCCGCCACATCTTGGTGGGCGTTGCCCTGGCGGTGGTGCTGATCCTCACGGCGATCATTCTCAAGAGCTGGCTCTGAGCCCGCCTACCCACCGAGAGACTCGCTATACACGAAGTGCTCAGAGAGCACCCGGACGTCAGGCTAGCCCCATCCACGAGCCGGCGAGATCGTCGAAGTTGCGCGCAGCGGGGGTGGGGCGCTGCTCGAGGAGCCAGGCGAGGGGGGCATAGCGGTGCAACAACAGGTAGCGGAGCAGCCGCCGGGCGAGCGCTTCGCCCCGAGGGCCCGACCAACCGTAGCCGTCTAGGAACGCGCCGAGCAGGGCGCCGTCACCGCGGGCTATGAAGAAGGCGACGGCTGCAAAGTCGTATTCCGCGTCGCCGACCATCACCTCGGCCCAATCGATGATCCCAGCGAGCGTCTCGCCTTCGAAAAGTGCGTGCCCCGGTCCGAGCTCGGTATGGAGGAGCACTTGGGACACTTCGCCGCGCTCCGTCTCGTCGACGTAGCGCCGCAGCGGCGCGAGCCAGGCCTCGGGAGCACCACCGCGTGCTTCGATCGCGACGACATCACGCTCCTGCGCGGCGAGGAATGCCTCGAAGTCGCCGACCGCGGGAACCACCCCGCGCGGATCGATCGCGTGCACCGCCGCCACCGCTG
The DNA here is from genome assembly GCA_964599485.1 of uncultured Polyangiaceae bacterium. Taxonomy (GTDB): domain Bacteria; phylum Myxococcota_A; class Polyangia; order Polyangiales; family Polyangiaceae; genus JAPYTK01. The sequence goes on from CAZRGL010000095.1 coordinate 8,622, forward strand.
CTCCGAGCCGTCGCATCGCTGCGCGTGCAGCCTCCGCCGACAGCCCGGGCAGAACGCGCTCGAGGGGTTGGCCACCGACCCGCGTCTGCACCAAATAGGCCCAGTCGTGCAGCGCGCCCACGCCACGGATTCGAGGCACCGCGAGGCCTTCCTCACCGAGGCGGGTGAGGCTGGTGCGCTCCACCTCGTAGTCCGAGGCCTCGACTGGCTCTGCGTGCCAGAGCGACGCCGGTGCGTAGAGCTTCACAACGACGTCCGGGTAAAGGAACACCGGCTGGGATCCGCTCGCCTCCGCCACCGGCTGCCCGGCGAGTCCATGGCGCAAGGCGATCAGCTCGAGGGCGGCACGCCACGGCGCAACCTCGCCGCGCAGCCGCGCCAGATCCTCGGGGTGCTCGATATCCGGGAGACGCACCGCGGGAACATAGCGGCTGCTTCGCTGCGCTCGAAATGGAGTGCGCCTATTTCCTCCGGTAGTGGATCGGGCGCGGGCAAGCTGCGCGTCGCAGGGGTCCACTCCGTCACGTCGGCGCTGCTGGTTCTTTGCTCACTGAGCAAACCGTTGCGCTGAGAGCTTGGGCGGCTGGCGGTCGGGCGCACCGCTAAGCTCCCGGATCGACAGGGCAACCTGCTGGGTATGGATGATGCAGTGCTTTCTGGACGACACGAAAACCGGCTGCGAGCCAGGAACATCGGAGGAAGAAAATGGGCAGGAGCAAGAGACGAGGGCTTGGTTGTGCAGCGTCGATTGTGTTGCGCGCAGCTGCTTTGGCACTGGCCCTCGTCGCCTTGCTCACGCCAAGCTCGGCACAGGCGTTGACGTTCGAGGTCAACTCGACGGCCGACGACGGCGACTCCAACCTCAGCGATGACAAGTGCGCCAACGCTTCTGAGGGCAAGTGCACCTTGCGGGCTGCCATTCAGAACGCCAACGCCAGCAAAGGTCCTCACGACATCAAGCTCGTTTCCTATCTGGGCGGGCTGAGATTGTTGCTCGAGAGCCCCCTGCCATACATCACCGAGACGGTTCACATTGACGAGACCGACACCGAGGGCAGTTGGAACCCGCCTTGGGAGATCGAGCCGGCAAACGACGGCGTGCTAGATGGGCTGGTGTTCGCCAAGGGGGGGAGCATTCGGCACGTCAAGCTCAGCGGTTTCAACCGAGCCGCCATCTACAGCTGGGGCGGCTATTGGATCGACATCCAAGACGTGAAGATAGTGGTCTACAACTGCGGCCGGGGGATAGAGCTCGAAGGCCCGGCCACGATCGGTTCGATTGACCACGAATTGCCGTTCGTGAAAATCTCGCACTACAACGAGAACACCGGTTGCACCGAGGTAGGCGCTGGGATTCTCAGCACCTTTCCGGAGGACAAAGGCTGGTACTCGGTCGACGTCGAAAATACGAGGATCGCCGGCCAGGCCGGCCCCGGCATTCTCGCCACGGGTCGGGTGCGGCTCGCAGGCGTTCGCATCACCAACAACGCTGGCCCTGGGGTGGAGATCGCCAGCAGCGAAGGGGACCTCGCGATGATTCGAATCGACGTGGCCCCGGGCGGGAGCTTCGTGGGCAAGAGCGTCATTTCGGGAAACAGCGGCGCTGGCTTGTTCGTCGATACCGGCACCATCAACGTGTGGGGCTCAATCGAAGTGACCGGGAATCATTCTCGGGGCCTGCACAGCGTGGCCGGCGATGTGCGCCTTGGCGATCCCAGCGCCCAGAGCTCGCTATTCCCACGCACCGTCTCCAACAATGGAGGAGGGTATCTGTGCGCCCGCCACGACATGTACGATGGTGGGCCGCCCGAGCGCATCGAGGAGCCCTGTGAAGGGGGCGGGCTGTTGGCCGAGGACGGGCAAGTCGATGCCTGGAGTACCGAAATAATCGGCAACGATGGCGATGGTGTCCGCGCCTCGGCTAGGGCCCGGCTGGGCTTTTCCAAGGTATGTGACAACACCGCCGTGCAGATCGTCGGTAACCCTATCGATCTCGAGACGGTCGACACCTGCGGACAGCAGCCTGGCGGCACCCCGAGCAGCAGCGGCTCCGGCGATGGCGACGGCTCCGGCGACGCTGGCGAATCAGGCGGTGGTTGCAGCTTCGGGCACCGCACGCCAGGAAATCAGCACGCGCTGATGCTGTTGCTGGCCGCTTGCTTCATCGCTGCAGCCCGCAAGCGGGTAAAGTAGATGTTGGCCTGACGAGACCCGTAGCGCCTCGCTGATGGCGTCCACGATCTCGTGCTATGGCTCTCGTCATGGCTCGTAGGCGCATCACCCGTGCTCAAGAGCTCGACCAACTCCTGTGTGACCGCGGTCATCCACCAAAACGCGACCTAGACCCCGATTCACAGGAAGTTGTGGCCTTGTTCAGCAAGGGACACCGTGCCTTCATCGGACAGCTCGCGCGCCGTGGATGGGTGGTCATGTTTCCGCGTGACGCGCTGGCCGATGCGGAGCTGCGTGCCGATACTGTCGATGCGCTTCTGGCAGCTGCGGGCGTGCCCGCTGATGCGTCGAGGGATGCCGGCCGCGGCGCCGATCTGCCGTCGCTGCTCGAAACCGTTCACAAAGAAGCCATGGCTGCGAAAGTCGACGTCGACTTGCTGTCCCTTCCCAGTGACGACGAGACGGACATCATTGCCGCAGTACCTACCAAGCTCATCGCCGTCTTTCGCGAGCGCAAGCTCGTTCGCTGGGAAGAAGTGGAAAGCAGCAGTGCGCTGATCGACATTGGACAGCAGATGGGACTCAGCCGCGCCGAGGCAGAGCGTCTCGCCGACGGCCGTCTCACTTGGTGGGAGCGATTCGTTTTTTGGGTAATGGATCTTTTCGATCCGCCAGCCAAACCGTGAAGTCCTTCCAGCTGCTATCGGCTCAGGGCTAGATGTGGCGCTATGCGCTGAGCGGATTGACGCTCATGATTGCCTTGTAGTTATTGTAGTTCCACAAGAAGTTGGTCAGCGCATTGATGGGGCTGCGGGTGTTGACGAGGGTTTTGACGCCTCTGAAGAAGGACCGACCCATGGTGGAGGTCGCTTCGTAGATCTTGCGCTGGCCTTCTTGCAGCTCGTCAATGGTCATGTTCTTGGGCTTGATGACCGCTTCGTAGGCGTTGTACTTCGCCCAGTCTCTCGGATAGTCGGTGTAGAGCAATCGGTCTTCTTTCCGTATTTGCTCATACAGGCGCGTGCCGGGAAAAGGCGTCATGATGGTGAACTGGCAGCCGTCGATTTCCGTGTCGTGAATGAAATCGATGGTCTTGTTGAAGATGTCTTTGGTGTCGCCGTCGCTGCCCAATATGAAGCCGCCGATGATGCCGATGCCATAGCCGTGCATTCTGCGGATGGCCTCTTTGAAGTTGCGAATGCCGGGCCGCAGATTGACGCCTTTGCTCATCGACTTGAGCGAGGTGGAGTCGACCGACTCGAAGCCAACGTAAAAGGTGTTCACCCCGGCTTCGGCGGCTGCGCGCAGCAGGTCATCGTGCTCGGCAATGGTGATGCAAACTTGTGAGCCCCAAGTCTTGTTCAGGCCTTTCATTGCTGCGAACAAGCGCCGAGCGTGATCGGTGCACTCTTTTCCGAGCCCCACGATGCTGTCGTCTGAAATGAAGAAACGGTTGTCTCTGAGCGAGCGGATTTCCTCGACGACTTCTTCGACGGGACGAAACCGATACTTGCGGCCATTGAACTCTGTCACGGAGCAGAAGTTGCAATTGCAAGGGCAGCCCCGCGAGGTTTGCACCGAGTCGATGAAGTACTTGCTCGAAAACAGCTCACGTCTGAGCCTGGGCAATGCTGTGAGCTTTGGAAAGGTGCTGGCCTTGTAGCGCTTCTTCATGCCGCCGTTTTCAAAGTCCTGTAGAACCTCGGTCCAGATTTCGTCGGCTTCACCGACGACCACCGAATCGGCATAGCCGGCAGCCTCCTCGGTCCTGACTGAGCCGTGGATGCCACCCATGACCGTGGGGATCCCTCGGCGCTTGAAGGCCTCGATGATCTGATATGCCCTCGGCGCTTGCACCGTTGTGGCGGTGACGGCGACCAGATCGGCATCGGCGTTCAGATCGAGCTCGTCGACCATCTCGTCCAAAATAGTGACTTGGTACTTGCGCGGCGTGCGGCTTGCCAGCACGCCGAGGCCCATAGGGGGCAGCGCCAGCGTTTTCATCTTGCCGAAAACAGTGTCTCGAATCGATGGATTGACGAAGAGGATCTTCTTCATAGGCTCCCGCACTCGCTTCTCGGTCGGTTGGTTTGGGTTGTTGGTCGGTTGTTGACCACTATTGCGATGGCGGCTCTTGCGTGCCGGCTACGCAGAACATCTGTATGAGGAGCTTGCGGATCCGGTCGGCGACTTGTTGCGGCGGCTCCTTCATGCCCTTTTCGACCCAGTCCCAGAGCTGGACCTGATGAAAGGCGGTGATGCAGCGAGCTAGGCGGTAGGGATCTTCTAAAATCACGACGCCCTCGTTCATCGCCACCTGCAAGACCTCGGCATGCAAGTCGAGCCCCTCTCTCCAGGCCACCAGCTGCTCATGGGTCGCCCGGCTCGGACCCAGGCCCCAAGCGTGCTCGCGCAGGTGGATCTGCAAGTAGTCCGGATGCTCCAACATGTAGATGATGTATGCGTCCAGTCCCTCGGTCAGTCTGCCCAGAGTCGTGGTGGCCTGAATCGCGGCCTTTCGGGTGATGTCGAGCAGCTCCGGCAGCCGGTGGGTCAACACGGCGCTGAACAGCTCGGATTTGCTTCCGAACACGCTGTAGATCGTCCCTACCGAGACGCCAGCCTCGTCAGCAATGCCCTGAATGCGCGTCCCCTCGAAGCCCCGACCGGCGAAAACTCGCTCAGCGGCGTCAAGGATTACAAGACGATAGGCGTCTTGACGGGCCTGCTGCAGAGCGCTGCGCGCGCGGGAAGAGCTTCGGTCACCAGGTGTCATATGAATTTCGATTCATAATTCCGAACCGCGGTTCATTCTTCTAACACGGCTCTTTGGGACCCTCAAGGAGCGCCTTGCTCGATCGAAGCTGCAACTACGCTGCTACTCCCAAGGGCACTTGCCGAGCGGCTTGCCGCAGTCGCCTGGGTTGCGACAGAGAGCGAGCGTGCTGTCCCAGCAAGCGCCCAAGGATTCGCAAGCGGTCTTGCAAGCGTTCTCGTAGGAGATCTCCGAGGCCGGAACCCATACGGCTTCAGTGCCGTTGGGGCAGCCGCTGCACTTTTCGTAGGGGCACCATATCTTGCAGGTCTCGCCTTTGACGCAGCCAGCGTTGTCGAGCGTCTGCCATGGGCTGGAGTTCTTGCTCGGTCCGCAGGGCGATGGATTGGCCAGCTTCGAGCCGACCACGCGACAAGGGCTGTCGGTGCACAGCTGGTCATTTTCGTCTTTGTCGCCGCAGAACAGCTCGTCACAGGACGCGCCTGGAGGAGGGACCACCGGGCCCGTGTCGCTCACTACACGCTGGCAGGTCGCGAGCGGCAGCTGCGGCTCTCCCGCAGAGAAGGTGAACGTCCAGGTTCCGGCTGCGAGGCCGTACACCTTCCAGGACCAGGTGTACGGGCCCCCGCCCTGCAGACCATCCCATTGCACAGTGGCTGAGGCCGGGCCTGCGACGCTGACGTCCACGAAGGTGAGCGGCTCGACGTCAGTAAAGGACACCGTCAATGGCTGGCTCGACTCGAGCGGATCGGGCACGAAGGCGAAGCCCGCATCACAAGGCAGCATCGCGCCGCCGCCGGCACCACCAGCGCCCCCGTCACTCGTTTCGCTAGTGGTGGACGCGACAGTCGTCGACGAAGTGCTCGCGCCACCAGCTGCGCTCGTCGTCGTGTCCGTGCCTCCCATTTGACCCGTGCAGGCCGAGCTCCATGACGACAACGACAACACTAGCAAAAGCGACCAACTCGCCCAGCGCACCACCCGCTGAGGGTATCACAGCGAATTGCGTCAAAGCAGGGGATGCGCTGTCGATCGAGCTACGGAACCGCCAGCGCTTCCAGGCGACGGACGAGCGCTGGCGAGAACGTACCCTGGGCGAGCTTCTTGCGCGTCCTCTTGAATATGGCTGCCCAGTTCTGCCGTTCGCTGGAGCTGAGCGTGACTAAGGTCATCTTCTTTTTCTGCCGCGCAAAGGCTTGGTCGTCGAGCTTGCGGATGCGCGCGCGCAGCAACTTGCCAGCCTTCTTGCCCGTCTTACGCATCACCTCGAGCACATCCTTGGGCTGTGCTTGGAGGCGTTTCTTCGAAAAGACCATCGCCCCGATGGCGATGCCGGACACATCGGCTCCGACGTGATCGAAATGCGGAGTCCACTGCAGCTGCTCAGCGGCCAGCGAGGGAGCCGATATGACATTGACGCGCCCCGTGCTCAAGGCACTGAGCAACTCCACCACGCTGGTAGGCACCAAGGTGATGCCGAGGGCGGCCGCAAATGCGGGAGCAATCAGACCGCGGCGCGGCCCTGCGGGTTTCATACCGCGCAAATCAGCAGGCTTGCGTATGGCGCGGCCCTTGGAGAAGGTGCGAACCCGACCGACGTCACCGATGCTGCTCAGAAAGAAGCCCTTCTTGTCGAAGGCGGTCCAGAATTCCTTGAAGACGCTGTCTCGTGCGCGGTCGATGCTCCTCCAGGTGGTGAACAAGCCCGGCAATTGCAGCGCCAACACCGCCTTGTGGATCTTGCCCAACCCGCCCGCTCCGAGGGTGGCGCCGTCGAGCTGCCCGCTGCGCATTTTGGCGACCACCGTGGTCTCGCCGCCCTGGCCTCCGTTCCAGTAGAACCTCAGCCGAAGCTGGCCATTGGTCTTCTTTTTGACCGCCTTGGCCCAGGCACGAAACACCTTGCCCCATAGGCTCGACCGCGGCGCCAGAGTCGCAATGGTGAGCTTGTCACCAGCCGAGGCCATGCTGGCCACCAGCAGTGTCGACACGATCAACAACAACGCTGCTAGCCGCTTTGCCATGACTACTCCGCGGCTGTTTCGCTTTTGGTCTTTGGGAGCAACGGGAAGCCGAGGGTCTCGCGCTGTGCCAGGTAGGCCTCTGCAACCAGGCGTGCAAGCGCGCGAAGACGTCCGATGTAGCGCTGTCGCTCCGTCACACTGATGGCGCCACGGGCATCGAGCACGTTGAAGCGGTGAGCCGCTTTGACGAGGCAATCATGGGCAGGCAGCACCAGCGCCTGTTGCGGATCGATGACGAGCTTCTTCTTGCCCTTCTTGCCAACCGCTTGCTCAGTTGCGCCACGCTGCACCAAGCGCTTGGCTTCGCTTTCGAGCTGATCGAACGCCGCAAAGTACACCGCGGTGTCTGCTTCCTCGAAGTTGTAGGTCGACCACTCCCACTCGGCCCGCTTGTACACGTCGCCGTAGCTGACGCCCGCGCCGTAGGCCAGGTCGTAGACGTCAGCCTTGTCTTGCAGATACATGGCGATGCGCTCGATACCATAGGTGAGCTCGCCGCTGACCGGACGGCAGTCGAAGCCACCTACTTGTTGAAAATAGGTGAACTGGGAAATCTCGAGGCCATCGAGCCACACCTGCCAACCGAGACCCCAAGCGCCGAGCGTCGGCGACTCCCAGTCGTCCTCGATGAAACGCACGTCGTGTTGCATCGGATCGGTGCCCAGCGCAACCAATGACTCGAGGTATTGATCTTGAATGTCAGCCGGGTTGGGTTTGAGAATGACCTGGAACTGATGAAACTGCTGCAACCGGTTTGGGTTGTCGCCGTAGCGGCCGTCGGTGGGGCGGCGTGAGGGCTCCAAGAACGCCACGTTGAACGGCTCGGGTCCGAGCGCGCGCAAGAAGGTGGCGGGGTTGAAGGTGCCCGCACCAACCTCGGAGTTGTAGGGCTGAACGAGCAGGCAACCCCGCTTGGCCCAGAAGTCTTGCAGCGTGAGGATGATGTCTTGGAACAACATGGCAATGGCCGATTGATGTGTGCTGTGTCTACTTCTTGATCTCGTAGCGCGCCATCAAGCGTTGCAGGTGACGACGATCGACGCGGGCGTCACGCGCGGCTTGAGAGACGTTGCCACCAGCGTTTTGCAGGGCAGAGCTGACGTAGGCGCGCTCGAAGCGCTCCACCCAGGCGTCCTTGGCTTCGTGATAGGGCAGCGTCAACAAGCTCTCGTCGAGCTCGGCGGCTGGCGCATCGCTCGGTGCCCCAGCTCCACCCCTTTGCCCTCCGGCAGGGTTGCCAGGCGCGTCGTGGGCGCCAAGCACGCTCCAGCGCTCGACGATGTTGCGCAGCTCGCGCACGTTGCCCGGAAAATCGTAACGCTTGAGCATAGCCATGGAGGTTTGTGGCAGGGGCGCGTGAGTGGGCCGGCCATTGGCCTGTCGACGTCGATTCAGCTCCCCTTGAATGTGCTCGACCAAGCTCGGCAAATCGTCGAGGCGGGCCCGCAGTGGCGGGATGCGCACAACCACCACGGCAAGGCGAAAGTACAGGTCCTGACGAAACGCGCCCTTGTCTGCCTCATGGGCGAGATTGCGATTGGTGGCCGCTACCACCCGCACGTCGACCTGCTGAACCCGGTCCGACCCCACCGCCTTGACCTCGCGCCGCTCGAGCACCCTGAGCAACTTGGCCTGCATGTCCAGTGGTAGCTCGCCGACCTCGTCGAGCAAGAGTGTGCCGCCGTCGGCCGAAGCAAACGCACCAGGTCGATCGCTCACCGCCCCGGTGAACGCACCTTTGACATGACCCATCAGCTCGCTCTCGATGAGCTCACGAGGGATGGCTCCGCAATTGAGCGTCACGAAAGGACCCTCGCGCTCACTCGCTTCGTGCAAACCCTCTGCAGCGAGCTCTTTGCCGGTGCCGGTCTCGCCTTCGATGAGGACGGTCAGCTCACTGTTCGCCACCTTTTCGAGCACCGCGAACATTTCGCGCATCGATTCGCTCGAGCCGAGCATGCGACCGAAGCGTCGTTGGCTCGACAGCTCGTGCTCGACATGCTCTTCGAGCGGCTCGAGTCGCAAGATGGTGCGCCCCACCCGGACGCTCAGTTCTTTGTTTGCTCGGGCACGCACGATGCGCAGCTCACCGACGTGTGTGCCGTTGGTGGAATCCAGATCGATCAGCAGCCAGCCGCGCTCGTCAGTGCGAATGGCCAGGTGCTCACGGGAGACTTTGCGGTCGTCGACACAAAGATCGAGTGCGGGGCTCGATCCGATGCGGACCTCGTCCTGAGCGAACACGTAATTTGTGCCGATCTTGGGCTCGTCAGGACTGTCGACGATCGTGATCTTCAGCTTCTGGACACGTCGCACCTCGATACCGGGGCGCGTCGCCAGCTGCGTGCCATCCTTTGGTTGCGATCTTGGCGAGCCCGCCAAAGGCCCTGGGTTCTGTGAAGGCTTGCCCACTTCAAAGGGAAGGTACCACGCACCCGCGCACCGCGGCCACAGGGGTCCTCGTCTGCGCTCTCATCGACGAGCCACCCAAGACGCTGGGCTCATTGCCGTCCGCCGAGCGGATTGAAACTGGTCGTGCGGGGCTTGGTCGTGGCCGTCTTGGTCTTGGTGGTCGTCGTGACTGGCGGCGCCGTCTTGGTGGTGGTGGGCGGTTTTGTTGTTGGTGTCGCTCGGGTTGTCGTGCCGACGGGGCGCGTGCGCGCAGGCGCCGCCGACGTGGTGGAGGGCCCGGCCACAGCAGTCGAAGTCGACGGTGCTGTAGAGACTGGCTCGAGTCGGGTGCTTGCGACCGTGGCCGTGGTGGCAGCGGTCTGCGTGACACTGCTCGTCACGGTGGACGTGGTCGTAGCCGTCGCGGAAACAGGAGTGGTCTTGTTACTGAAGGCTCCGCCAAGCCAGGCCACTGCCACGACCCCAGCAGCCATACCGAGCGCTATCGCGGCAAACATCACGAGCCGGCCGCGACGCCCTGGTTTGACACTTTCGGCGAGCTTGTCACTGGTCAACGCGTTGGCAGTTTGCTTGAAACGCTGAGCCGGCAAGTTCTGAGAGACAGTCGAATCGCGAGCGCGCTGGGCGGCGATCAACGGACCGGCGCGCTGCGCTGCCGTGATGGTCAGCTCGCTCAAGCCGAGGGCCTCGGCCAACGCGTTGGTTGCAGCGGTGGCGGTGGGGTATCGATCGCTGGCTTCGCGGGCGCAGCACTTGGCAAACCAGTTGTCGTAGGCGACGCCAAAGTCGGCCCCACGCTCGGTCGCAGACGGCATTTTCTCGTAAGCGATCTGCGCGATGAGATGGGTGAGCGTCGCTGCAGTCCAGAAATCGTCGCCGGTGAGCAGCAAGTGAACGATGAGCCCGAGAGCCCAAATGTCCGACTGCGGGCCGACCTTGTCTGCTTCGCTCTTGCATTGCTCGGGCGACATGAACAGCGGTGTGCCAAAGATGTCGCCAGTCTGCGTGGCCTTCACTCGAGCCAGATCCCCGGTCGCGCCGCTGAGCTTGGCGATACCGAAATCGAGGATCTTCACGCACGGTGTGCCGTCGTCACGAATGGTCAGAAAGAGGTTGTCGGGCTTCAGATCGCGGTGGACGATGCCCAGCGCATGTGCGCGATCCAGGGCGCTGCTCACCTGCCTGAGATAAATGAGCACCTCCCCCGCGGGAATGGGTCCGAGCTCCTCGCTCAGGTCCTGCAAGTTCTGGCCACGCAGGTACTCCATCACCAAAAAAGGCGCGTTTCCGAGATCGGTGGCAATATCGGTGTCGACCACCCGGCAGATGTGATCGCTGTTGATGCGCGCTGGCGTGCGGGCCTCGCGGCGGAAGCGCTCACGGGCTGCATCGTTCTTGACGACAGCGGCGTGGAGGATCTTCAGCGCAAAGCGCTCATCGGTCTTGATGTGCTCGACCAAAAACACAGCGCCCATGCCACCTTCGCCGATCTTTCGGAGAACGCGGTACTTGTCCGCAATGATGTAGCCGGGCTCGAGCTCGTAGGAAGCCATCGGGGGGCACCGATAGTGGGGAATAAAAAGCGTAGCATCGATGTCACGCTACGGGTAAATCGCGCTACCTCAATGGACCCAGGCAACGATGGGCCCCGCGCACCCTTGCCCACCCAGGCTCAGCCATGACCACAACGGACGACAACGCACCCGAACCCGAGGTTGCGGCGGATAAAGAAGCTGCTTCCGAACGAGAGGGTGCTTCTGAGCTAGAAGCTGCGCCCGATCAGGACACTGAGTCCGAACACGACGAGTGGTTTAGCCGAGGCGCTGATTCCGAGCAGGACGCCAAGGAACAAACGAGCTCGGGCAACGTGTCGGTCGTGCAGCACGAAGGCCGGACCATTCACATCATCGGAACGGCTCACGTGTCGAGAAAGAGCGTGGACGAGGTTCGGGAGGTCATCGCGCGGCTCGAGCCCGACACCGTTTGCCTCGAGCTGTGTCAGATGCGCTACGAAGCGCTGACCGACGAGTCACGCTGGAAGAAGCTCGACATCTTTCAGGTCATCAAAGATGGCAAGGTGCTGTACTTGATGGCCAGCTTGGCCTTGCAGTCCTTTCAACGTCGTCTAGGCGAGAAGCTCGGCGTCAAGCCCGGCAGCGAATTGCTCGCCGGCGCCGAGGCTGCCAAAGAGGTTGGCGCTGAGCTGGTGCTGGTCGACCGCAACGTGCAAGCAACCCTGCGCCGCACTTGGGCAAACGTCGGCTTCTTCAACAAGCTCAAGCTCGTCGGTGGCTTGATGGCTAGCGTGTTCGACGCTGACGAGGAGATCGACGAGGAGCAGGTCGAGGCCCTCAAAGATCGCGACAACATCTCCGACATGATGGGGGAGTTCGCGCGGGTCATGCCCGAGGTCAAAGAGCCGCTCATCGACGAACGGGACCGCTTTTTGATGAGCGCCATCGAAGAAGCTCCCGGCGAGACCATCGTGGCGGTGGTCGGCGCGGGACACGTCGAGGGCATGCTCGCCCACCGAGGCAAGACGGTCGATCGGGACGAGTTGGCCAAGATGCCGCCGCCCTCCACCGCGGTGCGCATCGCCAAGTGGGTGGTCCCGATGATCATCCTTGCAGCCTTCTCCTACGGCTACTTCAAGCACCAGGGCGAAGGGCTGATGTACATGCTCTTCGCCTGGGTCATCCCCAACGCCGTGGTCGCCGGCCTGTTTACACTCTTGGCCGGAGGCAAGCTTCTCACGGCGCTGACCGCCTTGTTTGCCTCTCCGATAACCTCGCTCAACCCGACTATCGGCGCTGGCATGTTCGCTGGTTTGGTCGAGGCCTATTTGCGAAAACCCACCGTGGAGGACTGCGAGCAACTGGGCACCGAAGTCAACACCCTCAAGGGGGCCTTCAAGAACCCTGTGTCGCGCATTTTGATTGTCGCGCTCGCCGCCAGCATAGGCTCATCATTAGGCGCCTGGGTGGGCGCAGCTTGGGTGGTCAAGATCATCGCTACCGGCTAGCAGATGTCTGGCCCGCGAAGCGCCCCAAAAATGAGCTCGATGGGTGGCTGCGTCGCCGGAGCCGCACTGGAGTGAAACGCCGCTATAGACTCAGCGCCACGCCGACCGCGGCCAAGACCGCAAGCGCCACTGCGAGCCACACCCATCGCGACATGGGGCCGCGCTGGGGACTGGTTTCGCCCGGCACATCGACCATAGCCAAGATGCGCTCGGCGTCGGCCGTGCTGACCGCAGGCTGTTGGTCACTTCGGACCATGGCGGTCGTGAACGGTTGGCGCCGGCCGTCTTGCTCGACCATCAGCGCAGCACGCTTGGGCGCGAGATCATCGGGTCGGCTGACGTCGAGCACGTCTTGGGGATAGAGCGAGGTGCCACAAGCTGGGCAGCGGACCGGCCACGGCTCGGGCTTGCGCTGGGCGGCGACAGCATCAGCAGCTGGCCGCTTGCACATCGCGTCGCCACAGAACAGCTCCATGCACGGAAGCATCGCCGCGGCGTCACCTGACGGCAAGCATCGCGCCGCGGCGGTCGATGCGATCGGCAGCCCGTGCTAAGCAGCGGCGTGCATCGCCGCTTGACGCAGCTGCTACGCGGCCATTTGCGGACCGACTCGACCTTCTGGCGTAGGGCCTTGCACCTCGGTGTACACCACGGACCGGAGCCCTGGGTACGCTACAGCCCACCGTTCTTTGGGCTCGCTTTTGCTGCAGCGCTGCATGAACAGCGG
>CAZRGL010000095.1:21764-24239 GCA_964599485.1 uncultured Polyangiaceae bacterium
GACGTCGTGCGCCGCACCATTCGCCAGCTGGTGGGGCCTCGTCCTTGGCACGAAGAGATGCGCGACGTTGCCGAGGTGTTCACCAATTTCGCCTCGTCGATGACCGATGCGATGCTCGCCGGATCGGGCCGCGGCTACGATATCAAAGGCCGGATCGTGGGCGACGAGTACTTCTTGTCGAGCTTGGCCGAGGGGCGCGGGGTCATCGTCGCCACGGCCCAAACCGCAGGCTGGGACTCGAGCGGAGCGCTCGTGGCGCAACGCCAAGACAAAGAAGTGCTCGTGGTCATGGAGGCCGAGCCCAATCCCGACGCGCGACGCATGCACGACGCAGTGCGCGAGCGTACTGGGGTACGCGTCGTTCACGTGGGCACCGATCCGTTCAGCTCTTTGCCGTTGCTGCGCCACCTGCGCCAAGACGGCGGCATCGTCGCGATGAAGTTCGACCGGGCGGCAGCAGGAATGCGCACGCGCACGGTTCAATTCCTCGGAGCGCCTTGGCAAATCCCCGAGGGCCCGCTCGGACTAGCGGCCTTGACGGGAGCCCCGCTCATCGGTGTGTTCACCCGGCGGCTCGGCTTTCTCGAGTACGAGCTGATCAACACGCCACCCATCCGCTTGCCACGCCGACCGAGCACTGAGCAACTCGACGCCTCAGCCCAGCTGCTAGCCGACCGGCTCGAGGACTTCGCCCGCCAATACCCCACCCATTGGTTCCGCTTCTCAGAGGGCTGAGTTGGCGCTCTCCGCCGGAGGTCACTCAGAAGGACCGATCGACGCAGATGGATCCGGGCACAACATAATGACCAATGCGGCAGGGGATCTGCTCGGCTCGAGCACTTCCAAACAGCTCGATGTGGTCCTCGGCGTCGAGAAAATAGCCTGATAGCTCCGGGCTAGCGAGCACGCGCATGCGGCGGATGATCCCGCCGCGGACGCGACGAAGAATCATCTAGGCGTGGAAGTGGTGGCGGACAAGAGCTGGACTTGGTCACTGGCGCGTGTCGAGCTCGATGTGGATACGATCACCCGCTTGCTCGTTGATGCGGGCGCGGCGGCCGAGCAAATGGGCAACTACCTCGATGTTGGTCAGCGTATGCAGTGACGGCTTCGAGGTGCAGAAGACTCCGCCGCGGCCGAGGGCCATTGGAATGAGTAGCTGATCGGCCAAGTGCTCGCTGACTGGAACGTCTGCCGCCACATAGCGCTGGTGCTCTTCGACTGCGTTTGCCGCGACCTGCTCGGCGGGCACGCCACGCTCTCCGAAAGCCGTAATGGTCTCCGTCACCAATGGGCGCTCGACAAACAGATGCAGCGCATTTCCTGGGCCGCGGGAGCTCTTGCAATGGACCGCTTCGCAGTCCTGTCGCTGCAGACCGAGTCGTTCGCGCACCACTGCGAGCTCGCGCTTGGCGATGCTCAACGGCAACTTGCCGCCCACCAAAGCGCGCGCACGCGTGCTGATGATTTCACCGGCTTCGAGCAGCTCGATGGGCGCAAGCTCTTTGCACGGCTCGATTTGCACGACGAAGCGGCCACCGCCCGCGGGATAGAAGCCGTGACGCTCCAGCCGCGCGCTGACCTTCGCCCCGAAGCGAGCCATTAGTGGCAAGAAGGTCTGCTCGATGAAGTCGAATGGCGGCGATTTGCTGTTGTGGGTACCGCCTTCGATCGCAACCGAAGAAGGGCCGTCGGCGAACAACAGCGGCCATAAGATGGTTTGAAATACCAAACAAGCGCTGCCGGCTGTGCCGACCGCGAAATGGTAATCGCCCGACTGTACGGCGCCTGGTATCAACACCAAGCTGCGCGCACCGAGCTGGGCGCCTTCGACCTCGGCATTGCAGATCTTGCTGATGGCCCGAAACGCCGTCAGGTGCTGCCGTAGCAACCCCGGCTTGTTGCGGTTGGCCCGAATTCGTTCGATGCGAATGGGCGTAGTCGTGAGCGCTGCCAGGGCGAGAGAGGTTCGCAGAATCTGCCCGCCTCCCTCACCCTGCGCGCCATCAATGGTCAACATCTTGGTCATGGTGGTCAGCCCTCAGGCTCATATCGCAGGAGGGCACTTGGCCGTCCCCTAGTAGTTTTCTACAAGTGAAAAGCACTGTCCTCAGCCCTTGATACACACGATCTGCTTGAGGGTGTGCACGGTCTCGACCAGATCCTTCTGGGCCTCCATGACCGCATCGATCGACTTGTACGCCAGCGGCGTCTCGTCGATCACGTCGCTGTCCTTGCGGCACTCGACGCCCTCGGTCGCCTTGACGTGGTCGTCGAGGGTGAAGCGTCGCTTGGCCTCGGTGCGCGACATCGCTCGGCCCGCACCGTGACTGCTACTCATGAAGCTGTCACGGTTGCCCAAGCCGCGCACGATGTACGAGCGCGCGCCCATGCTGCCGGGAATGATCCCGAGCTCGCCTGTGCGCGCTCGCACCGCGCCCTTTCGCGTGACGAAGACATCACGACCGTAGTGAT
>CAZRGL010000096.1:0-24223 GCA_964599485.1 uncultured Polyangiaceae bacterium
CCCTCTGCCCACCTCCGCCCCGGGCCCAACCAAGTCGAGCCAACCAGCCGCGCCGCCAGCGCCGCCGCCCACCACTACGAGCAAGCCCCCCGCTACCACGTCGACGCGCAAGTACCGCAGGACCATTTAGCCATCGGTTGAGAGCGAACAACGGTTTGAAGTCGCCGAAACGGGATCTGACCGGTTTTCTGCCCACCACCCGCGAGGAAATGGACGCCCGCGGCTGGGATGAGCTCGATGTGCTGTTGGTCAATGGCGACGCCTATGTCGATCATCCTTCATTCGGTGCGGCGCTCATCGGCCGCGTGCTCGAGGCGCGCGGTTTTCGCGTCGGCATGATCGCGCAGCCCGATTGGCGCCACCTCGGTGACCTGACGCGCTTGGGGCGGCCGCGGCTCATGGTCGGCGTCAGCGCCGGAAACCTCGACTCGATGCTCAACAAGCTCACGGCGCAAAAGAAGGTTCGCAGTGAGGACCTCTACAGTCCCGGCGGTCGCGCAGGCTGCCGACCCAACCGCGCCACCATCGTGTACGCGAACTTGTGCCGTCAGGCTTTTTCGGGCGTTCCCATCGTCATCGGTGGCATCGAGGCGTCACTGCGGCGCATTGCGCACTACGACTATTGGTCAGACAAAGTGCGCCGGAGCATTCTTCTGGACGCCAAAGCGGATCTGCTCATCTTCGGGATGGGCGAAATACCCGTCGTCGAGGTGGCCGAGCGACTCCGTGCTGGTGAGCCGCTGGAGGCCATTCGCGACGTGCGCGGCAGCGCCCACGTCCTGCGCAAAGGGCAATGGGAGCAACTCGAAGCCTCACAGCAGGTCGCTGACGGCAAGGTGGTGTGGCTACCGAGCTTCGAGCAGGTAGTCGAGAGCAAGCGCGCCTTCTCCGAGATGTCGCGCGCTTTGCAGCTCGAGACCAACCCTGGCAACGCCCGCCCTTTGCTGCAGCCGCACGGGCAGGAGGCGGTGTACTTGTGCCCTCCCTCGCTGCCTCTAGAGACCGAACAACTCGACGCTTGTTACGACCTGCATTTTCGACGCGCCCCACACTGGTCCTACAGCGAGCGAATCCCCGCTTACGAGACTGTCAAACATTCAGTGGTCAGCATGCGTGGATGTTTCGGCGGTTGCTCCTTCTGCTCCCTTACCGAGCACGAAGGCCGCGTCATCCAGTCGCGCTCGGAAGCGAGCATTCTGCGCGAGGTGCGCGCGCTGCGTCAGCTGCCCGGTTTTGCTGGGACCATCAGCGACGTCGGCGGCCCGACTGCGAACATGTATCGCATGGGCTGCCGGGACGCGCGCATCGAAGCGGCCTGTCGGCGCCTGTCCTGTGTTCACCCAAAGCTGTGCCGCCAGCTGCGCACCGACCATCAGCCGCTCCTTCAGATGCTCCAGAGTGTGCGCAGTGAGGCGGGGGTCGAGCACGCGTACATCGCTTCGGGCGTTCGCTACGACTTGGCGCTCGAGTCGCCACAATTCATAAGCCAGCTGGCCAAGCACCATACGCCCGGTCAGCTTTCGGTGGCGCCGGAGCACAGTGAGCCAGTCGTCCTCGAGCGCATGAAGAAACCCGCCGTCGATGTGTACGAGCGTTTCGCTGAGAGATTTGCACGCGCCGCTGGCCCCAACCAACACCTGGTTCCCTATTTCATCGCGGCTCACCCGGGTTGCAGCTTGGCAGACATGGTGCGGCTCGCGGTGTGGCTCAAGCAGCGCGGTCTGCGCCCCAGGCAAGTGCAGGAGTTCATCCCAACGCCGATGTCTGCTGCCACCGCCATGTACTACACCGGCTTGGATCCGAGTAGCGGCGAGCCGGTCATCGTGGCCAAAGGCTTGCGCGAGAAGAAACTGCACAAGGCCCTGCTGCGGTATGGGGAGCGGGCCAGCCACGACGATGTGCGCGAGGCGCTGCATGCAGCGGGCCGGAAGGACCTCATCGGAATAGGGCCTGCCGCGCTGGTGCCTCCAGCGCGCGGCAAGGGCTCGCTGCCCCGACACATGCGTCGAGCTCGAGGCAAGCGACGGAAGTGAACAGCACACTGCCGAAGCGCCAGGTCCTGCTATGATTCGCCCTCTCTTGCCATGACCCCGCTTCACCGAGCCATTGGCCTGTTGACCGTCTTGAGCGCTTGCACGCTCGTCAATAGCTTCGGCGATGTCAGCCAGAGCACGAACGTTGCGCCACCGTGCAGCACGCCGGACGACTGTCCCGGTCAAGACAGCGACTGCCAGAAGCGGAGTTGCGACGACGGCAAATGTGGCGTGACGCTAAAGGGCGCTGGCACGAAATGCGCACAAGATGGCGGAATCGTCTGCGACGGCCAAGGCGCCTGTGTACTGATGAGCCTGGGGGAGGCATGTGGGGAGTCCGGCCAATGTGATAGCGGCGTCTGTGCCGACAGCGTGTGTTGTGATTCGGCTTGCGGAGGGACCTGCCGCGCGTGCACCGCAGCAGTCAGTGGCGGCGTCGACGGCACGTGCACAGTGGCGCCGTATGGTACCGATCCTGAAGGCGACTGTGACGACGACGCGCTCTGCGATGACTTGGCCGACTGCGTTCACTGGTTGCAAGCTGGCAGCTCATCGTTCGGCGACAACTCCGACCAACGCGCCCGGGGCGTTGCGGTCGCGCCCAACGGCGACTTCATCATTGGTGGCGACGCCGAAGGAGTCATCGATTTCGGTGGTGGGCCGCTGACTGTTTCGGAGGGTGCCGATATCGTCGTTTCGCGCTTTGATTCGGGCGGCAATCACCTCTGGAGCAAACGTTTTGGCAGCACCTCCGAGCAGCGCCTCAACGATCTAGCCGTCGATTCCTCTGGCAACGTAATCCTCGTCGGACAGTTTCAGGGGACCTTCGATTTCGGTGGAGATGCTCTCAAGAGCGCCGGTAGCGACGATGTCTTCGTGGCGAAGCTGAGCGCCAAGGGTGAGCACATCTGGAGTCGCGCCTTCGGTGACGACAAGGAAGATGTCGCCACCGCTGTTGCGGTGACCACGGGTGACCATATCGTCGTGGCCGGGCATTTCGTCGACACCATCAACTTTGGCGGTTTAAACCAGTACAGCAATGATTCGCTCACCAGCGATTGGTTCGTCACCAGGCTCGGTATCGCTGGGATTCATGCTTGGAGTCAGCGGCTGGGTGGTCCAGATGACGACTACGTGTACCGGTTGGCGACCGACTCCAACGACAGCGTCTACGTCGTCGGCGAGTTTTCGGGCTCGATGTCGGCCGCCATGAGCGCGTTCGTGGCTACGGGCAAAGACGGGTTGTTGGTCAAAATAGGACCCGTGGGAGCGGTGAATTGGGGACGTCAGATCAGTGGTGCTGGTGACGAGGTGGGTACCGCGATTGCAATCGACGACAACGATGCGGTGCTGATCGGCGCGAGCTTCACCAACGATATACAGATCGGTAACGGCACCAAACACACGACTACGGCGGTCACTGCGGCTGTGCTCTCAAAAGTTGTCAGTACTGGAACCGAGTCTTGGAGCTACGCTTACGACGGCGCCACCATAAGTGCGATCGATGCCTATGAGGGCAGCCGCGATGTGGTCTTTGCAGGCACTGCAGTTGTAAAGACCAGTTTTGGCGGAGAGACGCTGACACCGGCTGGCGCTACCGATGTCTTCTTGGCACGACTGAAGAAGAGCGGTGCTTACGTTCACAGCCGTCTGTACGGAGACGACCAACTCCAGGTGTTGGGCGCCATGAAAGTCGACAGCAACAAGAGGATTTACCTGGCGGGTCACTTCTCCGGGCAGATCGACTTTGGCCACGGCGCCCTGCTGACCAGTAGCGGAGGCAACCTCGCCGACATCTTCTTGACCAGGTTGCTGCCCTAACGAGCGCTATGGCCCTGATCAGTCTTCGCGAAGTGAGCTTGAGCTTTGGTGCGGGTGCACTGCTCGATGGCGCGACGCTCCACATCGAGCGTGGCGACCGCATCTGCTTGCTGGGCCGAAACGGCGCCGGCAAGAGCAGCTTGCTCCGTTTGATGACTGGTGAGCTCCAACCGGACGAGGGCGTGATTCAGCGCGAGCAAGGAGTGCGGGTGAGCTGGTTGCCGCAACAAGTGCCCAGCGACCTCGACGGAACGGTTGCCGATGTCGTGGGGGCGGGAGCGGACAGCAATAAAGCGGTAGAAGGCGCGGCGCACACAGTCGAAGCGGTGCTCTCGCGGCTGTCGCTCGATGGTGACGCTGCGGTGGCCACTTTGTCTGCCGGTTTGAAACGACGGGTGTTGCTCGCCGAAGCGCTCGCGGCCCAGCCCGACGTCCTGTTGCTCGACGAACCCACCAACCATCTCGATATCGATGCCATCGATTGGCTCGAGCAGTTCCTCGCTCGCTTCGTGCAAACCCTGCTCTTCGTCACGCACGATCGCTCCTTCGTGCAAAAGCTGGCCACGCGCATCGTCGAGCTCGATCGTGGTGTGCTTTACAGCTTTCCTGGAGGGTACGCGCGCTTCAAAGCCCGCCGCCTCGAGCAGCTCGAAGCCGAAGGAGAGCAGAACGCTCGGCTCGACAAGAAGCTCGCCAAAGAAGAGGCCTGGCTGCGCCGTGGGCTCAAAGCCCGCCGCGCGCGCAACGAAGGACGGGTGCGTGCGCTCGAGCGGCTTCGTGAGCAGCGCAACGCCCGCCGGGCGCGCATGGGCCGGGTACGGCTGGCTGTTCAGGAGGCGGAGCGCTCGGGCAAATTGGTGTTCGAGGCAAAGAAGCTCAGCGTGGGCTATGAGCCCGATCAACCGATGGTGAGCGAGCTATCGACCATCGTTCTGAGGGGCGATCGCGTAGGGGTCATCGGACCCAACAACTGTGGCAAGACGACGCTGCTGCGGGGCCTACTCGGACAGCTCGAGCCTCTTTCGGGCAACTTACGCCTCGGCACTCGGGTGGAGCTGGCCTATTTCGACCAGCTCCGCGAGCAGCTCGACGATGAAAAGACGGTTGCCCAGAACGTTGCAGCCGGCGATACGGTGCAGCTGTACGGCAAACCGAGGCATGTGCTGACCTACTTGCAGAGCTTCTTGTTTCCACCTGAGCGCGCCCGCGGCCCCGTCTCGGCGCTCTCCGGCGGGGAGCGCAATCGCTTGCTCCTGGCTCGGTTGTTCCTCGTCCCCTCGAATCTGTTGGTCCTCGACGAGCCAACCAACGATCTGGATGTCGAAACGCTCGAGCTGCTCGAGCAACAACTCATCGACTATCCAGGCACGGTGTTGGTAGTCAGCCATGACCGTGCCTTTCTCGACAACGTCGTGACCAGCACGTTGGTGTTCGAGGGGCAGGGTCGGGTGGTCGAGTATGCCGGTGGGTATTCGGATTGGCAGAAGCAGCGTGGCGCTGTCGCTGACCTTGGTGGCAGTGAGCCGGCGGCCGCAGCCGCGTCCAGCGGCGGGCGCGGGCGCAAGCCGAAGACCGAAAAGCCGCGCCGGCTGAGCTTCAAAGAGCAGCGCGAGCTCGAAGTATTGCCGGCGACCATCGAGCAGCTCGAAGCCGAGCAGGCCGCATTGCACGACAAGATGGCCGACCCGCTGTTCTACCAGGGCGCTGGTGCTGAGATTGGCGCGGCCAAACATAGGCTCGAGCAGATTGGCGAGGAGCTCGAAGCGGTCTACGCCCGTTGGCAAGAGCTCGAGGAAATCGCCTCGGCGACGGCTTCTTGAGCTAGCCCGGATCAGCCCGGATCATTCACCGCGTCGGCCCGAGCGTACCTAAGAACGCCAGAAACTGTTCGGGCCACCGTACGGGAACCGTCCGAGGGCGCGTCCAACTCTTTGAACGGCGCCAAACAGGCGCAGCCCAACTCCAAAACTGTTGGCCGCGGCCGACAATCTCACTCCCATCTTCGCTTGAGGTCCCTATGAGTATCATCCGCATGAGTAGTCGTTTTTTCGCAGCCGCCATCGCCATCGGGTTGCTGCTGGTGCCAGCCCTTGCAAGCGCCCATCCGGGCGGGAAGGCACGTAGCCACCGGCAAAACAAGGCGCGCAAGGGCAAACGCGCGCGAGCCAAGTTCCCGATGAAGGGCACCGACTTCCTGCTGCGGGTCAATTCCCGCCTGGCCAGGATAGAGGCACGCCTCGACAAGCGGCTGGCCAAAAACCCCAAGCTCAGCGCGGCAAAGAAAGCCGAGATCAAGGCGAGGTTTGTTCTGCGCAGCACCGCCGTGCGCGCCGCAGCCGTCAAGGCAGCCGCAGACGGAACGGTCACCAAGCGGGAAGCACGTGCGCTGCGTCGCAAGCACGGCGCGTTTGGCAAGAAAGGCAAGCGCGGCAAGAAGGGCAAGCGCGGCAAGCGCGGCAGGCGTGGCAAGCGAAACCGAGCGAACCGAGGCGGGCACCGCGCCCAGGGTTGATCCGAGCTCCGCGGCGGCCGGCGCGTTCGCGCAGCGAACGCAGTCGGCCGGGCGGGCTAGCGTTGCTCAGGAACCCGATTGCAACTCGATCGCGGGGCGGTCATGAGCGCTATACGATCGGCTCAGCTTCGAGGTCATCCGCGTGCCAGCTCTGCGGGAGCGCCCGCAAGACATCGCGCCCCTCGCGCACCACTTTTTGGAGCGCTTCATGGAGGAGGTGTCCTACTTTCGCGGCAAGACCCTGAGCCAAGACGCGCTCGATCTACTGAGCGAGCACGATTTTCCAGGCAACGTGCGTGAGCTCAAGAACCTGATCGAGCGCGCCGTCTACCGCGACAGCACCACCGAGGTCACGGCTGATGATATCGGCATCTGTCGCGAGCGCCGCCACGCTGTCGTCGGTAGCTTCGAAAAACGGGTCGCCGACTTCGAGCGTCAGCTCGTGGCAGAAGCGCTAGCCCAGAGCGAGGGCAACCAGGCGGCTGCCGCCCGAACGCTCGGGCTGAGCTATCACCAACTACGCTACTTCAAGAAGAAGCACCGACTCTGAGTCAAAGCTGTTGTGGTCGCGGCCGCTTTCACAGACCAAGCTTTCAGCCCAACGCAAAGCCGAGTTTCTTCATGGCGTCGCACACTGGGGCCAGCTCGGTCTTGGAGCCTTTGGCGAGACGGAGCACGTTGCCGTTGCGTAGCGCGATCTGAAGCCATGAGGGTGGGCCGCTCAGCCGGACGCAATCGGTAAGATCGATGCTCATCCAAACGCGTTGCACGTCGTTGAAGGCGTACTCGTCGACTAGCCGTCCAGCGCGATAGTGCCGCAAGATCCCGCTCACACCGTCGAGGACGAAGCGCCCGTGGCGACGATAGTGGTTGGCTGCCAAATGAACGGCGATGGCGGCGAATGTGGCGCCCAAGATAGCGCCGACGAAGCCTCGGAAGGGGTCGCCACCAGCGGCAACCAAGAAACCGAAAGACACGACCGCCAAGGCGCCGATCAATGCGCTGATTGCCAACACCGCGGTGAAGACCCATCCGGTGCATTTGCAGTACAGCCGGCGCTCGCCTCGCTGCCCAACTTCGCATGCGTAGTTGGATAGCAAATTGGTGGAGCAGCTTGGCGGTGCCACACTATTAATGTAGCGCGTGAGAGCAACCTGCCAAGGGGCTAGCTTCAATCCAACGGTACTGTTTGCAGGTTGCTCGCTTTCGCTTCGAGCGTCACCTGGCGCCGCAGCACGATGGCATGATTATTGGCGGGCATCGCGATGACCCGATCGCGATGCAGCCCGGCTGTTTCAGCCGCTCCTGTCAGTGCTGTTAGGTCGCGAATACCCCATGCGCTGTTCTCATGGCGCAGCGAGGCGTCGAAGGTCTCGTTGCTGGGCGCGGTGTGCTTTCCATCGATGCGAAATGGCCCATACATCACCAATGGGGCGCCATCAGGAAGCAACTTTGCGGCGCCTCGCAGCAGCGCTTCTGCGCACGCCCAAGGTGCGATGTGTATCATGTTTATGCACACCAGCGCACCGGCACCAGCGGCAGCCTCGCCCCAATCGGTGCTCAGTACGTCGATGCGCACCGGTTTGCGCAAGTTGTCGAGCCCAGCCTCGAGTCGATGGGCCTCGATGCTCGCCAGTGCATCCTGATCGACGTCGCTCGGCTGCCAGTCGATGCCAGACAAGTGCTGCGCAAAGAACACCACGTGCTCGCCGGTGCCCGAGGCGATTTCCACTACCGTGCCGTTCGCGGGCAAAACTTCGCGCAGAACAGACAAAAGAGGCTCACGGTTGCGCAAAGTGGCAGGTGCGTGCCGCTTCATGCAGTGCTGATAGCACACCCTCGTTGGTGGCTGAGGGGACGATGGCGACACTCGCCCGCCGAAAAAAAAGATAGAGTCGGCCTGTGCCAGCATCGATTCCCCACGATCCGCGCCTGGGCAGGCGCCGCAAGCCGAGCTGGGTTGCGCGTGTGGGGCGTTTTGCCATCGATTGGTGGCTCTTCTGGTCGGGGGCATTCGGCACATTGGGCGCTGCGCTGGCCTCGCTGTTCACACCGGGTAAGGCAGCCGGCACGGCCATGCGCCGGATAACCCTCACCCAGGTTTTCTTCACCGGGGCCCAGGGGCTGCCTTTCGTTACCATCACGGCGCTGGTCATCGGTGCGACCATCATGATCCAGACCAAGGCGGCCGCCCCTGGGCTGCCAGGTGAGATCGCCGGCAAAATCCTCGCCACGGTCGTGTTGCGGGAGTTTGCACCCTTGGTTACCGCGATCATCGTCGCCAGCCGTTCGGGTACTGCCATCGCCACTGAAATCGGCAACATGAAGGCCAGCTTGGAGGTGCTCGGGCTGTCCTCCATGGGAATCGATCCGTCTCGCTATGTGGTTTTGCCGCGCCTGGTGGGTGTCGTGGCAAGCGTGCTCGTGCTGACCGTCTACTTCAGCGTTTTGGCGATTGCGGGAAGCTTTCTGATGGCTTGGGTCCTGGGCTCGCCCACCATCTCGGCGATGCGTCTCGGACTCGCCGAAACCCTCGGCATCGGCGATCTGTTGCTGTTTCTGCTCAAGGGCATTGGTTGCGGCATCTTGGTGGGATGGCTCTGTTGTCACTTCGGGTTGCAGGTGCGCTCGTCCACCACCGAAGTGCCGCTGATGACCGGCAAGGCCGTCATCCGCGCCGTGCTCCTATGCGTCCTGTTCAACTTTGCCGTGACAATCGGTTTCTACGGAATCGTCGGTCCTCCGACCCATTGAGGCTGGGCGAGCGCTCAGCGCAATCGAGCCCTCAACAAACCGCTGGTGAGCGACTAACCTGCAGAGCGTGGCTGCGGGCCTCGTGTTGCGAGATGTGAGCTTCAAGCGCGGTGAGATCACCTTGCTGGATCGGCAGAGCCTCGTCATCCCGCAGGGCGGAACGCTGCTGCTGACCGGCTCAAACGGTGTGGGCAAGTCGACGATGCTGCACTTGTGTGCTGGGCTCATCGCGCCCGACACGGGAACCATCACGCTCGGAGGCCATGAGGTGGATCCACGCCACCCGAGCGCGCTGGTGCGCAAGGGGATACGCCGAGCATTTGTGTTCCAGCAAGGCGGGCTGGTGGCCAACTTGAGCGCCCTGCACAATGTCGGTTTGGCGCTTCGTTACCACGCTGACTTGCTCGATCTGTCCGAGGCGATCATCGATGAGCGTGCCCGCTTCTGTCTCGGGGCTGTGGGGGTGGAATCACCAGACATCCACGCCTTGCCGGGCCGCTTGTCCTTTGGGATCAGCAAGCGCGTGGCCTTCGCGCGCGCTATGGCGCTCGAGCCCAATTTCGCCTTTTTCGACGATCCCGATGCCGGTCTCGATCGCGAGAATTCGGAAGTGGTGCGCGATATTCTGGTCAGCTATCGCGACGACCCTCAGGTGACCATGGTCGTCGCCACCAACCATCGCGTCCTCATCGAGCGGCTCGAGTTACCGCTCTACGAGCTCATCGATGGTCGGTTGGCGCGCCTGGATCTCAAGACCATGCCACCTCAATCGATGGTCTAGCCCGTGAGCACGCGTCCTCGGTGTGACGAAGCTACTTGCCCGCAGCCTTCTTCTTGATGTCGGCGATGGTTTCTTGCACGCCGAGCTTCTTCTCGAGCGCCGTCATTTGCTCCAGGCTGGTACCGGTCCACTTGAGCAGAGCGTTGTACTTGGCCGTGTCGTCCTTCTCTCCGAAGGTCGCGACGATGACGGCGTCTGTCTTGCCATCGCCGTCCACATCGAAAAATGACACGGCGTTGACGCTGTGCGGCTCCTTGCCGGTCAGGCCGAAAGGACCCGTCGCGTAGGATCGATCGTCCATCACACGCGCCTTGAAGCCGCCTTTTTCTTTGGTAACGACAAAGAGCGACTTCTCGTTGGGCCAACCCTCGAAGACCTTGTGGGCCACGACGGCACCGGTCGGCAACTTGGGACCGACTTTGGGAGTCCATTCCTTGGCCGGGACCTCACGGACGGCTGCCTTGGCCGGCGCGGCGGTCGCAGCGGCGCTCGTGGCGGGCTGCGCCGACTTGGCTGCGGTGGCCTTGGTCGTGGCCGTCGACTTGGCGGTCGAGGTCTGTGCCGGATCGGGTCCTGGTTTCTTCTCGTCGCAACCAAGCCCAACGAGCATTAGCGCTGCACACGCCACGTAGAGCGTCGTCATTCGTGTCATCGTCCCATCCTCCTGATGGGCCCTGTATGCGCCCGTCACGCGCTCCTGTCCAGCCTGAGGGACGGATGGGGGGGAGCCGTCAAACCCCGGTGCACCAACACTCTGTTGTCGAGCGCTTCTCAGTGGCTGAGCTTGTCGACGAAGATGTCGTCCTCAAGCTATTGCGCGGGTTTGGTCTTTGAAGCGGAATGCGGGGCTCGGCGCAACGGTCTCGACGCGGCTCGGCTTGGCCCATGCCAGTCTCGTATCTTCGGCTGTGGTGTTGGTACCGGGTCGTTGGGCCGGAGGCCGAAGTTGTACTTCTTGTTCGAAGAAGTCTGCGATGGCAGCTACGTAGGCGTGTCCGTGCTCGGTTGAAGGCTGGTAGCTGGCGTCCTGGTTCAGGCTGAGCATGTCATCGTTGGCGGCAGCTTTGGCGTGATGGCCTAGAAGCGTTTCGAGGTCTCGCACCATGGCGGCCATCGTCTGGTAGCGGTTTTCGGGGCGCTTGCGCAACGCACGCCGAACGATGCGCTGAATCGCTATCGGAATCGCCTGCTCGCTACAGGAGGTCAAGCTCGGCGAAGGCGCCATCAATCGGAGCGCAGCTTGGCGCATGGGGTTGGGCTCGGTGGGGACCTTGCCGCACAACATGAACACGAGCGTCATGCCCAGACCGAATACGTCGGTGCGCGTGTCGACTGGATCACCCACGACTTGTTCCGGTGCCATGTAGGCGGCAGTGCCCATTCTGACGCCGCGTGCCGTCAGCTGTTGTTGGGGCAACCGTGCGAGCCCAAGATCGGTGACTTTCGCAGCGAAAGGTGTCCCGTCCGCCATCAGCAGCATGATGTTACTGCTCTTGACATCGCGATGTACGATGCCGTGAGCATGCACAGCGCTGAGCCCCCGCCCCACGTGGCAAGCGAGCTGCACTGCAACCCATGGGTCGAGCGGTCCGTGCTGCGCCACGTGCTGTCTCAAGGAGGGGCCGCTCACGTGCTCCATGACGAGGTAGGGCGAGTCGAGGTGCGCACCAGCATCTACGAAGCGCACGACGTTGGGGTGTTTCACTTCTGCGAGCGCGCGTGCTTCGACCTCAAAACGTGCCTTGGCCTGGCTACCCGTACAGGAGCGGCCCTTGAGCATCTTCAGCGCGACCTCACGGCCGCCATCAGCCAGGTCGCGTGCCAAATAGACAGTTCCCATACCGCCTTTGCCGATTCGCCTAGCCAACCGGTAGCGACCGCCCACAACAACGCTTTGCTTGGCCGCTCGGGGACGAAGGGTGGAGTGGCGCGGGGAGGGCGAGGAGCGCATCGGTCGAACCGTTCGCCGTTTGGCTGAAGCATTCATCACCCAACGACTGGTGCAGATCTCGTGCCGTCGGGCGGCATCGGATTTCGCGGACTTGAGCAGCCATGTGTTGCGATGCCGAGCAGTCGCTTGCACAGGTTTGCTGCTGCTCACATGTAGTATGTGTCGAACGTTGCGCAGCTGCTTGGACCGGAAGGTATACTGCAGCCATGAACGTCCTCGTTTGGGTCGCGGTGGCGGCCATGTTTGCGGTCGGCGCAGCTAGGAAACCTGCACAACCTGCTCCCCAGCCTCAGCCGGTCCAAGCGCAGCCCAAGCACGCCAGTATCGTCTTGGGTGCAGTGAAGACCAGCTCTGGCAAGCTGTCGCTCGTGCTGACCCCGACGGGGATCCAGTACGCGGTTGGCTCGAGCCAGGCGCTGCTGAGTGAGGGCGAGCTCGAGGCCCGTCATCCCCTGCTGTCGGAGTTGCTCAAGTCAGCTGTCGCTACGCCATCGACCCCCTACCTCGACGCCCGTGTCGATCTCGACGCGAGGATGGGCGGCTCCGACGACAGCGGCGCGACCAGCGGTCCCGACGGCAGCAGCTCTGGGTTCTAGTGTCGAAGCTCGTCGGCTCGCGTGTGTTGGGACTCCGATTCGCCGCACTCGCTGTGCTTGCGTTAGCGGTCGGCTGTGTGGCGCAGTTGCCGGTCAAGCCACCACCCGAACATGTCGCTGCTGCCCCGCTCGATCCTGCGCTGCGCCCAGCGCATGCCATTGGATTCGTCGACGCGCGACCAGGACCCTTCTACAGCGAAGAGCAGCTCTTTGGCGTCATCCGCGCGCTCTATCGTGACAACGGTTTCGCGGACGTTGCCGACCAGGTGCGGCTTCGGCTCAGTGAGGAGGTCGCCATTCCGTGGGCGAGTGGGGAGACCGTGTGGTCCCGTCGTTTCCTGGGTGATGGCCCCGCTTACCGCGCCCATCTGAAGCTGGTGTCCAAGCTGTATTATGGCGGGCGACTCGACGACTACGGAACGCACTTCGAGGGAGCGAGCCAGGCACTCGAAGCCTACCAAGTGTTCATGACCGCGCTGCTCGGACACGAGTTTGCCCATGCGGTTGCATCACTTCGCGACGCGCAACAACTCGAACGAGACCCTTGGGCCGAGGAGACCCGCGCCATCCGTTTCGAGTACGCCGTCATGGGGGAGCTGCAGCGTATTGGCCAGATCCCCCGCCGCTGGATGGGCTTGCTCGACAAGTTCAACCGTGCCCTCTTGCGCGGAGCGCCCAAAGGACTGGTCAGCTCCCTTCCCAAGCGGCAAAGTGCCCGGCGCGCTCGCTTCAACGAGGCCTACCCGAAGATGTTGGGCGCCAGTTTCGCCGAACACGGCGTCGACCATGCTCAGCATGCGACCGATGTGGTGCTCGCGAGCTACACCATCTATCGCCTCGAGCAGGGAAAAAAGACGCTCTTGCTACACCAACTCGAGAAGCAAATCGTGCGTCCCCCTCCGGAGCCCGCGCCCATCGCCAAAGACGTGAGCTTTGCGCTCAGCATGCGCCAGCTCGATTCTCAGGTAAGCGGGGTCGACCAAGAATCGATGAGCTTGACGTTCAAGCACGCGCTGGGCGACTGGACGATGAAGCTGCGACCCATCGAGCCCGGCCAGCGGCCGGAGCTGAAAGCAGGGCTGTTGCTGCAGTCGACCTTGCCCAAGCCGGTTGTCGCCAAGCGCCGCGCCGCTGTTGCCGAGTTGTTGATGCGTATCAATCGCGGGTTGGCGCTTGGGCGCATGGTGCTCGATTTCGACGAGGGCACCGTGCTAATCGAGACCGTGGAGGCGGGCAGCAGGCATCAGCGGCCAAGCCCCAGCGCCGCCATCAATCGGCACGCGGCCTTGGTCAGGCGTTGGGTTGGGGCGATCTATGCGGTCGCCTTCGAGCGAAAGAAGCCCACCGAAGTCTCGCCCCTCGAAGCCGATGGCAAAGCGGCCAACAGCAAGCCCGCCAACAAGACGGAGAAGACACCATGAGCGGCTACAAATGTGTTGTGGGGCTGGTGCTGTGCTTGTGCTGTTTGCTCTCGAGCGCGTGTTTGGAGGCCGAGCGGATCGTGTACCAATTCGACCTGAGGACCAAGAAGGGCAAGATCACCTTCGTGGCGATAGGCTCGGATCGGAAGCCCACCGGCAAGCGCAGCGGCGAGCAGCAAGAGCAAGAAGACTATCGCGTCCTCATGCATTTCAGTGCAGCCAAGAAGATTCGCGTTGGCAGGACGCGCAAATTGGGTTTGATCAAGCACAGCGGTCTGAGCAAGCGCTTGTACGAGCATCGAGGCAAGCTCAACGGTGAGCTCGTGTTTCGATTCGACAAGGCTAGTGACATCGAGCTCGGTAGCTATGACAGCAAGCGTCCTTACCGCTTCTGTCCGCCCGAGGGCACGGTCGTAGCGGCCTCGAACGGCCACTTTCGAGATTCGACCGGTTGTGTGATATGGGAACGTTCGGCGCAGCTGTTGCGTATCGAGGTCGTGCCCTGGCGGCGGGCAAAGGGGAACAGCTTGCTGGCGCGCTACAAGAGCGGTCGTGCTGGTAGGCCTTGAGCCGTGCTGTTGCCGAGCCGTGGCCACAGAGCACAGATCGAGCCGCGCCGCCGAACGTAGAAGGAGGTCGGACCTCAACCTTCCATGCGGCGGTTGCATCCGCGCTCTGGTGACGATTTGATGACGCAACAGTGACGCACCGATTCGCAACTCGGGCGTCTAATCGGAGATGTCATGAGCGAATCCAAAGGATCCTCGCGACGCATTCTGCGCGTTGTACTGGCCGTGATCACCCTTGCGGTGATCGTTGGCGTAGTTGTTTACGCGCAGACGCGCAAACCGCCTCCGACCAAAGCGAGCCCAATCCAGGCGCGGCTCGAGCTTGCGGCCGGGGATGTGACCGTTCATCAGGACGGCAAAGAGCAACGAGCGGTGTCAGGAACGCCTTTGCTCGCTGGCGCCAAAGTGCGAGCCGGGGCCGGCGCGCGCGCGCTGGTGCGATTGCCTGACGGGTCGAGCACTTTTTTGCGTAGCGAGACAAAGCTGGAGCTGGCCAGTGACAAGGTTGTGCTCGAGGCCGGAGAGTATTGGCTCGATGCACCCGAGACCGACCGCAAAGGGCTGATCCACCATATCGCAGATGTAAGCGTCTCGGCTGCAGATGCTGGGCTCAGCATCAAGCGGACCAAGAAAGGCGCTCAAATCTATGTGGCCCGGGGTATGGCGGTCGTCAGCGGTGCGGGTGGACGCGTGGAAGTCAATGCCGGCGAGCAAGCGACGGTGAAAGGGAAAGCAGCGCCGAAAGTATCGGCAGTAGCATTTTGGGATGATTGGACCGGCGGCATGGCCGATCGAGCCAGCGCTACGGTGCTCGGGTCCGGTAGTGGGAGCATCTATGGCGTAGACATCGGCGCGCCCCACGGCAGCCCCCCGTTGCGTTTGCAGGTCAAGAGGCAGCGCGTCCGCGCCGTGTTGCGCGATGGTTTGAGCGAGACCAGTGTCGATCAGACCTTCTTCAATCCATCGCCGCGGCCCGTCGAGGGCTGGTATTGGTTCACTGTTCCGGAGAGCGCTAGCGTGACCGGTTTTGCGGTGGAGACCAACGGTCAGCTCGTCGAGGGAGAAGTGATCGAGCGCCGTGAAGCGGCCACCAAGTACGGTCGGGCCAAGCGCAGCGGACATGCGCCCGCCATTCTCGAATACGTCGATGGCCGTAGCTATCGCGCCCGCATCTATCCAGTACCCGCCACCGGCAGTCGTCGGGTCGTGCTGCGCTACATCCAGCTGCGACCCATTGTCGATGGCAAGCTGAGCTACGTCTATCCGTTGGGACGAGGCGCGCCGGTGCGCATCGGCGAGCTTTCTCTGACG
The DNA here is from genome assembly GCA_964599485.1 of uncultured Polyangiaceae bacterium. Classification (GTDB taxonomy): domain Bacteria; phylum Myxococcota_A; class Polyangia; order Polyangiales; family Polyangiaceae; genus JAPYTK01. Next base: position 15,750 of record CAZRGL010000096.1, read on the forward strand.
GCGGATCTCGGCAAGCAAGGCAAGAAGATGAAGATTGCCACGCTGGCCGACGCCCGCATCGAGTCGGAGGGCCAACGTGTCACCATGCGGCGCAGCGGTTTCACGCCGCGGGTGGACTTCCAGCTCGAGGCCAAGCTCGACAAAGCACGCCCCACGTTGACCGTTTCGCGCTTCAAGACGGCTGACGGTACCGCTGATTACTTGATGGCGCGCTATGTGCCGGACATCGACTGGAAAGCAGCGGGCAAGGCTCGGGCCGATGTGGTGCTCGTCGTCGACACCTCTGCTGGGGGCGATGAAGCGAGCCGCCAACTCAAGACGACGACTGCCGAAGCCATTCTCCGTTCGCTCAGCGCCAAAGATCAATTCGCGCTGGTTTCCCTCGATGTGCGGCCCGCGGTGCTGCATCCGGCCAAAGGACTCGCCAAGGCGACCGATGGCGAGATCGCCAAAGCGCTCGAGCAACTGGCCGATCATTCTGCCGGCGGCGCGACCGATTTGGCTTCGATGTTCGAGGTCGCGCTAGGCCGAGTACACGGAACAGACCAGCCAGCCATCATCTACGTTGGCGATGGCATCGCCACCAGCGGCGAGACGACTGGCGAGCAGCTCGCGGAGCGACTCCGACGCGCCCTGTCGACCTCACGGGCGCGCCTCTTTGCAGTTGGGGTAGGAGCAGCGGCCGATCACGTGCTGCTCAGCGAGCTGGCGCGCACCGGCGGAGGGCGCAGCTTCCGCGTCGATGCGGCTGGCGAAGCGACGGCCAAAGCGCTGCAGCTGGCTGCTGCAGTCAAGCTTCCCACGATTACCGACTTCGAAATCGATCTCGGTGCGGGGCTCGACGAGCCCTTCTTGAGCGCCAGCGGCAAAGTTTCGCAAGGCTCCGAGGTGGTGCTACTGGCCCGGACCCATCACAAGCTGCCACGCACGGTCAAGATCCGCGGCCGGGTGGGCGCCAAGCCCTTCGAGAAGAAGGCCACGGTCACGGTCGACAAGAGCGTGGTCACAGCATTCGTGCCGCGCCTCTGGGCGGCCGAGTACGTTCGCAGGTTGCTGGGCTCCGCAGCTGGGCCCGAGGCAGAACGCGGCCGCATCGTTGCGCTCGGCGTTGACTATGGGCTGGTCACGCCATTTACAAGCATCTTGGCGCTCGAGAGCGAAGCCGCTTATTCGCGGATGAACATCAAACGTAGACGATCACGTCTTCGGGGCGTGCGCCTCGGAGCGCTCGACGTTCGCAGTGAGCGACAGCTGGTCGATGTCATGCACCCAGTTCCGCTGGGACCGCGCAGCGCTTTTGCGTGCAGCAAATCCGAGGACGCCAGTGAACAAAGGCCGTCGCCCGCCAGCCCACCGCCCGAAGCAACAGCCGTCGCAGCCGCTGAGCCGGTGAGCAAGGTCGACAAAGAGGGCGGTCAGCGAGGCGGCGACGAGAAGAAAGCAGAAGCGTCGGTTGACGGGGACTTCGATGATGGCCCGGCCGAACAAGATCCCGCCGCTGAAGCAACCGCGTCGCCTGCGCCGGCGCAAGCAAATCGTCGCTATCGTCGTGGTCCCTCGGCAGGAGCAGCCAAACCCAAGCCGCCGCCGACCCCAATGCGGCCAGGCCCTAGGGCTACCACGACTGTGCCGCGTCTGATGGCTTCTGCAAGTGGGCCCGGAGGTTCACCCGTCAATTCCTTCGGAGGCCTTGCCAACGAAAAGTCAGCCAAGACGCGCGCCGGCAAGGGCGGGGGCCGCTGGCGCGACCGCCATGCTGCCAACAAGCCCCTGGTCGTGGTGCGTACTTGCAGCGACTTGGCCAAGCGACCTCTGGCCCAGCGGTTGGTGATGTGGCGCAAGCGCCTCAAGACAGCTCAATCAGCCACAGAATTGCTCGCCCGCTACCGCAGCGCCCAGCGCGCATGCGAGCTGCCCGATTGGCGTGCCGAGCGCGAGTTCTTGCGCTTGATGCAGAAGCGGGTGCGAAGCGAGGCTGGTGCCGAGTTGGTGTTGCGGGCATTTGCAGCACGTCGTGAAGTGCAAAGCTACATCGCCAAGCTCATTTTGCGCCGTGCGGTCGATACCCGTGTAGTGGCAGCTGTTCAGCGCGTTCTGTTCGGCTCCGCGGTGAGCTGGAACGAGGTGGACATCGCTTTGAGCGAAATCAAAGAGCTCGACAAGCGCATCGAGAAGCTGCGCGAAGCGCTGGCCAAGGCCCCTGGCGATCCTCAAGGGGACATTCGTATGGTGCAGCTATTGTCCCGCGCCGGACGGGGGACCGAGGCCTTGGCGCTCGGGCGCAAGCTGCGCGATCGCGGCCTGCTTACTTTGGACATCGCGCGACAGCTCGGCGATGTGCTGGCGCGGGCCAAGCTCAAAGACGAGGCGCTGCGTACCTACTCGGAGATTGTGGAGTTCGATCCCGCCAACGTCACTTCCCGCCGGCTGCTGGGTGATATCTACTTGGCGCGCGGTTGGTATTCGCCAGCGTATCGGCAATACCAGTCGGCCGTCGCGGCGGCGCCATCCGATCCGCTGCTGTCGTTGCGCCTGGCCTCGGCCGCTGCCGGGACTGGTCGCATCGACGAAGCACTGCGGCTCGAGCGACGCGTCTCTACTGCGCAAGGACGGCCCGGACCCGACGATCCGCGTCGCTGGGCGCGACTGCTGTCGGCTGCACGGGTTGCGCGACTCATCGCCAAGCCACCCGCACATCGGCCGCCACCGCCTGCTGCCCTCAAGCGCAAGCTCAAGGAGCTACAGCTGTTTGATGGTCCCGGAAAGCTGGTGCTGGTCGTTTGGGAGGACTTGGCGCGCAACCTGATGCTGCTTGGGCAGAAAGAAGAAAAGCAGGTCGCGCTCGGTGAGCCCTACGACGCAGCACCCGTCGGGCTCAGTGCGCTCATGCTCCGGCCCGGGGCACTGGACGGAGTCGAGCTGGTGGCGCGTTTGCGCTCGCTGCCCGCCCTCGAGCCGCTCTCACTGCTGCGCTGCGATATCAACTTCGATGGCAAGGACTTCGTGGTGACGGTCAAAGCGCACGAGCTGCCCGCAAGTAAAACGAAACTGCTGCTCTGAGCGCGCTGCCAGAGATTCAGCAACGGTCGAGGAACGCAGGTCTAGACATGACGAGTGAAGGAAACAACAAGTCGCGAAAGCGTGAGCTGGCGCGGGTGGCCTTGGTCGTGCTGGTGGTGCTCCTGCTGGTAGGCGGGGCCGTCTACCAAGCGCTGCGCAAGCCCGCAGTTACGAAGTCGGCGCCCATCGAGGCGCGACTCGAGCTCGCTGCAGGACAGGTGTTGGTTACCCATGGCGAAGGCACAGCCGAGCGCCGCGCCATCTCCGGAACAGCGCTTCGCGCCAAGGCCAAGGTGCGCACCGAAAAAGGTGCGCGCGCTCTGGTGCGGCTCCCTGATGGCTCGACCGTGTTCTTGCGCGGCGGTACGACCATCCGTCTCGAGAGTGGCGGCGTGGCCCTCGAAGACGGAGAATATTGGCTCGATGCGCCGCCCGAGGATCGGCAGCCACTGGTTCATCGGGCAGCCGAAGCCAGTGTTTCGGCGAGCGAGGCCGGTCTGGCGATCAAGCGCGCCAAAGAGAACGTAGAGATCTACGTGGCCCGCGGCATGGCGGTGCTCAGCTCGCCTGGTGGGCGCGCCGAGGTCACAGCAGGTGAGCTCGCAGTCGTCAAAGCCAAAGCAGCACCCAAGGTAGAGGCGCTCGCTTTTTGGGAAGACTGGACCGGAGGGATGGCCGACTTCGGGTCTGCTGCCCTGAGCGGAGCCCAAGGCAATGGCGCCATCTTCGCTGTCGACCACCGCGCTCCACCCGGCTCTCCGTCCAAGCGTTTGCAGATCAAGAGCCAGAGCGTTCACGCGGTCATTCGTGGTGGCCTGAGCGAAACCAAAGTCGATCAGACCTTCTACAACCCGAGCCCCAATGCGGTGGAAGGTTGGTATTGGTTCACCGTGCCCGAGCGGGCCAGCGTCACGGGTTTCGCGGTAGAAACCAACGGCCGGCTCGTCGAGGGCGAGCTCATCGGGCGGCGCGAGGCCTCTACCAAGTACACCCGGGCACGCCGCAGCGGCCATTCGCCTGCGATTCTCGAGTGGGTGGACAGCCGCACCTACCGCGCTCGTATTTATCCCATACTCGGATCAAAAACGCGTCGCGTCGTGCTGCGCTACATCGAGCTGCGGCCGATCATCGGCGGCAAGATCGAGTACCTCTACCCGATGGCTGGAGCAGCAGCCCGCATTGGCGAGTTCTCATTGAGCGCCGATCTGGGCGACGCTGGCAAGAAGATGAAGATCGCCACCCTGTCGGACGCGCGCGTCGAGGGAGAAGGCAAGCGGGTGACCATGCGGCGCAGCGGCTACACGCCGCGGGCCGACTTTCAGCTGGAGGCCACCTTGGCCGAGTCGCCGCCGCCTCTGGTGGTGGCTCGCTACAAGAGCAGAAGTGATGCCGCCGATTACCTGATGGCGCGCTACACCCCCACGGTGGATTGGGACAAGGCCAAGGCCGTCCGTGGCGACGTCGTGGTGGTGGTCGACACCTCGGCGGCTGGCGATGAAGGCAGCAGACAACTCAAGGCGTCCATGGCCGAGGCGTTGCTTCGCGCCATGAGCAAGAGCGACCGGTTCGCCCTCGTCGCCCTCGACGCTAGGCCCAAGGTGCTCTTCCCAGCAAAGGGCTTGGCGCCCGCAGACGATGCTTCGATTGCCAAAGCGCTCGAGGCGCTGGCCGATCATTCGACTGGTGGCGCAACGGACATGTCGGCGCTGTTCGATGTGGCGCTCGGACGGGTTCACGACAGCACGCAACCAGCGCTCGTTTATGTCGGTGATGGTGTGGCCACTTCAGGCGCGCTGACTGGCGAGCAGCTCGTCGAGCGGATGCGCAGAGCGCTGAGCACCTCCCGAGCCCGCTTGTTCACGGTCGGTGTTGGCCCCGAGTCGGACACCGCGTTGCTTGCCGAGCTGGCTAGGGCAGGCGGCGGCCAGAGTGTGCGCGTCAATCATCCGCGTGATGTGACGGGCCACGCCCTCGATCTTGCTGCCGCGTTCAAGACCCCCACCTTGACTGAATTCGAGATGGATTTGGGCGCCGGGCTCGATGAGCCATTCATCAGCGCTGCCGGCAAGGTTTCGCGCGGCTCCGAGGTCGTGGTGCTGGCCCGAACCCATCATGACATCCCAAGTCACATCAAGATCCGTGGCCGTTTGGCCGGGCAAGTCATCGAGCAGAAGGTCGAGGTCGTCAAGGACGACTCGTTGATTGCCGCATTCGTTCCGCGCCTCTGGGCTGCCGAATACGTGCGCCGCTTGCTGGGGGGAGCCGCGGGCCCGCAAATCGAGAAAGGCCGCATCGCCGCGCTCGGTCTCGAATACGGGTTGATGACACCGTTTACTAGCTTCTTGGCGCTCGAAAGCGAGCAAGCCTATCGCAACATGGGCATCAAGCGGCGGCGTTCACCGCTTTGGGGCTCGCGCCTGACCTCGCTCGATCCACGCAGCGAGCGACGTTTGCGCAGCGAGCTCAAAGCCCAGTCTGGGGCTGCTCCCATCGCATTGGGTTGTGATAAGCGTAGCCCCACAGGCGCCGAGCCCGGGGGACAAGGGCAACGCGGCCCGTACAAGTCCAAGAAGCAACGTCCGCAGGTTCACTCGCGGTCCGACAAGAGCCCCTCGTCACCCCCGGATTTGCCTCAGGTGGTCGCCAGCGCTCAGGCCGACGACGGTTCGCGCGACAACGCGGCGCCAGAAGACGACCTCAAAAGCACAGGCCGCTCGGCAGGAAAAGCGCGCCCGGCGGCTACGAGCGGATTGCGTCGAGGCGGGGGGCACAGCACGACGCCGCCCACGCGCCGCGGCCACGACGAGGGCGAGCGGGACAAGCGCGGCCATCGTCCTGCCAAAGAGCCGCCTGTGCGGCGCGCCAAGTTCAGCGGTAGGTGGCGTCAACCGATCGATCCAGCGACCTGCAGCGCTGCCTCGTCGCAACCGCTCGCCCGCCGCGCTTTGCTGTGGCGCAAGCGTCTCGCGACGGCCAAGTCAGCCAACGGGCTCTTACAACGGCACATCCACGCCATGCGCGCCTGCGAGCTGGCCGATTGGCGCTCGGAGCGAGCCTTCCTCATGTTGATGCAGAAGCACATCAAGAGCGAAGGAGGCGCGACCTTGGTTCTCAGCCACTTCCGCTACCGTCACGAGGTGCAACGCTTCGTGGCCAAGCTGATTCTGCGCCGCGCTGTCGACCAACGGATCATCGCTGCTGTGCAGACGGTGTTGTTCGGGGGTGTCGATTGGAACAGCGTCGACCTCAAGCTCAGTGCCATCGAAGACATCGAGGAGCGCATCACCAAGCTGCGCGAGATGCTCACCCGCGCGCCAGACGATCCCCAAGGGCAGATCCGCCTGGTGGAGCTGTTGGCGCGCGCTGGTCACAGCACCGAGGCGCTCAGTCTGGGGCGCCGGCTGCGTGATCGCGGGCTGATGAGCTTGACGATCGCCCGCCAGCTCGGCGACGTGCTTGCCCGCGAGAAGCTCGAAGAAGAAGCGGTACGCACCTATTCCGAGATCGTCGAGTTCGATCCTCACAACGTGGCCTCGCGGCGGCTGTTGGGCGACATCTACCTCAGTCGCGGCTGGTACGAGCCTGCGTACCGCCAATACAAGACTGCGACCGATCTGACAGCCGACGCCTTGGGCTGGCTCCGGCTCGCCGCGGCGGCCGCTGGTGCTGGGCGTGTGGACGAAGCGCTCCGGCTCGAGCGTCGGGTGGCCAGCTCGCAGGGCCGTCCAGGTCCGTCCGATCCGCGCCGTTGGGCCCGGATGTGGTCCGCCGCGCGGCTGGCCCGCATGATCGTCAAGCCCCCCAAGGGCGCGTCGAAAGCAGCGCTCGAACGTAAGCTCAAGGAGCTGCAGATCTTCCGAGGTCCGGCGGCGCTGGTGCTGCTGACGTGGGAGGACCTGTCAGCCAACGTGATGTTGGTCTCGAAGTCGGGCAAGCAAGAGCTGGCGCTGGGCGAGCACACCGACGCTGCGCCGGTCGGCTTGTCGGCAAGCCTGGTAGCCAGCGCAGAGCTCGATGGTGCTGAGCTCCTCGCCCGTTTGCGTAGCTTGCCGCGGATCGAGCCGCTGGTACTGCAGCGCCACGACATCCGCTTCGATGGCAAGTCCTTCGTCGTGTCCGTAAAAGCAGCCGAGCTGGCTGCGAATGCGACCAAGGCGGCCCTCTAGCCCAGCGTCAACGCGGGTTAGGTGGAGGATTGGTGGAACGAAGTCGATCCAACGAATCGAACGATCGACCGCGGCGGTATGTTCTCGTTGCCCTGACCAGCGCTCAGATGTCGTCGACGTAGCCTTTTTCGAGCTTGGCGCTGATTTGCTTGTCTACGAAGCGAGCGGCGCTGATGGCGTCATCGAAGGTCTTCGTCTCGGTCTTCGGCTCACGATCGACCCTGCCATACTCGATGTACACCACACAATCGTCCCATTCGACCTCCCAGAAGCGAACTGACGTGCCCTTCTGGAACTCGAGGTAGATGTTGCCGCTGGGATCGATGCTTGGTGGTGGCAGCTCCTTTGTGGCCGCCACGGTGGCCGCCCTGTTGGCAATGACGCTTGGAGCAACGGTGCCGAGAGCAGGTACCGACAGCGAACGCGTGGCGCTGCCGCCCTGCGTGGGTGAGGCCCGGCGCGGGGTGGCTTGAAGTTGCTCGAAGGCGATGTCGTGACGCTCCCCAACGAACGAAGGAAAGCGCGGCACGCCGGAGTTGGTGAGCTCCTGATAGCGAAACGTGACGATGCTGCCGATGGCCGGTGGTGTCTCGCGCTGCTCATCAGTGAATCCGGTGCCGATCTTGAAGCGCACACCAGTGGGAAGCTCGGCCATCAGCGCACCGAGCCTGCCCATGTGCTTGCCGGTGCCTTCGAGATGCGCGACGACCCTCGCTTCGGCATCGTAGAAGCTCTTCACTTTCAGGAGCGTCCACGAGCGGCCGACTTGATAGGGCGATCCTGGTTGGCGCAACATCAGGCCTTCGGCGCCTTGTTGCTCGACACGCTGCAGCTCCTGCTCGAGATGTTCTACGTTGCTGCAGGGGCGATGCTCGCAAGCTTCGATGTAGGGTGACGCGCAGGCTTCCAGCACCTCGGAGACGGTCTTGACCCGCTCCTCGAATACAGCGTGGTGCTCGGGCGCATCGAAGACCAAGAAGCGCACCTGCTTCCAGTCGTCGGAGCGGTCCTGGCGGCGGACGATACTGACCGTCTTCTGGAACTGTCCACGGCCACAGAACAGCTCGCCGTCCAAGGGCATCGACGGGAACTGAGCGCAGAACCAGTCGGGAGCGAGGTACTCGTTTCCGAGACGGGAGATGAATCTCTCGCCGTCCCACAGCGCCCGAACGCCGTCGAGCTTCTCGCTCATCCACCAACCAGCGACGTTGATGTCGTTCTTGTAGCGGTGGGCGAGCAGCAGTTTGG
>CAZRGL010000097.1:0-24037 GCA_964599485.1 uncultured Polyangiaceae bacterium
CCTCGCTAATGCGCGTAAAATCGACCTGGCTGTCGAAGCGCGCCCCGAACAGTCCACGACCGTGTCGCTTGCGAAGATCGTAGCCAAAAACACGGTGCCAGATGAAAGAGTCGACGTGCAGATCGATGACGTCGCTGCTCAAGTAGAGCTCGACGGCTGCATCGGAGATGCCCAACTCGGTAGCCCAAGCGGACGGGTTTTCGCGGTGATCGGTGTAGCGCAGCATGAGCAGACCTCTGTCCAGCTGCTTGCGCAGGGCCGAGGGCAGCTGTCAAGCCTCTGAATTACTGCTAGTTTCCGGGCATGGCTCATCCACTCGAAGATGTGATCCGCAATTCCGAGGGCTTCGTCCTCATCGGCGACTCGTCCGAGAAGCGTTTCCCCGCGATGTCGTTTCATTGCTACACGAAGGTCGACAAGCGCTTCTATTGTCTCGATCTTGGTGGGATGACCGAATCACGCGGCTACAGCAAAGGGCTGAAGGTCTATACCAGCGTGGACGAGCTGCCCGACGGTCGTGACGATCTGGCCATCATCTGGGTCAAACCGCGCTCAGCCAAGCGCGCCGTCGACGTGGCGAATGAAGCTGGTTGCAAGCGCGTGTGGTTCAGCTTCCAGACGGGTCATCCCGAGGCGGTCGCCCACGCCCGCGAGCTCGGCATGGAGATCGTCGAAATCGGCCGCTGTCCTGTGTACTACCTCGATCGCATGGTGCCGATTTGCAAGGGTCACACGTTGATGCTCAAGCTCAGCGGAAGCTACAAGAAGCCGCCGCAAACCGATGCTGAGGCCAAGCGCCGCGAGCTATGGTGACGAGCTCGACTCGACCTCAGAACGTTCACGCCTGAGCTTGTCGATCAGAATGACACCAGCAACGGTTTGTGCCGCGCCAATAGCCCAGCCGGCCAGCACGTCGCTAGGCCAATGCACGCCCAAGTACAGGCGCCCAAATCCCACAAACAGCGCCACCAGCACGCCCGCGCCCCAGAGCCACGCGGCGCGACTGGGCCAACGGCGCGCGGCAATGCGCGCGAGCAAGGGATAGAAAGTCGCAGCAGCCAAGGCATGGCCACTGGGAAACGCCGGGCTCGACAACTTGATGGGACCAAGCCAAAGATCCGGCCGGATGCGCCCCACGGCCACCTTGATCCCTTTTTGTAACAGGTACGTGCTGATCCCGAGCGCCACCCAAAGCAAAACTTCGTAGGGCTCGCGGCGCCACGCGTGCCAAACAACCGCAAGCAGGACCACCGCCGTGCAAACCCAAATGGTCCCGAGCTCGTGCGAAAACAGAAACACGGCATCCAGCCAAGCCGTGGCATGGCCATGAATGGCCAGGAGGATCTGCGACTCCATATCGCTGTCAGCAGTCCCAGGCGAGGATCACGCAATGGCCATTGCGGCACCCGCCTGCAATCTCGCCGTCATGACAAGGCTTGAACGGTTTGGTGCGCTTGGTCCGCGGGCGCGTGGGCACATAACGTCCGCCGCGCTTTTCGTACCAACACTCACGGTAGGACTTGCAGCTGAGCGGCTCGAAGGCGCGCAGGGCGCAGCGGCTCGTCGGTTCGTTGCATTCGCAATAAGGATCGCCAGCGCTCTCGACCGGACCGATCATGTTGACGCGGTCGGCGTCCTCTACCCGCTTGCAGCCCTTCTTGTCGGCCGACAGAACGCAGTTGTTGTGCCCCTGGCAGCCATGCGGAGCATCTGGCTGCGCCGTGGCAGTCGAACGCGCTGCGGTTGCCGTTTCAGCTGCGGTTGCCGTTTCAGCTGCGGTAGCGGCTGTAGCTGTCGGGGCGACCGCAGCGTCCTGAGTAGGAGCGGGGCCGTTGCTAGGCCGCGGCAGCTGGCCGGGTGACTTGGAGCAAGCCAGGGCCAAGCCGACGAGCAGAAGCCCAGCAACGACGAGCGTGGTTGTTCGTGTTCGAGCGCGCATCAGCGCGATTGTAACGCGATCAATGCTTGGAGATGGGTTTGCCCGCAACGTCCACAGGTCGGGGTCGCTCGTTCAAACCGGAGCTCTTGCGTGTGGGCGATCCGTGCAGCTCGTCGACGATGTGGAACTCGTTGGGATACTTCTTCGATAGCCAGCGCTCGCAAGTGCGGATTTCGTCGTCGAAGTGTTGATGGATGATGCCCAGCTCGAGGCAGGTGGTGTAGGCCGCCTTGGCTTTGAGCTTGTATGGCTTGACGGCTTTGGCCAGCGCAGCTTGATAGCGACTCCTCAGCTCCTGCCACAAGGTGGGCGGCTGGCTATTGGGGATGTAGCCTGGCTGATCCCACTTCTTTGGGTACGGCGCCTTGAGCGTGTCCTTGACCAAGTCGCCCCAGAGGTTGCCGACAGCGGCGCCCGCGGCGATGACCCAGCGAGGCGGAGGATTGGGGTGGTTGAGCTTGGTGATGACGAGGTAGGCGGCGTCGGCGCGCTTGATGGCGGCGACCTTCTTGACCAGCCAGTCGCCGACCTTGTCCTTGACGAAGCGGTCGACCTCCTTGCGGGTGCGAGCCCCCTTGTAGACAGGAAACACCAGCGCGTCGGCCTTGGCGCGCTCCAGCTCGGCGACATGGAACATGCCCTCGGCGATGGCACCGAGGGCCTTGCCGAAGCGCCGGTTCCGCTTCGCCTCGCTGCCGCCCGTTGCGTCGAGCTCCTTCTTGAGTCCGGCAGTATCGCTGCCGAAGCCGCGCACCTTGGCGTAGTAGCGCGCCGCGTCGCTGGGCTTCTCCAGCCCCTGATAGACGCGACCGAGCAAGGCATAGGTCTGCAGCTTCACGTCGATAGCGGCGTGCTTCTCGATCAAGCTGAGTGCTGATCTGAGACGTTTCTCCGCCTTCCGCCACTGCTTCTGATCGGCGTGATGTGCACCAATAGCGAAGGCGATTTGAGCTGCCTGGACCGGCTTGCGACGACCGAAGAGCTTGATGAATTGCTGGGCGTTGGTCAGCGCTTTTGCCTGCTGTCCAAGACCGAGCCGCAACACCACCGCGTCAGAAAGGGCAGCCGCTGCCTTGTCCATCTTGCGGTTTTCGACGGCGAAGCGCTCATACCAGCTCGCCGCCTTCTCGTAGACGGCAATGGCTTGGTAGTTGCCGCCGAGCTCGAAGGTCGCCTTTCGTGCGGGCTCTGTCTGGTGCAGGTGGTAATCGGGGTTGACCAGAATCTCGCGCACCTTGATCGCCTTGGCGAGCAAGTGCGCTGCTTGGAAGGCTGCCGCGGCGCTGTACAGCTCGGCATCGTACTCTTTGCACGATTTTTCGTCATTCCGACACGCCTTCTTGCCATGCGTCTTCCAGTACTTCAGATAGAGTTGTCCGGCTTGGGCGAACTTGGCGTTGGCACCGGCGCCGCCCTTCTGGGCCTCGGCAACGAGCTTCTCGGCCGCCAAGCGATTGAGATGGCGCGAGACGCGCTTGATCACCGTGCACTGCGCTTCGTTGTCGGCCAGCTTGTCGGCTCCGCAGTGCGCCTTGGCTAGCTTGGGTACGTTCGTCTGCATCTCGGCAAGACAGCTGCTGCGTCCCCACTTGCCGCGCATGGCCTCGAGCGAGTCGAGATACAGGTTGCCGGCGAAGACGCTTGCTTCGCTGCTGCTGTGATTCAGAGCGATGTCTCTGAACGCGAGCGCCGCTTTGGCGAACTGATAGTTCTCGTAGTAGGTGCGGGCCCGGGCGTACTTGATCTCGACGAACTTCTCGACAGCGTCTGGATCGTTCTTGGGCGGCTTCACCTCGCAGGCGTAGCGGTCGAACACCTTGACCATGCGCGCCTGCTCTTTGCTCAGCGGGCGGGGCGCGAGCTTTGGATCACTTGTGACCAAACGAGCACGCAGCGAGCCCTTGTGTCGCTTGGCAAACACATCCTGCCAGCTGACCGCAGAGGCATAGAGTGCTGGGGCTGCATCGGGGCTCTTCGGATCGGCGGCATACGCGGCTTCGAAAGCCGGCGCAGCGCGCTCGGTCTTTCCTTGGTGAAAGAGCAGATCGCCGAATGCATAGTTGAGCTTGGCCGGATTGGGCCAGTCTTCTTTGACGAGACGGGGGAACTTGAAGCTCTTGTACTGAGCGGCGTCGAAGTTGTCGATCGCATGTCGGTACAGCTTCTCGGACGCGGCCATCGTGTTCGGATCGTTGGTGCCGCGCACACCGCCGCTACCGACCGCCTCGATGTGCCAAGCCATGGCTGTTTCGCTGAGCAAGGCAGCGGTGATGTTGGCGCAGGCTTTCTTCTGTTTGGCGCTGTGGTTCTCTTTGCTAAACGACTTGTAACGTTTGATCTGGGTTTCCAGCGCCCGCAGGATCGGCTTCTTCTTGCCGCTCTTGTGGGCCATCGTGGCGCTACTGATCTGGGCTTGATAGCTGCACGTGTTACCAGCGCTGTTGCGTTTGATCAGATCGCTGTAGAGCGCGATGGCGTGCGGGTACATGCCCGTGTCGGCCAGCGTCTGGCCGAGGTCTTCCATCATGCCCAAAGCCTTGTCGACATTGCCTCCGTTGGGCCCGCTGAGTGGCAACAAGAAGCCCCAAGCCTTAGTCGCGTCGCCCTTGAGCGCATAAACCGGAATGATGTCCCGTCGCGCTGCCTTGCTGAGCCCTTTGGCGTTCGGCATGCTCGGGTGTTTCATGCCAAATTCGATGACCTTCTTGAACGCATCGATCGCTTTGGCGTACTTGCCTTTGTTCCAGTGCACGTAGCCCAGCTTGTAATAGGCATAGCCCCACAGCTTGTTCTTGGGGGCGGGGTACTGCACGACCTTCTCATAGAACTGCTGAGCCAGATTCCACGCGGATGGGTCGCCCTGGGCCTCACTGAAGTACAGCTCGCCAAAAGCGAGATATGCAGCCGGGACGTACTTGGAATTGGGGAAGTTGCTGGTCAGCTTCAGATACGCGTTACGCGCCTGGTGTGATTTGCCAGCCTGCTCGTATTCGTAGGCCAAGTAGTACAACACCTCGTCACCACAGCCTGAAGGAGGGCCTCCCTTCGAAAACGGAAAACGGCAATATTTCGGATAGCGCTTGCTGAGCTTGAGGTAGTAGTCGATCGCCTTGTCGCGAGCTCGCTTGACGACGCGCGCTTCAGCCTTGGCTTTCTTGCGCGCTTTGCCGGCACCGGTTGGATCGCTCTTTCTGAGCGTGCGCGCCTTATCCTGGGCTGTGATCTTGCCGCGAAACGCCATCGACTCGAGCTCGACGAAGGCCTCGGCGAGTCGACGCATCAGCTGCGGCTTGTCTTTACTGTTGTTTGGCGTCGCCTTGTAGAGCCGCGTGACGTTGGCGATCTCGCGCATCAGCAGCTTGCGGCTGCGTTTCTGCCAATTTCGAACGTGCCGGGGAATGGTATTGGTGATGTCGACCGGATCGGATGGCGGCTGGAGCTTGGCCGGCTTGTGCCCAGCTGCAGCCTTAGGAGCCGAGAAGCTCAAGCCCCGACGCTTGCCGATGGTCTTGGCAGTGCCCACGCAGCTGATAGCCGCCCGCGCGGGCTCATCAAAGCACGCTTGCGGCGCTGCGGCGGTCGCCGGCGTCGCCCACAACGCCAGCCCGATCGCGAGAATCGTCGCGGCTGTTGCTCCACGTCGATGGAAAATCCCCCCGCCCTGCGCACACACTGAACCCATGCTCACCTCGCTGCGATGCCCGTTCGAGCGAACGCAATGGGCGCACACTCGTAAGCGGTGAGTACGTATGACGTGCCAAATCGATTTCTTCTTCAGCTGTGATAATCCGTTGCGGCTGAATTTCGCCGCGTTTCAGGCACGACGTCGTACTGTTGCCTACATGACAGCAGACACCATCCTGCACCACCTGCTCAGCGCCAGCTGCAAGCCCGAATCGATGGATTCGCTGCAGGCTTGGTGGCGCGCCCACGGTGTGGCCGCCGCGCGGTTCGAAGAGCCAATCGACGTCGCACTTGCAGCGGGTCTGTCGGCCGACAGGCTCGGCTACGCTTTCGCTTCAGGTTACCAGTGCGCAGGTAGGGCCATGTTCGGCCCGCAACTCGGCGACCGCAACGGCATGGCGGCGCTCTGTGCTACCGAATCGGGCGGCGCGCACCCTAGAGCCATCGAGACCCAACTGAGTCGGGACCAAGGCGGCCAGCTGCGCCTCGACGGCGCCAAGGCCTTCGTGACACTCGGACAGGCAGCAGAGCTGCTCTTGGTAGTCGCCAGCGAGGGAGTCGATGAGGCGGGACGCAACCGCTTGCGGGTCGTGGCGGTAGACGCTTCGCGGCAAGGCGTGCAGATCCGGGCGATCGACACGGTAGCGTTCGTGCCAGAGATCCCTCACGGCTCGGTGACGTTTCGGTCGGTGGCGGTGGCGGACCATGAGCTGCTCGAAGGGGACGGCTACACGCGCTACCTCAAGCCCTTCCGCACGGTCGAGGATTGCTTCGTGCATGCTGGACTATTGGGCTGGCTGATGCGCATCGCCCGCACGAGCGAGTGGCCGAGCGACTCGCAGGAAGCCATCGTCGCGCAGGTCGTAACGATTCGCGGCTTGGCTTTGGCTGATCCCAGCAGTCCAGCAACCCACATCGCGCTGGCTGGAGCGTTGACCCAGTCGGAGCTGCTCATCGAGCGGCTCGAGCCAAACTGGCAGAGCGTCGACGTCGAGCACAAGCAGCGCTGGGAGCGCGACAGAATGTTGCTCGAGGTCGCAGGCCGCGCTCGTTCGGCACGCCGGCAAGCAGCCTGGCGCCGAATCACAGATGGCGCTGAGCGGTGACATTCCGAGCTTGGAGTCGGCTACGATGGGCCGACCCCATGCTGAAGAAGTACGATCTCGACAGCCTCGAGAACCGCGATCCGGCGAAGATCGAGCAGCTCTGTACCCGCCACAGTCGGCTCTTGAGAGCTTGGTTCCGACCGGTAGTGCGCGGCCTCGACCGCATTCCAAAGGGCCCCGCATTGTATGTCGGCAACCACAACGGATCGCTGTCGTGGGACTCCTTCACGTTCTTTGGTGCCGTGTACGAGCACGGCGGCGTCGACGAAGTACCCTACGCCTTGGGTCACGAGCTGACGCTGATGCTCCCGGGGTTTCACCAGTTGTTCGTGCCGCTTGGGGCCGTGCGCGCCAGCCACGAAAACGCCCACCGCGTGTTCGAGCGCGGCAACAAGCTGCTCGTATATCCGGGCAGTGACTTCGACGTGTTTCGCGCATACCGCGACCGCAACCGCGTCATCTTCGGGCCGAGGCGGGGTTACATTCGTCTCGCCCTGCGCGAATCGGTTCCTATCATCCCCGTCGTGTCAGTGGGAGCGCACGAAGTCTTCTACGTCATCAACGACGGACAATGGCTCGCCAAGAACCTGGGTCTGAAGAAGCTGTTTCGCACCAACACCTGGCCCATCGCTTTGTCGATCCCGTGGGGGCTGACCATTGGCCCGCCGCCCCCCTTCATCCCTTGGCCGTCGAAGTTCTACCAGGAAGCCCTCGAGCCCATCAGCTTCGAGCGGACCGGCACTGAAGCCGCTAGCGACACCACCTATGTGGACCGCTGCCACGATCGCGTACTGACCGCCATGCAAACTGCCATGGACCGCCTAGCCGAAGAGCGCGCGTCAGCGTGAGCTATTGATCGAAGTAGATGAAGTCGTCGTCGCCGTGCGTGACCGTCACGAGCAGGAGCGTATCGGCTTTGGTGGCGGCATCGACTTGAGCCCAGGCTTGCTCGAGGGCGTCGCCGTGCTCGTCACCGTAGGCCAAGATGAGCAGCACTTGTTTTTGCCAGGCGTCGGAGGCGGCCACGTTGGCTGAGCTGGCGAGCACACCGGCGAGCTTCTTGTCGAGCAGCTCTTTGGCCTTGCTGGCGGGAAAGGGCTGTTCGGGCGGGTAGCTCACCGCACGCGTCACGCTGACGCCGATGCGGTGACCATCGATTGAAACGATCAAGTCAGTCTTCTTGCCCTGCGCGTCAGTGTAGGCAATCTCGGCCTCGGTCTTGAGCAAGTCGGCGAGCTCGCAGCGATACGGCATCTCGTAAGCCAGCACCTCGGAGTACAGCGAGCTGCCACCGAGGTTGTCGTCGTCGTGCACTTTCTTGCCGCCAATCGACCGCTCCCCGTAGTCGAACATCATCGCAGCGACATCGAGCGAGCTCTCGCTGTGCAGGGGCATCTGCCCAGTCAGCTCGGCATCATCGAGCACCCCGCAAGCACCCATGATGGTGCCAAAGCCATCGAGGGGAACTTCGACGGGGGCAGCCCCGCCAGCGCCACCCTGAGCCGTACTGCCCGCGCTGCTCGAGCTGCTTGTGGTCGGCGCGCCGCCCGCGCCGTTAGTCGATGACGAAGTCGGAGGGGGTGCGTGCTCTCCATCACTACAGCCGCTGATGGCAAGGGCCAGCAGCAACGTGTTGAGGATCGAGCCGAGCCGCGACATGCACAATCCCTATCGCCGATGGGTCATCCCTACAAGACAGCGGCTCACTCGATGTAGTCGATGTGCAACACCGCAGCGGCGTTGGGATCTGCATCGAAGGACTCGGCTGGGCGGGTGCCCATGCCGACGATGATGAAGACCATGTCTTGACCAGAGGCCCAGCCGGCCCGATTGACGATCTCTTGAACGATGGTCGACAGGTTCGGTGATTGGTGTTTTTGACCAACCATGGTCCACGGCGGGGGCATCCAGTTGACGGTTGCGGCGGTGGGCGGACGGCTCATGAGGTTGTTGGGAGCATTGCCAAAGGGAGAAGCGTCGTCGGCAGCCTGACCTCGAATTGTCAAGCTGGTGGGCTGGGTTGCCACTTCGTCGGTCTGAAACTCGATGGTAGCGCTCGTGATGGTCGCGTCTTTGGGCACGCCAACCATTTGGAAGCGCAGGCCCACACCCTGGGCGCCGAAGTAGCCTAGATCCTGGCCGAGCTCGAGATCGCTGCTGTTGAGGTACATCTCGCCGGTCTCGAGGCTTTGCTCGACATCGTCGGCAGACTCGACGATTGGGATGTCTACGAAGCCCATGACCGGCGGTGAGCCGCCTGAGCCGGTGCCCGTGCTGGTAGCTGTGCTCGAGCTGGTGGTACCGCCCGAGCTGGTGGTGCCGCTAGCGGTGCTGGTCGTGCTGCCAGTCGAGCCACCAGTGCCCTGTGTCCCGCCGCCGCTGGAGGAGCCACCCGTCGCTGAGCTGCTCGTTTGACCGCCGGCCGCTTGGCCACCCGAGAACAGCTCCGAGTCACCGGAGCAGCCGGCGAGCGCGGACACGACCAAGGGAACAGCGCAGACGGCGGTCCCAAATAAGCAAGAGTACGTGGTGCGGTTCATAGTGTGCTCCCTAGGGCGAGCTCACAACCCCACAACCAACTAGTGAGCCCTCCGTCCAACATAGTAGCCTAGTCATCCTCCCTTTCTGTATCGATAGGCGATACTCAGAGGGTAGATGGGTGGGTCATCCCCCGTTTTTGTATCGTCTTTCGCTGCAAGAGCGGTAGATGGCTTCTAGTTGCCGCTGACCGTGTCTGCCGCCACAGCGCGCAGAATGGCAGCAGCTGCAGCATCGAGCCCAGCGGGGGGTGGCTTGGGCGAAGGGATGGCGGCTTGCTCGGTGAGCACCAAATAGAACACGCAGGCCGCCAGGTAGCTGCCGGCCAGTGATGGATGGCTACCATCTCCACTGTGCAACACGATGGCGGGATGTTTGGCGAGCGATTTCTCCCAGGCGTCGCCGACCGGAGCCATGACGCCGCCTGCGTTCTTGGCTGCCAGGGCGTATTCCGTTCGAAGGATCAGCTGCATGGCCGCGGGAGTATCAGGAAACCAATTCTCGGCGTAGATGGCATGGCCCTCGGCACGGGCCCAGGTCTCGAAGAAGGTCGGCTTGGCCATCACCGCATTGACCTTCGTCGCGAGCTGCGCCGCACCCGAGTGAAACGATGCGGTGGCGACGACAGCCTCGACGCTTTGTCCCTGAAGCACGACGTGCGTCCAGCCGCCCTTGGCGATCGCGTCGGTGACCTGCTGATCGGCAGCATGATCGAGCATTTTCGCGGCGCCCTTGGTAACGGAGGACACCGTGATGAGCGGCACGGGGCTGAGCGTACGAACCAGCTCCGGCAAGTCGTTGACGTAGGTGTAGCTGTTGCCAATGAACAGCACCGAAACCGGCGATGACGTGCCGCCACCTGTGCCGCCAAAGCCGCCAGCAGCAGCGCCGCCGGCCCCGCCGGAGCTGCTCGTCCCGCCCGAGCTGCTCGTCCCGCCCGAGCCAGTGGTCGTTCCAGAACCAGTCGAACCACCACCGCCGTTGCTACCAGTTTCGCTGCTAGTGGTCGTAGCGGTGCTGCCTGCCGGGCCCGCCGCGGTGTCTGTCTCGCAGGCGACCAGTGATGTGACTGCGACGAGGGCACAGAAAGCAAGCAGGTGGTGTCTCGACACGATGCTCATACCCCTATTCTAGAAGATAACTTCCACGGGCACTTTGCTGTCGTTCTTCGTGCCGTCACCGAGCTGGCCATCCGTGTTCTTTCCCCAACAAAAAACGCGACCATCCTCGAGAACTGCACACGTGTGATTCGCGCCTGCCGACACCTGCTCCACAGCGCCGAAAGCCTTGACCGCTACGGGCAGATTGCTGTCCGTGTTGCTGTCGTTGCCAAGCTGACCCGAGCCATTGTTGCCCCAGCAGTGCACAGCCTTGTTGAGCAGCGCGCAAGTGTGCGCGTTGCCGGCCGACACATGATCCACACCGCTGAGCCCCGTAACGTTCACGGGCGATGTCTTGTGATCATTCGATCCGTCACCAAGCTGACCGTCGGTGTTGAATCCCCAGCATCTGGGCGGCTTGCTAGAATCCCAAGCGCAGCTGTGAGCGAATCCCACCGATAGCCCAACTGGATTGATCATCAAGTCCACCACGGGCTTCGCCGTAGGGGAATCCACGTTGTCCCCAGTGCCGAGCTGCCCATTGTTGTTCTTACCCCAGCACTGTGCCCCGCCTGCGTCCAGCGCACAGCTATGCTGACCTCCGGCGCCGATGTGGGTGGCGCTAGTGAGCATGAGGACTCCCACCGGGACTTTCTGCACGGAGTACTGACCATTGCCGAGCTGCCCAAACCCGCCAGAGCCCCAGCAGCGCGCTGAGCCGTCATTGAGAGCAGCGCAGGCGTGCGCCCAGCCCACACTGACAACGTCGACTTGCCCAAGTCCGCTCACCGCCACAGGCGTGCTGCTTGCCGTACCTTTGTTGTCGCCAAGCTGTCCGAGGTTCCCGTCTCCCCAACACCTCAGGGTCTTGTCCTGGAGCAAGGCGCACGCGAAGTGAAAATCCAGGTTGGAAGCGGAGCAGGCCTTGGCAGCACCGATCCCGTCGACCGGCTCAGGGGTCAGGTGTGAGTCGGTCGTACCGTCACCGAGTTGGCCGACGTGGTTCAACCCCCAACACTTGACGCCGCCATCGCTCATCACGGCGCAACTGAAGTTTGTCCCGGCAGCAACGTGGGTAGCAACCGGTGGCGGGCTGCCACCGCTGCCACCTGCTCCGCTGCTGGTCGTTGTCTCGCTGCTGGATGTCGTGCCAGTGCTAGACGTGGTGCCGGTGTTTCCACCTGCACCCGTCGTGGTGCTCGTGCTGTCAGTCGCTGTCGTCGTGGTCGTGCTGGTCTCGCGCAGCACGGGGTCTTCGAAGCCGAAAATGGCGTTGCAGCCGACCGCCGCGAACAGAGCCGTGGCGCAAAGAAACCACGCTCGGGATCTCACCATGAGAGGGTCACCGTACCGAATGGGCCCTGTGGCGTGGCTGAGAGGCTCCATTGCAAGCTTGCTTCGGTGCTCTCTTCAGGCTTGGCGCTATCGTCGCCGCTGGGGCTGGTCAGCCAAGTCACTGTGCCGGCCACCACGGCGGCAGCGCCGATGCTGAAGATGACGGTAGCGAGGTCGCCTTGGGTCATGGCGTTGCTGCGCGTGTCGAAGCCTTCCGGATCGCAGACGTTGTTGGGGCAGCGGTTTTCTGCGCTCAGATAGTCGGCGCGGGCAAGTACGCCGACGATGACGCCAGCGCCCATGGCGGCGACGCCTACGCCGGCCACGACGAGACCGGCAACCATCTGGCCCGTGCCGGTGGTGGGTTGCGAGACGCCCTCTGCCAAGGAGGCGGGGATCTCGACGCGTGCGGTGGCGCCCTCTTTTTCGACCTTCGCTTGCTCGGACCAGACCGGCTTGGTCGGTACGGCGACCTGCACTTTGTGAAAACCCGTATCGACCATGATGGGCGTTTGCCATTTGGCTCGCTCGACGAGCACATCGTCGACCGAAATCTCCAGGCCCGCGATATTGGCGACGACCTCAGGTAGGACGAGCTGGAGCTTGGCGACCCGAGGCTCGATTGCCGCAGCCCGGTCAACAGCAACCTTGTGACGCTTCATCATGCCAGCGAGCTCGGCGGCTTTGGCGACCTCGTGGTAGTTCTTGTGGGCGCTCGCCAGTCGATCGGTGTGCTCATAGCACTCGGCCAAGCGAAACAACGTACCCATACCTGGATCGAGCTCTTGGCTCTGCTCGAGAAGACGGCAAGCGGGCCGGTACTCCTTCTTGTCCATCAACGTCAGGGCCGCCTCGAACTTCTTCTGTGCCTCGGCCTGTTCTTGCTTGGTCGCAGCGTCTGTCGTCGCTGGCAAGGCGAAGATCGAAATAGCGATGAACGTGAGTGCAAAAGCGCGCAGTAGACTCACTTGCGTGTCCTCCCAAACGGATCGTCGTCGTCATCGTCAGTGGTGGCTGACGCAGGCTCAGTGTCGGCCGACGTGGTTGACGAGGCAACAGTTCTCGTCGTCGTTGAGGTGGTCGTCGAGCCCATCCCCCAGCCGGTGCGCGAAGCCATCGACGAGCGCGTCCCAAGGGCGTCGACCCCCACGGTCGACGCGGGCGCCAGTGCGGTAGGCGCAACAGCAGCCGTCTGTCGAGCAGTCGGTGTAGCCGTGGCGACACTCGTATTGGCGACGGAGCCGACAGGTGCCGGACCGGCGCGGGGCTTGGTCAGTCCGAACCAAAGAGCCGCGCCGCCACCGAGGGCCATGAAGAGCACGCCGACGACTATTTTGACCCACAAAGACGAGCCCTGCTCCACTGGCAACGGCGAAGAGCTGTCGGCATTCGCCACGTTGTGGGGCTTGCGCAGCGTGGGCGGTTCGGGATTTTCGGCCGGGGCGGCAACTCGGGCGACCGGAGCTACCGGCCGAAGCTTGCCGGTAGGGGCCTCACTGGCGCTGACCGGAGGCTTCGACACGGGACTAGGGGTAATGGGCACCGTGCTCTTCCAGCCTCGCTTGGCCGCTCGGGGAGTGGTTCGGCGCTCGTCGGGAGTGACCGGCGGCGGCGGGTACGATTGGGCTGTCGGGGGGCTCGTTTCGGCCGTGACCCAAGGCGCCGAAGATGGATTCGTTGCAGCTTCGATCCGGGGTGCCGAGGACGGCCTCGTCTCAGCTTCGTCCGGGGGTACCGATTGCTCGCGCCGCCTCGTCGGGACGGGCCTGGTGTCGGCTGTCTCAGTGGGCGGAGCCACTTTGACGGTCGAAGGCCATCGGGGCTTCGGTGCATCAGGCGCCTTGGCTGCAGATGGGTCGGTCGGCGCCGGCGTGAGCATCGAGGGGATCTCTCCGGGAGACGATTGCCTGACGGCGAGCTCGAAATTCACGATTCGATCGGCAAGCTTGGCTGCCTCTGGGCTCGCGAAAGGAACGAGCGCTGAAGCGAGCTCAGCAGCGTTCTGAAAGCGCTTGTCGACTTGCTTTTCGAGGCAACGAAGAATGAGCTGCTCGAACTCGGGAGGAGTGTCCGGTCGTAATGCACGAAGCGGCTGAGGCGGCTGTGTGAGAATGGTCGTAATGACCTCAAAAAGGGCCTTGCTGGGGAACGGTGCTGCGGCCGCGAGCAGCTTGTACATGATGACGCCAAGCGCCCAAATGTCCGTGCGCGCGTCGACGTCCTTGGACGCGCGAAGCTGCTCTGGAGACATGTATGCCGGCGAGCCGACGATGCCATCGGCGTCGGTGAGGCTCGCCTGGCCTCGACTGCGGGGACCAACCAGCTTCGAGATACCGAAGTCGAGCACCTTGATACGCGGCCGACCCAAGGCGGTGGTCGCGAGAAAGAGGTTCGCCGGCTTCAAATCGCGGTGGACGATACCGATTTGGTGCGCCTCGGCGAGCGCTTCGAGCGCCTCGACAACCCAGGAAGCGACGTGCTGAACCGGCAGCGGACCCTGACGCTTCAATAGCTCCGAAAGACTACTCCCCTCGAGATACTCGAGGACCATGTAAGGCATGCCATTGTCGAGCCGGCCGATATCGTGGATGTCGATGGCGTGCTCACTCTTGAGCTTCACCGCCGCGCGGGCCTCGCGCATGAATCGCTCGATCGCAATGGGGTCTCCGCACGCATGGGGAAGCAAGAACTTGATAGCGCGACGCTCGTTGAGGGTGGTGTGCATGGCCGCAACCACAACGCCCATGCCGCCGCAGCCGATCACGCGTTCGACCCGATACTTGTTGGCGATCAACTCGCCAACGCTAACGGGAGAGGAGTCTTCGAGGCTCATTGCGCTGCCAACTTGCCCGCCATCAGCGCGGACAAGCGCGAAGCCTATCGCGGCAGGGCGCAAGAGCCAATCGACGCGGCGCGCATATGTTCAACCGGAGCGGCCCTGCTCGCTCATCTCATTCGGGTGCTGCCCACTCTTGGAGGCTTCGCACCGTTGGCAAAGCGCTGGCCGGGGCATTGTCGTTGGCTTCGAGTGAGTCGACGCCGGCCAGAGCCGCAGACATGGTGGTGAAGTAAGGCACGCCGCTAAGCAGGGCATTGCGACGAATGGAATAGCTGTCGCGGATTTCCTTGGCGCCGCGGGTGGTGTTGACCACCAGCTGAATCGAACCGTCGCGCAATGCTTCGACCACATGCGGGGATCCTTCGGCTACTTTGTTGAGCCGGTCGGCAGGAATGCGTACGCGCTCGAGCACCTGCGCTGTGCCGTGCGTGGCCACTATTGAAAAGCCGAGCGCCCGGAGGCGGCGGGCTACCACGCAAGCGGTGGGCTTGTCTTCATCTTTGACTGAGATGAAGGCGCGCCCTTGGCAGGGGAGCTTGACGCTCGCGGCCCGCAGCGCCTTTCCGTAAGCGCGGGCGAAGGTGCGGTCGAGGCCCATGACCTCGCCGGTCGATCGCATCTCGGGGCCTAGCTGGGTGTCTACACCTGGCAACTTGATGAAGGGAAAAACCGACTCTTTGACCGCCACGTGGCGCGGCATGATGGCGTCGACCAAATCTTGCTCTTGAAGTGATACGCCGACCATGGCCTTGGCAGCGATCTTGGCGAGCGGGCGCCCGCTCGCTTTGGAAACGAAGGGCACGGTGCGGGCAGCGCGCGGGTTGACCTCGAGCACGTAGACGTTGTTGCCTTTGACCGCGAACTGGACGTTCATCAGTCCGACCACACCGAGCTCGAGACCGATCTGCCGGGTCTGCTCCTCGATCGATGCAATCAGTGCCGGCGACAGCGAATGGGGCGGAAGCACGCAGGCCGAATCGCCAGAGTGCACGCCGGCTTCTTCGATGTGCTGCATCACGCCGCCGATCACCATCTGCTTGCCATCGCCTATGGCATCGACGTCGACCTCGATGGCGTCGTTGATGAACTTGTCCACCAGGATGCTCTGGTGGCCTGCCTCTTTGGCAGCTTCGACGGCGACGTGCATGTAACTGTCGAGCTCGTCTTCGTTGTCGCACACCATCATCGCTGGTCCGCCGAGCACGTAGGAGGGGCGCACCAGTACTGGGTAGCCGAGCTCAGCTGCGATGACGCGAGCGGCGGCAGGACCATCGGCGATGCGCCCCGGCGGCCGGCGCAGATTGAGCTTCGCCAACAAATCGTCGAAACGCTCGCGATCCTCGGCGCGGTCGATGGCGTCAGCGGGTGTGCCCAGCAGCGGCACACCTGCTTCGGCAAGCGGCACCGCGAGCTTGAGCGGCGTCTGACCGCCGTATTGCACAATCACACCGAGCAGCACTCCGCTTTCGCGCTCGAGCTCACAGATGGCCAAGACCTCCTCGAGACGCAGCGGCTCGAAATACAGCCGGTCGGAAGTGTCGTAGTCCGTCGACACCGTCTCGGGATTGCAGTTGACCATTACCGTTTCGATACCCAGCTCACGAAGGGCGAACGAAGCGTGCACACAACAGTAATCGAACTCGATGCCTTGACCGATGCGGTTGGGCCCGCCACCCAAGATGATGACCTTCTTGCGATCGGTGGGCGCGATTTCAGCGCCGCCGTCCCCGTCGTAGGTCGAGTACATGTAGGGGGTCGTGGCGGCGAACTCGGCTGCGCAGGTGTCTACATTGCTGAAGGTGGGTCGCAGATCATGCTGCCGGCGCGCTTGCATGACCTGGTCGGCGCTCGTTCCGATCAACGACGCGATGCGCGCATCGCTCAGGCCCAAACGCTTCACCTTGGCCAGCAACTTGGGCTGCGTGAGGAGGTCTTCCGAAGCGCTGCTTAGCTGCTGTTCGCAGCGAACGATGCGCTCGATTTGCCCGAGGAACCAGCGGTCGATACGGCTCAGCTCATAAAGCTCTTCCACGCTCACGCCAGCGCGCATTGCGTCGGCAACGAAGAAGAGCCGGTCGCCGAGCGGTTTGGCGGACAGCTCGCGTAGGGCCGCGCCGAGGCTTTCGTCATCGAGGGCAACCGCATCGGCAGTAGCGATGGGTCGCGGCGGACCGTCCATCACCAGATCACGTGCCTCGTTGTGATCCTGACGCAGCTTGTCGTAGTCGACTCGGCCAACGAGGGAGCCGAGGCCGTCATGACCAGTCTCGAGTGAACGAGCTGCTTTCTCGAGCGCCTCGGTGAAGGTGCGCCCGATGCTCATCACCTCACCCACGCTCTTCATCTGTGTGCCGAGCGTGATGTCCACTCCGGGGAACTTCTCGAAAGAGAAGCGTGGCCATTTGACGACCACATAATCGAGGGTCGGCTCGAAAGCCGCACTGGTGCCCGTGATGTCGTTGCGCAGCTCGTCGAGCCGGTAGCCCACCGCAAGCTTGGCACTCACCTTGGCGATGGGATAGCCCGTCGCTTTGGAAGCCAGCGCGCTCGAGCGCGACACGCGCGGATTCATCTCGATGACCACCATGCGTCCATCGTCGGGTCTGACGGCGAACTGCACGTTGGCCCCTCCGGTCTCGACACCAATCTCGGTGATGACGGCGCGGGCCGCATCGCGCAGCCGCTGATACTCCCGGTCGGTGAGGGTCATGGCCGGGGCCACCGTGATGGAGTCGCCGGTGTGCACGCCCATCGGATCGATGTTCTCGATGGAACAGACCACGATGAAGTTGTCAGCGTGATCGCGCATCACCTCGAGCTCGAACTCTTTCCAGCCGAGCAAGCTCTCCTCGACCAGCGCACGGCCGCTAGGGGATTGTTGAAGCGCCCAGGAGACGGTGGGGTCGAGCTGTTCGGGCCGCTCGGCAATACCTGCGCCCGTGCCGCCCAGGGTGTAGCTGGCGCGGACGATGGCCGGGTAACCAGTGCCTCCCTCGCCTTCGACGATTTGGCGCGCCTCTTCGACCGAGTGGGCATAGCCCGAGCGTGGCGTCTCGAGGCCGATCTTGGCCATCGCCGCTTTGAACTCGGCGCGGCCTTCGGCCTTGATGATCGACTCGGGGCGCGCACCGATGAGCTCGACGCCCAGCTCCTCCAAGATGCCTTCCTGATGCAACGCCAGGGCGAGGTTGAGCGCTGTCTGTCCGCCAAGCGTAGGCAGGAGCGCGTCGGGGCGATCTCGTTGGATGATTGCCCGCAGCGTCTGGGTGTCGAGGGGCTCGACGTAGGTCCGCTGGGCCAGCCCCGGATCGGTCATGATCGTGGCGGGATTGGAGTTGACCAACACCACCTCGTAGCCCTCGGCGACCAGCGCTTTTGCGCCTTGGGCACCGGAATAGTCGAATTCGCAGGCCTGGCCGATGACGATGGGCCCCGAACCAACGAGCAGGATCTTGTTGAGATCATCGCGCCGCGGCATGCCAGCGCGGAGGTAGCATCATCCTCGCGCTTCGTCGATGC
Organism: uncultured Polyangiaceae bacterium; assembly: GCA_964599485.1. Taxonomy (GTDB): domain Bacteria; phylum Myxococcota_A; class Polyangia; order Polyangiales; family Polyangiaceae; genus JAPYTK01. Next base: position 18,061 of record CAZRGL010000097.1, read on the forward strand.
TCAAAAACCCGCCTGGTGCGTTCGATCGAGCGCCGCTTTGAGATAATTGCGCGCGCGCAAGGCGAATGCGCCCTCTTTTTTTTCGTCGAGGTGGCGGCGAAACGCGTTGCTCGCCATGGTCCATTGGCCGGATTGGTAGTAGACGACCCCGCGCGCGAGCTGGGCTGGATAGCTGGGGTCACGAGCGGCGAGCCGGTCAATCATCAGAAGACGCTGCCGCGCGAGCCGCTTGCCCGCCGCTTGCCGGCGACGCGGCGCGCGATGGACCGGGTCGTTGGGCGAGAAAGGATGGCGGAGCAGAAAACCAAAACGAACCCGGTCTTCGTCCACGGTGAGGGCGTAGGGGCCGGTGCGCAGACCGCTGAGCGCATTCCAGCGTTTCTTGAACAGCACCCTCAACTCAGCTTCGCCCAAGATGAGCCGTCTACCGCCGCGACACCACGCGTTGCGCTCGAGCACAACGAGAAAATCGCCGCCGAGCGCCTTCAGCTCGCTAGTGACCGTGCCGTCCTGCTGCCATTTTTCCAACTCTGAGACGAAACGCCGCATTTGGTAGGCGCGTAGCCGCAGCAGCTCTTCGGGATCGCGCCGCTTCGCCTTGTCTGCGGCACGTGCCACGCGAATTCGTGCGTCAGCGTACTGTTCCTCTTTGTCGTCTGCAGCCGCCATGTTGTAGGCGCGAAGCTCACGCCCCAGCGCCCTCACGTCAACGTCCAGCGTCTGGAGCTGGGCTGCTTTGGCCCGCTCGTCGTCTGCTCGCATCGTGGCGCTCAGCGCCTGCAAATCATGCAGGGGAACGGGTAAATGCTCGGGCTCGACAGCGCGCGGCGCGGCCAAGAGGATGGCGCTGCCGGCCAGCAACAACATGACCGCACCGGCCTGCCATCCATCGAGGTGACGACGCCAGCCTTTGGTTTCGCGCTCCACAGCTGCTAACTAAGCACACTCTAGTCCAACTGTGGAGGGGTGGAGGCGCGTGGTGCCCTATGCTGAGTGAGCGACGTAGGCATGTTCGAAAGAGAGTCGATCTCCCGGTCCGCTACCGAACCGAGGGCGGGGAGGAAGGACATGCGCGCATCGCCGACATGAGCATGGGGGGAGCGTTCATCAAAACCCAGGAGCGCATGGACTTTGGCTCAAAGGTCGCGCTGAGCGTCGAGCTGTCACAAGGCGACGTGCTGCAGATCGATGCCGTGGTGCGCTGGGCCAAGCCGACGGGAATCGGCGTCCAGTTCGGCTCCTTGGGCGCCAAAGAGACCTATGCGATCACCGAGCACCTCGCCAATCGGGAAGTGTTGATCGACCAACGCACGTCCCGTCCACCTGAGATCTAGCCCGGATTAGAACCCGGGCTAGGTACAGCTCCTTGGAAGAGTATACCCAGATCGGCAGCTACGTTCTTGCGAGGAGCTATCAAGGGTTGAGCAGCACCGATATGCCCAGGCCATAGGACGCGGCCTTCCAGTCAGCGCTGTCCATGCCACCTAGGTTGTGGTGCATGATTTGGGTCGACAGATCATCGGCCGGAACCCAAATGAAGTGGTCACCGAGCCCACTCTCGGCTTCTGCATCCACGAGGCTGCCATCAGGCCACAAGAAGTGCACTTCGCGACCGTGGTCCGTGTTTTCCCAGTCGTCGAAGTCGACCGCTGTTTGGTCACCGGAGCCGGCGCCGTCGGCGTAGACCATGCGCAGCGGTTTTCCAGAGCCACCCGGCCCCCGAGAATTCCCTGCCGCTCGGTCTTCGTAATAGAGCTTGTAGCGGCTGGCTCCGAGATGCACGAGCACCGGTCCGTGGGAGCTCTTGTGCAGGACTCGCGGAGTGGACCCGTCGGACTCCATTTCGACCTTCCAAGCAGAACCATCCCAGACCGCATAGAAGAGCCCGTCGTTGACGCCGGCAGGGGTCGAGGCGCCCGTGATGACCATGAAGCTGCCGATGGCCTGGTCCCAGCACCAGCTGTCGCGCTTGGGGAAGCCAATCTTGAACTGCCGCGCCTGCCTGAGACCGGTTTCACCGGCGACGCTGTCACCCTCGAGACCAATCGCTACGATGGGCTCACAGTCACCACCAGGCGAGTAGTCGACCGATGCGTCCCCGCCGCACTCGACCTTCGCTGCGTTGGGGTTGAAGTCCAAACCCTCCCAGCCATCGTGGCTGTCGAGATAGTAGATCCGAGTCGACAAGTCTGGGTCGGCGAAATCAGATGCCTCGAAGAACAACCGCACCTTCTCTGGGGAGCACAAGGGCACTGCTTGGGCCGCGCTGATTATCAGCGTGTTGGAATCACAGCCGTCACTGTGCATCAGGTCGCAAGCGCGGCGCAGTCCCCCTGTTGCGGTGGCCCACGGCGAAAACGACGCTCCAGGCAGTGCCTTGTCGACGGTGTTGGTTGCAACAGCCACAGCACCACTGTCTTGTGCCATCGGGCGCTCGGCAAAGTAGAGCTTGAGGTTCGTCTCAGCATCCGAGTCGCCGGCCGGATACTGCAGCACGTACGACAGAACCTGACCGTCCGCCACGATCTGCTCAGCCTGTTCATAGCTGTTTCCGCTTCCTCGAAGCTGCCAATATTCTTCAGAAGTGGTGCCCTCATCGGCGGCAGCGCCGGGCTCAGAGGACGTGCAATCGGGGTCGGCACACGCCGCGATCGCGACTTGGTAGGTGGTGCCAGCCTTGAGGCCAGTGAGCCTCGAGGAGGTGTCCGTCGACGCCGCGGTCGTCGTCGTGGACTTCGATGTGAAGGGATCGATCAACGTGATTTCGTAGTGATCCACTGAGCTCGACGAGCCACTCCAACTCACATCGAGCATGGTGGATGAGAAGATGTCGAGCGCGCCCACCGTGGTGGCCGCTACCTGCTTGACGTCGAGCTGATCCGCCCAAGGTGGCGGCGCGCCGCCGTCATCCGTTTCGTCTGAACCGCTGCAAGTGACCACGGTCAGACCACAGAACAACATGAAGAACGGAGAAAAAAACGCTGCCCGTCTCGTCATCTGCGACTCTCCCAAGCTCGTTCAAACCACCAGTGCGAATCCTGAGCCAGCAGGGGCAACCCTTGCGAATGGCTAATCGCTTGCCTTGAGGTAGTGTAGGCGGATGAGCGGCGGCCCGACCATACTGGATGCGATCGGCAACACACCACTCGTGGCGCTCGAGCGAATCGGACGCGACTGTCGGCTGCCGCTGTTTGCCAAATGTGAGCACCTCAATCCTGGTGGCTCGGTCAAGGATCGCATGGCGCTAGCTATCATCGATGCAGCCGAGCGCGAGGGGCGACTGCGAGCTGGTGCGACCCTGGTGGAGGCAACGGCCGGCAACACCGGTATGGCCTTGGCGCTCATCGCTGCGGTGCGGGGCTATCAGGTGGTGTGCGTGATGCCGGAAAAGATGTCCCTCGACAAGCGCCGCGCGCTGAGCGCCATGGGCGTCGAGACGGTGATCGCAGACAACGCGCCGCCGGGCGATCCGCGTAACTTCCAGATGGTCGCCCGCCGAATCGCCGAGGAGCGCGAAGGAGCACTGCTAACCAATCAGTTCCACTGCCAGGCCAACCCGGCTATCCACGAATCCACGACCGGACCGGAAATCCTCGAGCAAAGCGGCGGGCAGGTGGGGGCTTTCGTCGCTGGAGTCGGCACGGGCGGCACCATCACCGGCGTGGGCCGATTCCTCAAACGAGCGCGCAGCAGCATCAAGGTGGTGCTCGCTGACCCAGTTGGCAGCCGACTCGCGGGTCTGGTCAACGACGGACAGCTTGGTGAGGACGGCAAGTACTTGGTCGAAGGTATCGGCTCGTCGGAGGTGCCCGGAGTGCTCGATCCGAGTGTCATCGATTTTGCCGAAACGGTGAGCGATCGCGAATCCTTCGCGATGGCGCAGCGCCTGGTGCGTGAAGAAGGCTTGTTGGTGGGCGGCTCGGCAGGCACAGCAGTGGTCGCCGCAGTCCGCGTCGCGCAGCGCGATGATCTCGAGGGTCCGGTGGTTGCCCTCTTGCCCGATCATTGGGACCGCTATCAAACGACCTTCTTCGATCCCCAATGGTCGCAAGAGCGGCTGTGAGACGACCTCGATGTTCGACCGCACTCTCGATCCGATGAGCTTCCGCTACGGCATCGTGGTTTGCGCGGTCTTGTTGGTGATCTTCTTGCTCAGCGTCCATCGCGACGCTCCGCGATGGTGGAGACAATGTGCGTGGGGCTTACCCGCCGCCGCCCTGCTCGTCCTAGGCGTAACAGCGCGGCTGGCTTGGCCGATCGCAGCGCCCGAGATTTCACTTCTGCGCGCTGCGGCAGCTGCCGTCGCGGCAGTCGCAGTGGCACGCGCGACCCTCTCGCCTGAGCGCTTCGCAGCCCATTCGAAAGCGACAACCGCCACCTTAGCCATCTGCGCGCTGCTTGCCGTCGCCTGCTTCTTCAATCTCTTCCAGCCCCAATTCCGAAATCACGAGCGCAACGAGGCAAGCGCGGTCCATCTGTTCGACATGCGGGTCTACTACCCCAGCGCGAAGTACTTCGCAGAGCTGCGCTACGACGGGATCTACGTGGCCAGCGTGGCCGCCTACGTGGAAGACGATCCGCAGGTCTCGCTCGACACGCTAGCGACTACCCGGCTGCGTGATCTCACGACCCACAAGAAGGCAACCGTTGCTTCGTTACGACCCCAGATCGCCGCCATCAAGCAGCGTTTTTCTCCCGTCCGCTGGGAAGCTTTCAAGCAGGACATGCGCTACTTCCGGCGAATGCTGGGCAGCCATGATTATCTCGGCACCATGCTCGATCATGGAGCCAACGCTACGCCCGTATGGCTCGCCACCACGCGACTACTCTTCATGAAGACGGAGGCGAGCAGCGCCACGCTGCTGGCCACCGCACTGCTCGATCCGTTGCTGTTGCTCGCCATGTTCGTAGCCATCGCGTACGCATTCGGCCTCAGGGCGATGCTCGTCGTGGCGGTCGTGTTCGGCGCCACCGACTTCTACATGTTCGACACCAACTGGGCTGGCTCGACGCTGAGACACGACTGGATGGCTTTTCTGGGCATCGGGATTTGCGCATTGCGCCTCGAGAAGTGGCGACTCGCTGGAGCATTCCTCGTCGCCGCTGCCGCCATGCGCGCTTTTCCGGCGGTCGCGTTCATCGGCTTGGGCATTCCCGTCTTTTGGTGGGCGTGGGATTACCGCAAGCGCCACGGGAACTTGCCAACGCTATCGATGTTCCGCGAGGAGCAGCGTCCAATCCTACAAGTCGCCCTCGGCGGCGCTGTGTGCTTGGCGCTCCTGTTCGCGTTCTCTTGCGTGGTGCTACCCATCGAGGCATGGAGCGCGTGGCTGAACAAGGTTCTACTGTTATCGGGCACGGGCCACGCCAATCACGTCGGGCTCCGCGCGCTGCTCTACTCTTTCGGTCCTTTGCACGACCACTTGCCCCAAGCGAAGCTTCCGGTGCTCATCGTCGTGGCCACCATGGCGTTCGCCTTGATCGCACAAGCAAGTCGCGACAAGCGCCCCGAGCAGGCTGCGGTACTAGGCCTGTTGCTCATTCCGGTGCTGTTCTACCCGGCCAACTACTACATTCATTTCATCTGTTTGGTGCCTCTGCTCGCCATTCCTACATTGCTCGCAGAGGACCCGGATGCGGTCGCGGCACAACCCAAGCTGGACCAAGGAGTGAAGACCTGGCTCGTCGTGCTCGGCATATGCGTCGCCCAATACTGGACGACTGGCCTTTCCGTCGGCAAGCGCTTCAAAGCAGCATCGGCGATCCTGATCTTCGCCTTCACGGCCATCGCCATCGCGATTCAAAGCGACTCGGATCCAGAACCAAATTCGCTACCGGAGCCCGAAGAGGAGTAGTCCACAGACGGGCTGTCGCAACCGACTTGGTTGGCGGGGCAGCGCGGCGTGGTCGGGGCGTGCGGGTGCCCTGGCGTTTTCTTCGTGGTCGGGGCCGAGCGGGTGCGCGACTGGGTGCGCGT
>CAZRGL010000098.1:0-16349 GCA_964599485.1 uncultured Polyangiaceae bacterium
TTGTATCTCGCGAATTCCTGAGCTAGGAGGTAGCGAAGAAACCCGCCGCCGCACCTAAGCTAAGTGCGGTTGGAATCGATGGGAAAACGACGCTTCACCAGGCGTTTAACTTAGAGGCAATCGACTGGAAGAACGAGTCAAACAAGGGCCGCATCCTCTTCATTCGCACCAAAAGTGCGAGCTCAACTGGCAAGGTTCCGGCGTATCCAGAGTTCAAAGACATCATCATCCGGGATGGGTTCTGCCCCCTTCCCCATCCGCTTGTGGACCATCCGCGCTTCCCCGCTTTCGGCGTGAGCAAGGATGAGTACAGCGGTTACGACAACCCGCTTCACGGGCTGGTCGTCGGCGATCCCATCGATCCCTGTACTGATGGCAACAAGGCCGGAAAGGGTGTGGTCCAGCCCAAGGGGCACGTCTGCATGGATCCTGCGCTCGTGGCCTACATCCAAGCCAGACTCGAGGAGATCGACTCTTGGCAACGCGTGTATCTGGAGAGCAACTTGTTCAATGAGCCGACCTGGTCGCACGGCTCCGGAGGAGACTGCAGTGGAGAGGGTGGCCGATGTCCTACGAATCTGCTGTTTCATCCGACCAAGATCTTCACAGGAGGCTCGTATTGGGGCGATCACATCACGCTGCCGCCCGCCGGCAAATGGGAGCTCGACTACTCGGGGCCCCTTGGCGAGAACGTGGCTTTCCCATTGGCTGTGCTAGGTCATGAGTACTTTCATGAGTTCTCCGCGGCGTGGACGAGAGCAAATGGAGGGGCGAAAACGGTCCACTATCCACCCTATGGCGAGAGTCTGACCGACGCGGTGGCGCGCAGCTTTTCCTTGCCTCACCCTACGACTCCTCTTACCCGTTCGTCCGCTCATCGCATCTACCGACTCGATCGGGCAGGGCCCAACGTCTACTTGAACAAGCCTGCTCAATCCATGCTGCACAACGGCGGTCGCGCCGATTTGTTTTGGCGCTACGCCATGGAGCAGTACGGCGTGAAGAGGAACCCCGGCAATCCCGCACATCCGGGAGGAACAGACGCAGCCATGGAGTTGCGGTGGACCCCGGGTGAATTCCCCGTTGGCGCCAGGCAACGTCGTCCTGACGAAGGTAGCGACATAGTCGTGGAGATTCTCAAAGCTTACGCGCAAAGTCCAAACGAACCCACCGTCAAACGCACGGGAATCGGTATCGAAAACGCGCTCGGGCGTGATCTGGAGACCATGGTGCTCGACTTTCATACCGCCATGGTGCTCAAGGACTACCGTGACCGGCCAGACTTCGTCCAAGATCCGCGTTGGCGTTTCGAGTGGATCGGCTCGTTTACGGTTGGTGGCGACAAGAACGGAAATGACAAATTTTGGTTTCCCGATAATTTTCCGCCCCCGGTCGGTGATTCCATCGCCGAGCAAAAGAACTTGCCCGCCAATTTCGGACGGCTACCGCCGCTCTACAAGGCAGACTCGGTCAGTCCTTACGATGACCTCGTCCGCGCGAAGCGCCACTTGGACAGCTATGATTTTGCCAGCCATAGTCGGATCGAGCTCATGAAGGGCGAGACGATCGGCAGCGGTAATCAGTTCACCACGTTGCAACCCTGGGGTGCTGCGGTCTTGTCGGTTCACCCGGACCCCACCGAAGGGCTGAAGTACTTCACGCGAGTCCGGATCGGCGCGTTTGCTGTCAAGGGTTATGAGGCCCCAAATGTCCGTGTATTCCGCATCAATCAGAGCGGCAAGGTCTCGCTCACGGGAGGCTGTGATGACCAGGACCCGACTTCGGATGCGAGCGTCACCGAGCATTGTGACTACTCTGGTTTGACCCTAACGCAGGGCAAGTGGCTGCTGGCCATGGACGAGCTTGTCGAGGTGAAGAACGGTAAGGGCCCGATAGATGGCGGCAAGCGACTGACCGACGAGCTCATTGTGGTGATAAGCGCAGGTGACAAGCCTGCGGCGTTCAGATGGACGATTGGTGAATCGAACCCATATGTGGAGATCATCAGCCCAACCACCTCGAAATCTGCCCAAATCGGTCATGGTGGCAACCCTGCCAGCAGCTCGAAGCCCTTTCTGCTCAAGTTCACCGTGTCGGACAAGAACAACCAACCGCTGATGGTTGACCGAGAGCTGATCAAGGTCGACATCCCTGACTGCTCAGTTGGCTCGCCAGAGCTGGCAGCGAAACCGAGCGCCAGCAGCGGGGCAGGTGACTACTATGTGCACCGATTCAAGCCGGGCCTCTACATGGCCGTGGTGACGGTTCCCGACAGATGCTACCCGGTCTATGGTCCCTACACCAAATCAGGATGGCGGTCCCTAAAGGTATCGGTTGGAGGTATTGGTGCCGATCTAGAGCAGTACGCGCTTCGCTTCACCTCAGACCCGCCAAAAGTGGCCTTACAGCTTGTGCTCGATGCGAGCGGCAGCATGGGCGCCAAGGGGGGAAGCAAGCTCTTGGCTGCGAAGATGACTGGCGAGTTGCTCATCCAAGCGCTCGGGCAACAAGACGCCGTTGGGGTAGTGTCGTTCGGAAGCAACGCCCGGCACGAGTTCGACCTTCGCACGATATGTGAGCTCGCGAACGTCAGAAAGCTTGCGATCGATGCACTCTGGAACGTGACGGCAGATGGTTGCACATCCATCGGCGACGGGCTGTTTCAGGCTCAAGCGGCCTTTGCTGTAAGCGCCGACGTGGAATCACAGTACTGGGATGTTGACTACGCGTCATGCAAGCCGAGCCGACACGCGATGGTGCTGCTAAGCGATGGCATGAATGCGACAGCCTATGATCCGGCTGCCTACTATGAGGCCGCGGGTTTCATGGAGCCGAAGGATGGCGTCGACGGCGGAAGCTGTGCGTCGCCCTGGGACAAGGACCTGCCATATGGAGGTTGGCTGCGTTACAAAGATAGACGCACGTTCGGACTCAAGCTGCCGGAAATCTCGGCAATAGCACTCGGCCAGGACGCTGACCTTGCCGCGTTGCAGAAGCTGCTCGACAGTACCAGCCAAGAACCTCTTACGTATATTGAAGGACCGGACGACGAATCGAACGCCGAAAAATGGCGGATGACGGCGGAAATGGCCGACCAGTTCAGGCAGGGGGCCAACGCCGCTGCTGAGCTAGACAGGGTGGCCGCGTGGTACCCGAAGAGCGTCTTTCCCCACGACATGCCCGTTTTGGACGTTGAGCCAATGACCGAGGAGCTGATCGTCTCGGTGGCCTCTGCTCGAGACGACACCAGCGTGCTGCAGCTTGTCGATCCCGACGGAGACGTCTTCGATCCTGTTGGAAGTCGCTCCTACGCAACGGTCTTTCGCATCGCTACGCCGCAAGTTGGCACCTGGAGCTGGCAGCACGTGCGGACCATCACGCCACCGACGAGCGCCGAGCCGGCGGTGTTCGTCGAACAGGCGGTTCGCGGTCCTGTGCGGCTCTTTGCTATGGCGGATGTGCTGGTGCGGTGGCTATTTGACTATTGCGGCGAAGCCAGTGACGACGGAAGGGTGGCACATCGCTTTGCGTTCATTCGCGCCATGCCCTCAGACGGCCAAGCGGTGCTTGGCGCGGCGGTCTCCGCCGAGGTCATGGATCCGGACGGACAAACTACGACGGTTCAACTAGCCGACGACGGTTTGCACGCCGACGACATGGCCAATGACGGCGTATACGGTGCCTTCCTCGAGGACACGACGTTGGCCGGCACGTACCAAGTGGCCATCCAACTCTCGGGCACATCATCTGTCACTGGGGCGCCTTTTCAGCGGCAAAAGAAGTTGGCGTTGCACCTGCGTGAAGGCAACGACAGCGATGATGACGGTCTGCCTGATTGGTTCGAGACACGTTACGCCAACAGCACGACGATTCTGGAGCCAGCTGGCGATGACGACCAAGATGGGCTACCAATCTGATGGAGCTTTGGGCACGCACTTCACCGCTACAAGCGGATAGCGACGGTGGCGGCGAGACGGATGGCTCGGAGATCGCAGCGGGCGGTGATCCGTTGGCGAGTGACGACGACGCCGCGAGTGTCTTTACGCCCGCCGTTGCGCCGGGTCATGAGAGAGTCATCGTCGACCTACGAGTTCCTTTCATGCTCGATGCCTCGGTTCAGCTTCAGAGAGCAGCGGAAATCGACGGCACCTACGAGCTCCGCTTCAGTGGCCTACCGCCTGCTGACAACATCGTGATCGATCCCGCCCCAAATGACGCCCAGGCATGCTACCGAATGCGCACAACCATCGGTGGGGCCACGAGTGATTGGTCAACTCCGCTGTGTGTGACCCCTCGTATCGATCCGTTGGCGCCACTCGTACAGCTGTCGTTACTAGACCGGGTGACGAAGAGAGATCAAGATGTGGTGGTCCGCGTTTTGGCTGCAGATGTTCCCGATGGCTCTCTCAGCAGAGCAGTCCGGACAATGTGGCCGGCAGGACAGCGGCTTGACCTGGACCCGCTGCTTGATCCGACAATGGCACAAAGCGGTGTCGTCGAGATGCTGGTGTCGACGAAGGCAGACTTCTCAGACACGAGCTGGGAGCTTTACCAGGACGAAGTTGTGCTGCCGTTGGCAGACAGCTCCCACTTCGTCGTGTACGCCAAGGTGCGTGATGTAGCAGGAAACGAATCGCTCACAGCCACCCTGTCCATTCGCCCAATCGAGGTGTGGCCGCATGAGACTATTGTCGGGCTGCGGCAAGTTCGGCTCCAGAAGAAGAGTGCCGTAAGTGGTGACATCACAGTCGTACACGCACGCGAGAATTCGAAGCCCGAGGTCATCGTCGGGCACGGCGCCAAAGTGTCCGGATCGGTGCGCGCCGACGGCGTCAAAGTAAAGCTTGGTGGCGCAATCAGCTCAACAGTCTTCCACAACACGCTGTCCAATCACGGCATGGTTGGCGGTTCGCTCCTCAAGCCATTGTTCACGCCCGTCAACGTGGCGCTGCCGGATTTCCCGGAGGCTTCGGCGTGCGGAAAGCCCGTGACGCTCAAGCACGGCAAGGACAGTTGGCTCACTCCAGGTAGCTACGGGAAGGTCAAGCTCAAGAGTGGCAAGAAGAACAACCCAACGGTGTTGACCCTCGCGGGAGGGTACTACACGTTTGTCAGGCTGCTCATGAGCAAGTACACCAGGCTTGAATGTGCAACAGCATGTGAGGTTCGGGTAGCAAAACAGCTGGCTATGGGACCCAGCTCATACGTCGGACCGCAAGGAGATGCTACGCCAAGTGGACAGCTCGAGTTGTTCGTTGGAGCCGGCGCTACGGTCGGCAACGGCAGCAAACTCGTAGCCAGACTGTTTGCGCCGAACGCGACCCTCCGCTTCAAGAAGAAGGCCACGGGAGTTGGCACATTCGTGGCGCGTCGGGTTGTGGTCGGCACCAAAGCCTCGGTCAAAGGCAACTGAGCGGCTATGTTCTCGAGCTCGCCAGCACAACGATCCGCGCCACTATCGAGGCCGGTCTACGGCGCACTCGCCGCGCTTGTCGGCGTCTTGCTTTCGGCCTGCTCAGAGTGCCCGTTTGACGACCCTTGCCCGGAACCCTTCTGGCTCTCCAAGTGGTGCGCCACTGAGGGGGTTTGCACCACCGACGGCAAAATCGCGGACTGCTCCGGCAAGGAATGCATCGTGCCACCAATCGGCCAGCTTGAGATACCGCTCGAGACCCTGGTGCCGGGACTCGGAAGCCGCAAGCAACTGTTGATCTTCACCGTGGCGGGTCCTGTTTCGGCTCTCAGTCTCGATGCGGCGAGTCTCGCTGTCACGATTGACGGCAAGAACGGTAGCCACGCAGTTCCGGAACGCTGGCGTATTGGCGGGACATCCGTATCCTGGCAGCCGTTCCCGTCAGAAGCTCATCTTCTACGGATAGCTCGCACAGACGAGATAGCGGCTGACATGTACATACATTTGCTTTTTCACGATTTCGCCTGCGAACAAAGTAACCCGGAACCCTCGTGCGGCAAGTGAACAGGAGAGCATCATGACACCACGCAGCTTCTTCCCCAATCGCGCTCATTGTTTCAAGACGCTTACGGTTTGCGTGGCGACAGCCCTTTCCGTTGGCTGTACATCAATAGTTGATAGCGATCCTGACGAGAAAGTTGGTGCTGTTGACCAAGCTGTGCAGAACGGTCTGGCCGACACGACAGACATGTTTCCTTTTGTTGTTTCATTGGTCAAGACTGACAAGAGTGAGCCATTCTGCTCCGGCAGTCTGATCACGCCCTATTGGATCATGAGTGCGCGGCATTGCTTCACTGAGGGTGGCCCGCCTGGATTGAACGATGATTTCGACGTGCTCTTTGGTGTCGATCCCACGACGGCCGATGATTACCATCGGTTCCCGCACAGCTTTGGCACAAGCGGTGCTGTGCTCATCCGCGGGTCTGGATCTGTCGACATTGAAGACGATGAAGACATCGCCGAGGACATCGCTGTCTTTCGACTCGATAAGCGCGTACCGCGCGCGATTGCCAAGCCCCGCCATCCTCCAATGTCTCCCCAAACCTGTCCGAGCGGCGATTTCGACGGGACGATAGTCGGCTACGGCAAGGGTTTCGGTGTTTGTTCGGATCCACCGACGCGCCGCCGGTATGGCACCGACTCAGGGTGGGAACGTTCCAATGAGGACACTGGCAGCGTCTATCGCAATCATTGGCAGACGCTGTTTCAGATATGCGACGAGTACGCGGGGACAACTAGTGGCGACTCGGGCGGGCCGCTGCTCGACGCGAACGGCAACATATGTGCAGTATCAAGCACCATTCCGTTCCCCGTGCCAGTCTTTATTCCTCCCGGTTTCACTGGTCTTCTGTTCGCCAATGTCAACGCCGGCATAGACACCAGCAAGACAATCGACTTCCTCAACGATGCTACCAGCGACCTCGGCTATCACGTCATCGATCCGCGGGGCTATTTCGATGGCGAGTGTCCCGCATATCTTGCCAAGTGCGACGCCTGGGGCGGCCTCGATATCTGTACCATCCTCGAGAAGCAAGACGCCGACGATGACGGGGTAATCGACATCTGCGACAACTGTCCCACGGTGTACAACCCTGAGCAGGTCACGGTTGGCGATGACCCCAAGAAGACCGGGAATGGCCATGGTGCTGCTTGCGATTTTTGTCCTGAGCTGGCCTACTCCGGCGGCCCTGGCCCGGCCGACAACTGCAACTACGAAGCGGAATTGGCGAACGCTTACGACAACGGCTTGGCGGCGCCGCCTGTGCTTGGCAAACCAGCAGATACGCCCATTGCCAAGTACATGTTCCAGAAAGCGAAGGAGAAGTACCTGAACGCGTTTCGTCCTGATGTTTGTGATGCGGTCACTTGTCCGCGTCAAAGCATGGGATCGTCACAGGGGCCCGGCTTACCGCCGTACATGCTCCCCCAGACCAAGGCTTGCAGTGAGGGCAATCCCGAGCTCATCCCAGGCTGCAATTGCCCTTTACCGACGCTTTCGTGCGCCTGGCAGGTGAGTCCTAACCTGCTTCAGCTCTCGGCACAAACACACGACTACGCGCAGTTCTGGCCCGAAGGACAGCACGTTGGTGACAACGTAAAAATGGGGCTTCGCTGGTGCAACTGTGCGACTGACACGAGTACGGATACGATCGCTGGCCGCGCCATCTGCTTCAAGAAGTGCGGTGTGTCCAAAGACTCCTACCTCGGCGGCTACCCCTGGTTTTCCATGGTCACCGAGGCGCCGGCTGGCTGGCCGGCCTTCGAGCAGGGGGCTGAGTTTGCCATGGGTGTGCTCAAGCTGTACTCGGGTGACGTCCTCGAATCCGCTCGTTGGAACTTCCAACAGCTGCCAGGTATCTACGTGAAGGAGTCGAAGGCTCAAATCGATCTTGGCGGCATCATCGCCAAGAGTGCCCACGGTGTGATTCTCGCGAAAGTTGTTGAGGCCAACGGCGATGGTGTCGCTTCCACGCGACCGCTGTTCGACGAATTTGCGCAAACCTTCCAGTCGGGCAACGCCAGCATTGAGCTACAGGATACCTTCGACTGGAGCCCCTTTCCGGGCGAGTTCGATCCGAACCTTTACACGGAGATATTCTGTCCAAATTGTCCCGATCCGTACGCGCTCACCGCCAGCACTCCGGACGACCCGAACTTCTACAAGATCACGGGTGAAGGGGTCGAGCTAGTCCACGCGGTACCGCCAGGGCTCGCGGAGCTGCACACGCTCTTTCACGCAGGCAGCCGCATCCATGTGCCAGCCGCCGAGATGCTTGCCGATCTTCAAGCCACCGCCAAGTCCGGCGAGCCGCTGCTACGTGGGGTAGCCTTGGATCCCGTGACGCCGCATGTCACGCACGTCCTGGAGAGCGCCGGCATGGATGTTTCGCCGGGGTTGGGTAGCCGAGGACCCTGCCTCGAATGCTCACCAAAGCTCATGGGCAACGAGGCGCTGCTGCTGAGCGGGTCGCAGCGACGTCTATTGGTCATTGGTGGCACCATGAACGGTAAGAAGAACGGAGGCGTCAACAAGTCGGCTTGGCTACTGGACGTGGACACGAACACCTGGTCGGAACAACACTTGCCGAAGGGTCAGCGACCCGGCGCCGTGGTTGCAGCCACATCACGCCCGTGCTCGGCGACAAGCATGTTGCCCTTTGGACGCCAGCGGATCTGCGGCGGCTGGTGAGGGCGCTCGACGACAAGACTCGGCAGGGGGTGATCAAGCATGCCTACGCTCAGAACATCTGGTCAACGGTGAAGGCGGCCTGTCGCGAGGCGTTTTCGTCGAAGCTGGACTCGCTTCTGGTGCGGAGTGACAACCCTTCGGCTGGAGTCCAAGCGCCCGAGAACGGGCCGAAGGCCGTGAAGCAGTTTCTATTTCCGACCGAGTTCTTGAGCGTGATTTCATGCGAAGAGAGCCCGCTGGACTGGCGTCGCCACGTGGTGCTTGGGGTGTACCTATACGCGCGACCGGGTGAGCTGCGGCAGCTGCGCTGGAGCGACTTGGACCTCGAGCATGGGACCGTCCACGTGCATCGCGGTACCGATGAGTACGGCAAAGAGAAGCCGACAAAGACAAAAGAGGCGCGGCGATTTCACTTTGAATCGACATTGGCGCCGCTGTTGATGCTCATGGCCGACGAGGCCGTCCATGACTTCCTGTTGCCTCCGTCGGCGCGCGAGCCGGGCACGCTGGCGCAGCTCCATCAGCACCTACTGACGGCCGGCGTCAAGCGAGCCGCCCTCCATGACACATCCGATACGTCGAACGCCATCCGGTACTATGACTTCCGGGCGACCGGCATCACATGGCGCGCTGTGCGCCGCGATTCGCCCTACGAGATCATGCGACACGCTGGTCACAGAAGCTTCGAAACGACGCAGGGCTACATCCGCACGGCCTACGATGTTGCCGAAGGTTTTGGCGAACCTTTTCCTGAGCTGCCGGCGGCGGTTTTGGGCCATCGGCACGCACCTACAGGCACGCAACTGGCACGCAAATCGTGCAACCCCACGGAATCTCAGCGGAGAGAGTGGGAGTCGAACCCACGGTAGGTTGCCCTACACACGATTTCCAGTCGTGCACCTTCGGCCACTCGGTCATCTCTCCGACTTGGCCAGAGGCCAAGCGTCGTCGCTCTCATAGGACATGCGCGGCGCTCTAGCAAGACTGTGAGAGCTCGGGCCTACTTGCGGAGCAATATCCAGCCTGTGCGCGCTCGGGTCAGCTTTCCTGCGGCGACAGCGGCTTTGCCGTTGACGAAGGCCCAGCTCATGCCTGTTGCCAAGCGCTTTGGCTTTTCGTAGGTCGCGTGATCGCGGATCTTGGTCGGATCGAAAACCAGCACATCGGCGGCCCAGCCCGCCCGTAGCAAACCGCGTTTGTAGCGGTAGAGGCCCACGGTCTTGGCAGGCAGGCTGGTCGTCTTGCGGATGGCCTCCTCGATGCTCAGCAGCTTGCGCTCGACCACGAAGTGCCGGATCAGCTTGGCGAAGGTGGCCCGGCCGCGGGGATGGTTGGTGCCGGCCGAGCCATCCGAGCCGATCATCACCCAGTGATCGAGCAGCAGCCGCGTCTGCAGCGCTTCGTCCATGACGAAATAGGCCGCGCTCGCCCCCCGTGGCCCGATGCCGATGAGCACTTCCTCGAAGGGCTTCTTTGCCTTCGCCGCCAGCTGCGCCAGCGTCTTGCCCGTGTAGGGCGGAGTGCCAAACAAAGTTGCCTCTGGTCCGCCTCGCTTGTTGACGCGCTCGCGCAGATAATTAGCGAGCTTCTTGCGTTGGCGACGGGCCACTTTGGCGTAACTGTGGGGCGGCTTGGCGAAGCCCGGAAAGACGATGCCGATGGTGGTGTAGCTGGCGTTGAAGGGATAGATGTCGGCAGTCAGTCGTACGCCCGCGCGTCGCTCCTTTGCCATGCGCGCCAGCAGCTTGTCGGCGCGGGCTGCCCCTTTGCCGTAGACGATCTTCATGTGTGAGATGTGCACCCTCGCGCCCGAGCCGCGGCCTTGAGCCAACAGCTCGTCGATGGCGGCATCGATGGTGTCTTCGTCTTCGCTGCGCAGGTGGCTCATCACCACGCCGTCTGCTGCGCCCACCGGTTTGGCGATTGCTACGAGCTCGGGTTGCTTGGCGAAACCGCCGGGAAGGTACTCCAGTCCCGTGGTCAGCCCCCATGCTCCAGCCTTCATCTCGGTCTGCACGAAGCGCGTCAGCCTGGCGATCTGCTTGTCCGAGGGGTTCTTGCGCAGGCCCACCTTGGTGAGGCTGCGCGCCGTGCTGTGACCCACGAAGGGCGCGGCGTTGATACGCAAGTGGCGACCGGACAACTTGGCGATCCACTGGGCGATACGCTTGCCGCCTGCGCTGAAGCCGTCCTGGCCGACGCAGATCGTGGTCACGCCTTGCAAGATGTCGTGATCGGCGTTGGCCGGATCGCCGTGCGAGTGGGTATCGATGAAACCAGGGCTGACCACCATGCCGGCGGCGTCCACCCGCCGCTTCGCCGACAGATTTGTCGCCGTGCGTCCCACGTGGACGATGCGCCCCTCGTCGATCACCACATCGCCGATTGCGCCGCTCGCGCCAGTGCCGTCGACGATCATGCCGCCGTGGATCAGTACATCGACTGGCTTGCTCGAAGAGAATACCGGTGACGTGAGCCACTCGTTGACCTTCAGCGGCGCGGAGCTGCCCGAGGCCGGAGCCGCGCCGGACGTTGCGACTGAGCTGGTTGGCGTAGCGCGGGAAGCCGAAGCCGTGCCGGCCGTCGCAGCATTGAGGGACGGGCTGGCGCTGCGTGAGCTAGTCGGTTCGTGCCCTACCGCCGGATCGCGGCCACATGCCGCGAGCATCAAAGCGGCGGTGATGAGCAGCACAACGAACTGGAGTCGGGTCGCGAGCAACGCCGCCGTCATGCGCCAACTTCGGCGGCGGAGCAATCCGGCGTTCCGATTTTCTGGATGGCGTCAGGAATCAAGTCGGCTGCTCGCGCGTATGAACACCCATGGCGGCCGAGACCAGCAACGCGACGCGCGGCTTGGTGCTGTCCTTTGCGCTCGTCGGCTTGGTAGGTGGATGGCTGTCGCTCGGCGGGCCGAGGCAGATCAATCTGATGGTCGCCATCGTCACCGCCGTCAGCTGCGCTCTTTTGGGCTTGGTGGCGCGCTGGTTGCTCGAGCGTGCATGGGTATTGCCGATGCTCGTAGTAGTCGCCGGCGCGCTCAATGCCTTCGCATTGCTGGTGTTGATAAGCCTCTTCGAGAAAGGTGCTCGGTTCGTCGATCTCGAGCTGCTGCCGCTCGCGCTAGGGATGGGCATGGTCTTTTCGCTGCCTTTCATTCCCGCGCTGCAGCTCGTGTTTTTGGCCGCTCGCAGAACGACACAGGCCAGGCGGGGCTCTCCTGTAGGCCACGCCAATCAGCGCTTGCTCGTGGCGACCACGGCGGCGGTGGTTGCGCTGGCGGTGTGCGTGGTTCCCATGCTTCGCTCGAGCGGTTGGGGACTCGTTCACGTCTTGCTGCTATTGGCCGCTGCAATAACAGCATTTGCGGGCGCGTGCTGGAACGTCCTCTCGCTGATGCGTTTGCGGTCAGTACGGAGCGAGCTCGCGCATTGTCGTGACCGAGCTGAAGACTCGATCAGCGACGGCCAGGACGCTGTCCAGCTCGACTTGGGGCTCGGAGATGGGCTTCACGAGCGGGTCGAGCCAGCTGCTCACGTCTACCGCGACAACGATCGTCCCGTCGTGATCATCCGCGGCGACATCGATCCTGCTCTGGCGGCAGTCCGCCAGTCCGCGATTTGGGCGGTTTGCGCGGCAGCCGTGACACTTGCGGCTCTCGCATCGGTGCAGCTCAACCCCGCGCCCACCGTCTGGGCTGCGCTGTAAGGTCTCGAGCGCTTCAAGCGCGTCGCAGTTCGAAAGATGGCAGCTCGGGCCGGCACATCAGACGGGCCGGCACCACGCTCGTGCCGATGCCGCGGCTCACGTAGAGTCGCCCCATCGCCGTGTCATAGTGTCCAGCGGTGAAGCGCCCGCTGCCGGGCGGACAAAGCGGCGCCCAAGGGCCAAGTCTGAGCTGGCCCCCGTGGGTGTGGCCAGCTAGGGCGAGGTCGAATTGCGGGCCTGTGCTCGGCGCCTCGTCCACGAGCGCCGGGCTGTGCGTGAGCAGCAGCTTCGGTCCATTCTTGGACAGGTTGCGCAGCGTGGTGTCCCAACGTGGCAATCCGCCCAGACCGTCATCAGTGGCGGCCACCGCAATGCCCCCGAGCTCGGCGCTTTCGTTCACCAGCAGCTTCACGCGTACTTTTTTGTTGTTTGCGTTTTGCCTTTGTCGCCCGAGGTTCCCCCTGGGCTCCCTGTTGCCGAGGGTGCCCACCATGGCCACGCTGCCACTCGCTGTGCGCAGCTCTCGGCACAGCTCAGCCAACACGCCGAGTCGGTGCTCGCTTTCGATTATGTCACCGGTCAACACGATCAGGTTGGGCGGTCGCGCGCGCACTGCGTCTACCACTGCTTGCTCGATCATTCCCAGCTCGGTCAGGTGCGCGTCGCTGAGCTGCGCGATGACGAAGCCTTCGAGCGCGCTCGCCAGCTTTGGTACAGCGATTTGGTGCTCGCTCGTTTCGAGCCACCGCGGCTCCAGCCCCAGCGCGTGGGCGGCACCAACAGCAGCGACGGCGCTGGCTCCGAGCAGCAAGCGCCGCCGGGTGAGCAGCTGCGCCTGTTCGGGTGCAGGCTCAGCAGAAGGTGGCGACGAATCGGTCATGCTCGCTCGAAGTACGCTAGGGCTGCCTCTTGACTAGCGTTCGAGCGTAGCCTGACATTCCGTCGAGTTGGGCTGAGGGTGGCAGCTTGGTCGGGAAGATGTTGCCATCAAGACAACATCGCTCTGGTCAGCGTGGGCATCACGTGGCGCCCGTAATCTATCTTGGGGCGATAGTGCAGCATCATGCCGCCGACGGTGCCGAACACGCGGGCGAGCATGATGAAGTCGCTGGGCAGCTGATCGACTGGATCGTCGTTGGTTGCTTGCAGCAATTGGGCGGCGTCGGCGAGGACCTCTTGTTGGGTGGGCCAGGAAAAGTCTCCTCCACTGGCGGCCTCTCTAAACTGCTCGAGCAATGTCTTGGCATAGGCGAGCAGGGTTTTCGGGTTGCCGCTGCGGGTGGCGAAGCCGAGCTCACCGAGCAGTCGCACGACCTCTGTTTCGTTGTTGCCGATGAAGGCCTGAACGAGCGCCAAGTAGTTGCGGCGGGTAGCGTTGTCTAGCGGCTTGGTGCAGCCGAAATCGAGCACCACCAGCTCGCCTCGTTCCGTCACCAGCAGGTTGCCCGGGTGAGGATCGGCCTGGAAGATCCCGGCCTCGAGCACCTGCCGCAAATAGGCTTCGATGAGAAGCCCGAGCAGCTCGGCGATCTGCTCGGAGTCGCCGGCCTCTTGCAGCTCGTCGAGCACCTCGGTGATCTTTCGTCCCTCTACAAAGGGGCTGGTGAGCACGCGCCGGCCAGATAGCTTTTGGATGGGCAGAGGGGTGGAGATTTGGGGCACCTCTGCGAAGAAGTCCGCGATACGCGCCATCGATTCGCGCTCAGCGACATAGTCGAGCTCGCCGTGAACCATCGAACGGATCTCGGTGACGATGGTTTCGTAATCGGCCGGCGGCAGGCTGCTCTTCATGCCGTCGAGAAAGATCACCAGCAGATCCAAGTCCAGATCGACCAGATCCTCGATTCCGGGGCGGCGCACTTTGACAGCTACCGTTGCGCCGTCAGGGGTGGTGGCCCGGTGCACCTGACCGATGCTGGCGGCGGCTACGGGCTCTTCTTCGAAGGAGCCGAAAAGCTCCTCGAGACTGCCACCGAGATCCTCCTCGACAATCGCGCGAACTTGCTCGAAGTCGAAAGCTGGAGCGGCATCCTGCAAGAACGACAGCTCGCGGATCCATGCTGCGGGCAACAGATCTGGGCGAGCCGAAAGTAGCTGGCCGACCTTCAAGAACGCACCCCCTTGCTCGGCGCTGGTCTCGCGGAAGCGACGGGCGTTTCGCTCATGCAGTTTGTCGAGCGCCTTGGCTGCTCGCTTTCTGGTGGTGAATGCGGCGGCCGTCAGGTGCAAGCGATAGCTCGAAGCCACCTTCGAGAGCATCCAGCCGGTCGATGTCACCCTCGCCAATCGCGCCGGCCAGTCGCCGACCTCCTCACCGACCGAGCGCGACTCTTCAGCCAATCTCAGCCAGTCCTCACGTACTGCCGACCAAGTCCGGTTGGCCGCGGCACGTGCCTTCCAGGCCGTGTCTTCGACGACAGCAAGCAGCGCATCGATGGCACGGAGCCAAGTGCGCAAGCCACTATTCGGCAGCTGAAACGGGGAATCGGAAACGGGAGAGCTTGTTGGCATCTGCATGGATGACATGTATCACAACGCGCTCCCACGTGACACAATTATGTATCACAAAGTGCTACGCATGCTGCGGGCGCCACAAGCTGCGCCACCAGCTAAGTGACAAGTAACTGGTACCGGTACCAAATTTGGCACACTGTATTACGCGAAAATTACAGCGAAATTGACGATTTTGTAGGTTTTTCTAAGTGACAGGTGACTGGTACCGGTACCGGGTGGTACCGGGTTTGGTGCCTGGTATGGTGGTTGGTTTGGCGTGACTTGGTTCTGGGATTTGGGTGTCACAAAGTGGTACGGCTTACGGGGCGGGGGGCTTGCGGCAGGTTGCTATGCGGTAGACGTCATCGCGATCGTCGATCGTCACTTCGATTAGGCCAGCGTGCCGCAGCATCGCTTCCAGCTCGATCTTGGTCGAGAACAAAGGCGCCACTTCTCCTTGGGCCAGGAACAGTCCGAGCCGGCCGCCTGGCTTCAGCACGCGCGCCATCTCGCGTAGCACGTCAACTTTCTCTTGCTCCGCAAAATGGGGCAGGGCGAAGGAGCTGACGACGACATCGAGGCGCCCGTCGTCTTGCGGCAGCTTGCGCGCGTCGCCCCATTGGAGCGATACGTTGCCGAGTCCCAGCGCCGCGACCTTGCGCGCCGCCTGTGCGAGCATTGGCCCGGAGTAGTCGATACCCTGGTAGCTCAGGGCTCTGTCGGCGGCATATTCAGCCAACAAGCCGGTGCCCATCCCTACGTCGAGGACGCTGTCGTCATCGCCCACGATGGCGTCAACCATGCGCTGTGCATTGGCGCGGTAGGCCGGATCCCAAGCAATGCTTCGGTCGTAGATGACCGCCCACAGCCGATACAAGACACGCACGTACCAAGCGCTCGATCCATAGCGGATCGACAGCGAGGTGGAGCGCATGAACATGCGCCGCAGCCAACTCTTAGCCGTGCTGGATCGGTGGTTTTTCATGTTCCTGCTCCTCGCTAGCCAGAGTGATTCAGCTCGCCCCATCGAGCTGCTCGAGTCCGAGCTCGAGCAGGCGCCTCATTCGCTTGTCCTCGAGCCGATAGAACACATGCCGCCCCTCTTTGCGGTGGCGGACGATTCGCCGGTCGCGCAGCACGCGTAGCTGGTGGGACACAGCCGACTGCTCGAGCTCGAGTAGCGTTGTCAGCTCGTGGACGCAGCGCTCGCCCTCACACAGGGCGCTCAGCAGTCGCAGACGCGTCGTGTCGGCAAAAGCCTTGAACAGGTCAGCGAGATGGTTCGCTGTTTCTGGCCGCAGTGCATCCGTTGCCCGTCGTCGCGTCGCGCTGCTGCTTCGCCGCCTCATGTCACATGAATATATGACCATGCTTTCATGTGTCAACCGGCTATTTCACACGGCGCTGGCTCGACGTTGATGTGGCATTGGGGCCTCGAGCGTGGCGGCGGCGCCATCCTCAATACCACCTCCATCCGCGCCATGAAGG
>CAZRGL010000098.1:16359-24020 GCA_964599485.1 uncultured Polyangiaceae bacterium
GTGGCGGCGGCGCCACCATGGTGTATCATAATGGTTATGGTCGCGTTGACAATCAGGAGCTTGGGCGTTGGCCCTGCGTTTGCAAACCTTGTCCTGAAACAACTTCAGGAGTGTCGTCATGTTTCAGACAGGCTCTATCAACTTCTCATCTGTATTGGGCAGCGTTGCTTTCGGACTCGTTCTACCGGTGGCCTTGCTGCTGGCCGCTTGTGCTAGCCCCCCCACCGAAGACGAGTTCCGCGCCGAGTACCTAGAATTCGTCTCGTCGCGCAACAGTTGCTCGACCGTCGACGACTGTGCCCTCGTCGAACCGGGATGTCCGCTCGATTGCGCGACCGGGGTCAACAAGGCGTACGTCGCCGAGGTCGAAGCGAAAGCCGACGAGTTGATCAGCGAATATCGGTCCGGCGGTATTATCTGCGAGGCGATGTGCTTGTCGCCTTCTCTGAGCTGCAAGGCGGGCCGCTGCGAGGCCTACTAGGTACGCAGTTGCCGCATGGTCCTGGCCACTCAGGCTTGCGCGCCGCGCCTGAGTCCTTAAGCTACTTGCAGATGGATCGTGATCGGCGCTTGCAGCGCTCGTTTCGGGTGCGGCGGTTTGCCGGGGCGCAGGCGCACGTAGGAAAGCTGGATCATCTGCGCGTGGCGCATCTGACCGACCTGCACGTTGGTCGGCTGACACCGCTGCGAGCACAGCTCATCGCGGTACGCCTCGCCAACGAAGCCAAGCCGGATCTGGTGGTGCTCACCGGCGATTTCATCTGTTATTCGAAGCGCTATCTCGGCGCACTCGAGCAGGTGGTGAGCAGCTTCGACGCCCCTGTGATCTGCACCCTGGGTAATCACGATCATTGGACCGCCCCCAAAGAAGTGCGCGCGACGTTGCGGCGCGCCGGCGCCGAGGTGCTCGACAATGCCAACACCGTCGTCACCTTGGGCAATCAACGTCTGCAGGTCGTGGGGCTAGACGATGCTCACACCGGCCATGCCGACGTGGCACGCGCGGTAAAAGGACTGCGCCCCGATCTGCCAACCCTCGGACTGTCGCATATTGCCGAAGAAGCCGATGCGCTCTGGCAGCACGGCGTGCCGTTGGTTCTGTCTGGCCACACACATGCCGGGCAGCTCACCTACGGTCGAGTCCACGAGCTCACCGTCGGGCGCATCGCGGGCCACAAATATGTGCACGGCCTCTACGGCTCTCGCAAGACCGGGGCAGTGTACGTCGGTGCGGGCGTGGGCACCTCGGTAGTGCCCTTCCGCCTCGGCGACCGGGCAAAGCGCGAGGTCACTCTTTTCGAGCTGGGCTTGCCGGCGACGTCTTTGACCGAGCCCGACGCCGAGCAGCCACCATTGCCCGGTCGGCTCCGGCGGCGTAGACGCTTTCGCATCCGTGGCGCTCGCAGCTTTGGCGCCGATCGATAGAACTTTGTCCATCGGTCGTCCGTACTGCGACGAGGATGAAGCGACAGATCTTCGCGATGGTGTGCGTGGTGGTGGCATCCTCTTTCGGTTGTGGGAGCGATGGAGAATCGAACGAGCAACCGGTGGAGCCAAAGCGCTGGACGATAACTGCGGAGGTAATCGACGCTGCAGCCGGTTCGGCGGTGAGTCGCTGCAATTCCGAAGGTGCTGATTGCAAGCCCTTATCCCAAGGCGACACGCTTTCTGGTGACGTCGTGGTCAAGACTGGCAGGGCTTCGAGCGCCCTGTTGCGGCTCGATCCGACCATCACCGTGGCGCTCGACGCAGACGCGAGCGTGGCACTAGACCAGCACGCAGCGCCGGCCTCGATAGGGCGGACTGTCACACTGCGCAGCGGTCGCATCGTAATGCGTCGACAGCAGGCTAGCAGCGCCGAGCCCCTTGCTGTTCGTCTGGCAGATGCGAGCGCGTCATTGCAGCCCAACAGCACGCTGGCGGCCCGATCCCGCGCTGCCGATCGCGCCGTCGTGACTGTTCACCGAGGCAAGCTCGCACTGGAAGCTGCCGGCGCTGCGGTCGAGCTGCGCGCAGGAGAGAGCGCCCACATCGTCGAGGGGAAATCCCCAGATAAAAGGGCTGTTTGGGCCGGACAGGTGCCCCAAGCCGGAGCCGAGCTGCCCTCCTTCGCCGAGACCGACAAGTCGGCCAATGTTGGCAGCGAAGCGCCCCGAGGCGTGGGCACCATGACCGCACGACTGCCTGGACGTAGTGAGGTGATCGGTGGCGTGCGGCTGCTGTCACATCACGTTCGGGTGGCGGTGCGCGACGGCTTTGCCCGAACGGAAATAGAAGAGGAGTTCCACAATGACACCGACAGGGTGCTGGAGGGCCGGTACGTCTTCCCGTTGCCGCAGAACGCGAGCATTTCGCGCGTGGCGCTGTGGGTAGGTGACCAGCTCGTCGAAGGTGAGCTGGTCGAGCGCAAGCGCGCCGCAGGCATCTTCAAGGGCATCGTCGATGACACGGTACGGCCCCGCGATCCGGCGTTGCTCGAGTGGGTTGCTGGCGGACACTTCTCGCTGAAGATCTTTCCCATTCCAGCCAAGAAGAGCCGCAAGGTCATCGTAGCCTACAACCAATCGCTAGAGCGCGTGGGCCATGGCTACCGCTACCTGTACCCAATGGCGCTCGGCAAGCAACGCGCCACCAAAATCGACGACTTCAGCATCACCCTCAGAGCGAGCGATAGCCGCTCGCCAATCAACGAAGCGCGGGTGATGGGCCACGATGCGGCGGTCGATCCCATCAAGGATGGCGTCGTCGACGTTCGTTACCAAGCGAAGAGCTTCGTGCCCTCCCGTGACTTCGCCGTGTCGTTCGGGCGTGGCGCAGGCGAAGGAGCCGAGCTGAGCGCATATGTGGCGGCTAAAGGTGAGTTTGCGCCGCGTCCTGACAAGGCGAACAAGACAGATGAGCAAGCACAGGACGCCAGTGGATACTTCGCTCTGCGGGTGCGCGCCGATCTGCCTGTCGATGCAGCGCTGCCAAAGCTCACTAGGCTCGATCGGGCGATCGTCATCGACAAGAGCTTCAGCCAGTCGCCCGAAACGCTCGCCCACGAGAGCGATCTCGTGCTGGGGCTGCTGAGCAGTATGGATCCGGACGAGAATTTCGTGTTGCTTGCTTGTGACAGCAGCTGCAGCAGCTACCCAGCCGGGGATCTCGCATCTGCAACCAAAGCGTCAATCGACGAAGCTGCCGCGTGGCTGGACAAGCTCGTCCCCTCAGGCGCTTCAGATGTCGCGGGCGCGCTATTGGCGGCCGCCAATCGGCTCGACGCCACACGGGGCGGGCAGCTGATTTACATTGGCGACGGCTCACCCAGCGCAGGTCCGCTACACGCTGCGAGTATTGCTGCACGCGTCGCCGAGCCCATTGCCGCGCGCAAGGTCGATCTGCGCTTGTTGTCGGCGGGCCGCACCATCGACTTGTTGGTCATCAATGAGCTTGCTCAACGTCTCGGCTGCAGCCATCAACGTGTGAGCCGTGCGGGCGAGCCGCTGCGCCGGCGCATCCATCAGCTTGCGCTCGAGCTGCGTCAGCCGGTGCTGCGCAACGCAAAGCTCTCGCTGCCGGACGGCTTCGAGCAGATCTACCCCAGCAAGCTGCCCAATCTACGGTTGGGACAGGAGGTGGTTGTGGTAGGCAAGCTGTCGGCACGACGAGCGGGCAAGGTCGTGCTCAGCGGCCAGCTCGGCTCTCGCGACTACCAAATCACGCGGCCGATTCAGTGGACTGAGCAGGCGGGTCGCAACAATCCACTCGTGCCGCGGCTGTGGGCCAGCGCGCGCGTAGACAAGCTCCAAGCTTCGAGCGACAAGAAGGCCCGCAAGCAAGTCATTGCGCTTTCCAAGCAGTATCGAGTGATGTCGCGGCATACTTCGTTCTTGGTGCTCGAGAACGACGCCATGTTCGCCCAGTTCGGCATTCGCAGGACCATTCGCCGTGCCGACGAGCAGAGCGATCATCGTCTTGGTCAGGCCCTCGGAAAAGGAAGCGCCGCCGAGATCGCTTCCGCGCTCGCCGAGCTAGATGTCGAGACCGTGGGTGCGGTCGGCAGCAATGCCGTAGCCATGGACAGCGGCCTCATCGGAGAGGCCATTCCCAGCGCTGCCTCGGTGGGCACGAGCAGTCCGACACGTGCGCAACGCCGGCCAGCGCCCGCTGCCAAACGCATGTCTCGATCGAGCGGCGTCAACCGTATGTCTGGACCGAGCGGTGGGAGCACGACGGTGGGCAAAGCAAAGAAGGTCAAGGGGCCAGTCGCGAGCGTCGCGGCCGCATCGGTGGCAGGTGGCGCATCGGTCGCCAACGCCTCCAGCGCGGTCGCGCGCCTGCGGGGGCGCTTCAAACGCTGCTACCAAGCGGGCTTGAATCATAATCCTGAGATGGCTGGCTCAGTCTCTCTCGTTGCCAGAGTCGGTCCCAACGGCGAGGTGACCTCCGTCGGCGGAAGCGCAAGCGGCCCGCTCTCGAAGATCGTCCCATGCCTCAAGGCGGTTGTCAGGAGTGCCGCTTTCTCTCCGCCCGAGGGGGGCTCGGCAGTCATCGTGATTCCCATCAGCTTCCTGAGGAGCGATGGCTCGTCGAGCTCATCTTCGACCACGACGCGTCGCCCTCCTGTTCGTCGACGCGGGGCCTTCACAGCTCCGCTGCGCCCTGCTTCCCCACTTGGCTGGTCCCCCCTGCAACCAAGATGGGCTTCGAGGTATTACCCGACGCCGCTCGCAACTTTGTTGCCGGGCAACGACGACTGGATGGGCAAAAGCGAAAAGAAGCTCGCCAAGCTCGCCGACAAACTTGCCGACAAGCCCAACAGTCGCAAGCGACACGAAACGCTCATCCGCATGCTGATCCTCTCGGGGCGCTTCGAGCTCGCCCTGCAGGCCGCCAAGCGCTTCGCTGCAGTCGATCCTGATTTGGATCGCGCTCGCGAGCTGCTCGGCTATGCCGCGGCGGTCAATGGCGACGGCGCCCTAGCGCTAGCGTCGATGGCTTCACTGGTAGAGACGAAACCGCGCAGTGTCCGCGCGCAGATACGTGCTGCTCGTGCGTTTGCGGGGGCGGGCGACCAAGCACGCGCTTGTGCACACTGGATCTCGATCGCCGAGCTGCGGCCGAAGAGTGCGCTTGCAAGCCATTCAGTGCGAAGCTGCGCCGGCCGAGTCGGGGCCAATGAGAAAGCTCCGAAGCAGAACCCCGGTCAGCTCGAAGCGAAGCTGGACTGCAGTGGCTCAGATTGCCCAACACCAGTGGTCATCGCTCCAAACGGCAACGTCTACTCGCCGTGGACACCATCGACGGCTCGGGTGTCCGCCAACAGTGTTGCTGTGCAACGTATGCCTTCCGGTACTTATCGGACGCTGCTCGTTGGCGGCAGCGCAAAGTCCAGCGTCAAGCTGATCTTGCGCGCAGCCAACAAGACGCGCAGCTTCCAAGTCGACCGAAGCATCGCAAAGACCGCAGCGGTCAGCTACGTTCAGTGGGACTAGCGAGCGCTCGATCGGCGATGAGCTCGAGGGCGTTGCAGACCGCTTGGGCATCGCCAACGTTTGCGCGCTGGTAGTGGCCCGGCTCGACTTGCTCCGAGCAGAGCAGGTGAACGTCGCTCTGGGGGCTTCCCACAAAGAGGATCTGTTTGCGTGAAGCGATGGCGCCGTAGATTTTCGAAGGAACGCAGAGACCCACGAACTTGTCTCGAAGCGTTACCAGATGGGCGTCGGCGGTGACCAGCAGGTTGCCCAGCTGCTCGAGCGCAACGCCGTGGCTGCGATGGATGGGCGTTCGGGCTTGGCGGGCCGCTTGCTCGAACTCGTCAGCGAGGACGCCGTTGGCGTTGAGCCACAACACGACACGGCCGCTGCCGGCATGGTGGTGGCGGCGGTAGCCTTCGACGAACGTGGCGTAGTCGTGAGCGAAGCCCACTGCGCCCGAGTAGAGCAACACGCTCCTTCCTTCGAGCGCATCGGGCAGCGTCAGCGGCTCGGTGGTCTCGTCGATGTCAACTGGTGACATCGAGCGCCTAATGGTGATGCGCTCAGGCGCGATCCCCTGGCTCACGAGCACGCGTTTGGCGTCCTGTCCCAACACCTCGAAGTGGTCGATGGTTCGTCGCAGACGTATCGACAGCTGTTGGAACGCCAACAGTGTGCGCGGAGCGTCGCCGTCGTAGCGACCGATGCTGCACTCCGGATGAAAGTCGGCCACGCGGAAGGTGATGGGTTTGCGGACCAACCGGCTGATGGGCGAGAGCAAGTACTCGAGGAACGGCGGGCTGCCGGTGAAAAGGATTTGGTCGATGTCGCTTCGGTGCCGAATGACTTGCCAGGCCAGCACCAAGTTGGTCTGCAGCGTCCACGCTGCCCGCTTGGGCATATGGCTCTTGTTTACCGGGGGGCGATGCAAGCGCAGGATGGTCAGCTGGCCATCACCAAAGTCGTGCTCCTCGACCGAGTCGCGTTCCGAGGAGAAACCAACCAGCAAGATAGACTCGCCGTCCTGAGCGCGCTGTCGACTTTCCAGCAGCGCGTATTGACCGATGGCGCCGTAATCCGGGGGGAGCCAATCAACCAAATAGAGCAGTCTGCCCACGGTGGTGCTGGAGGCTAGTCGACCAGTTGTAGACAGTAAAGCCGACCTGCCACCAGTTGCAGCCAACAGGCTGCTCTGTAGATCGAAAGCGGCTCAGCCGTTGACGACCCGCAAATTAGGGCGGCCGCGTGGCGGCACCGATGGTGGAGGGATTTCGAAGCGCGGTTGGCGATCCGAGGCCGGCGGCGGCTCCGAGCCTGTGGGCGCTGGCGGTGGGAAGGACGAGGTGTGGGCGCCAATCCTTGGCGGCTGCTTGGGTGGTGGAATGGTCGAGCGCCGTTGGGGCGGCACGCTCGGCGCTGGGATGGGGTGAGCGGCCAGGGTTGGCGGCTCCTCCGCAGCCATGGGCGGTGCGCTCGGCGCCGGGATGGCGTGCATGGCTGGCGCTGGCTGTGAGGCTCGCGGTCGCGACGCCGGGCTCGCTTGCGAGGGACTGGGGCGTGAAGCTGCGGGCCGCGAGGGTCGCGATGATGCCGGGTGGGGCTGCATGGCCGGGCGGGGCCGCGAAGGGCTGGGTCGCGAAGGGCTGCGCTTCGCGATCGAAGACATGACCGAGATCCGGCTGATGGTGATTCGATCGGCTTGATCCGTCGCGTTGCCGGCCGTCGAGAAGGTTCCGCTGCGGCGCGCCGCGAGGGGGCCGTCCGGCACGCCGGCGGCGATTTCCCCGTGTAGACTGGACGGCGCGTTTCGGAGAACGCTCTGGGGCCTTCCTTGGCGTCTTCAGAGCCGAGTACGCGTTGACCGAGCGATTTTTCGAGCACGAAGCCCGGCTCGAGGTCGAGCGCCCGCACGGCGATTTCCTTGGCGGTGCGCATGGCGAGTGGTCCATTGCGGCACATCTTCTCGGCCAGTGCCATCGCGGTGGGCATGAGTTCGTCGATCGCGACAACCTGGTTGATCAGGCCAATGTCATATGCGCGTTGAGCGTCGATGTTCTTGCCGGTGAGCAGCAATTCCATCGACATCGCCCAGCCGATCTGGCGCGGCATACGGATGTGGGTGCCGCCGAGGGGGACCAGGCCCATTTTGACTTCGCCCAGACCGAACGTCGCATGTTCGGCGGCGATACGGATGTCGGTCCC
>CAZRGL010000099.1:0-12882 GCA_964599485.1 uncultured Polyangiaceae bacterium
CACGCGCGGCGGGCCTCGGCGATCCGACCGTGTTTCGCGCCGCCGACGAGCTCGATGTGTGTATAAGCAAGCCACCCGAGGCCAGCTGCACGCCAGCGGACATGGCTTACGTCGCCAGTGAGTACGGCAGCACCGTCACCCGCCACGATGCCAGCAGCGCTAGCGAGCCAGCCTTCCGACTCGTCGCCTTCGTCGAGCGCGAAGGGCCGTCGAGCATCGATGTGCTGGTGGTGGACGACAAGGCCATCCCAATGGCGGGCGTACCAGTAGCGTTCTACTTCTCATCGGCGCCAGACTCGTCACGACCCGACGAGTGGTACCCCGTCAAAGTGTCCTCCTCGACCAACGCCAGCGGGATTGCAGGCTTCGCCATCGCCGCCAGCGCCTATCTACCCTGTTGTGGCTGCGGCGGCCCTCACGCTATTTGGGTCAGTCAGCCAGGGGCGACAGCAGACACCACCGTGGCCTCGGATCTGGTCGACAAGCTCGGAATGCTCGGCGGCACCAACCACCGCCACCTCGATCTCATTTTCCAGCGCATGTTGCCGACAGGCAATGCAGTCGACGCCGTGAAGTGTCCGCTTCAATGAGCAAGACACATCGCGGCTTCAGGTGCGTAAGGGTCTTGGAGGCCGCCGTGACGGAGCTCGCGAAGATCGGCTGGCGCCCACCTGGGGCGCCATGAGCTCCTGAAGCCGCGCCCGCTCGGACACGGAAAACGCCGTCAGCGAGCGGTGCAGATCGAAATGATCTTCCATCAGCTCATAGGTCGTCTCGAGGCCGAGCTCGAGGAGCAGCACATCGGTGTGGGCACTCGAAGTGTAGGCCCATCGCTCAACGCCTAGGCCGGCGTATCCACCGACCAACATGTCGGGCCCGAAGATCCCTTCGATGGCTGGCGAGCGACGCTGGACGTCAACCAGTCCTTGCACCACGAGCTGCAAGCGTTCGACTTTGGATCCTTCCTTTTGAAGCACTGTGCCAGCGGGCAAGAAGCGGGTCTTGGCCCTTCGCGCCAGCTGCAGGAGCGCTTCTGTGCTGGCCATGCGAAACACAGGTGCGCGCCTGAGGAACAGCAGTCGCTCGAAGAAGTTCAGCGATTGTTGGGTCGCGGCTGCGGCGGTCTCGGCGACTTGTGGCAGCCCGCCCGTCGGGGCCAACGCCAAACCAAGCGCCAAGGTCTCTTCACCCGATCTCATGAACAGCGCCAAAGAGCCATCCAGATTGTCTTCGAGGATCTCGTACCAGTCGTCCATCCTGAGCTCGAAGGCGACCAGATCGGCTACGGCCGTCGCTGTGCGAGAGCGCGGCCGATCCAGTACGCCGTCGAACACACCAAAGACCCCGCCCGTTCCGAACTCCCAATCATCGACTCCCTCCGCAACGAGCCGCACCCGACCCGAGGCCACGAAGTAGAAATCGTTCGAGGGGTCGCCTTCGCGATAGATGACGGTGCCCTTCGGGATGAACACCTCACGTACGGCGGCAGCAGTTTGCCGTGCGACCGAGCTCGAAGACGGGCCACCGAGTAGCTGCCTGGTGAAGATCTCGATTTCGACGCGGCGGCTCGGGTCACGCTGCTCAGACATGCTGGCCCCCAAGTTCGAGCATTTCCACGACCGTGTCTGCCACGAAAGCCAGCTCCGGCTTGGCCGCGAGCAAGTCATGTACTTCGTCGTCGAGTTGCCCGCGCTCGAATGAAAGACCGACGAAGGCCGCAAGAGCAACCAGGCCGAGCTCGGGCTCGTTGAGCAAATACTCGATAGCGGCTTCTGCGCTGTGAGGGCGCAGCCCCAACAATTGCTCGGTACGGCTGACTTTCTCTCTGGGCGGCAGATCATCGGCGACCACCCGGAGCAGCTGCCGCACCTCATCGTCACCTTCGAGCGCGAGCGCATCCATGAACTCGAGGGCGTTGGCGCGTTCGCGCCGGTCGGCAGACTGCAGCGCAATGAAGATTCTCCGCGCGTCTTCCTCGGGGTGCAGCAGCTGGAAAAGGCGGAAACTACGCACCGCCGCTTGCCGTATCTTGTCCGCGAGCAGATCGGTCAGCAACCTGGCGACATCGCGTACGCCTGGTCGGTAGTCGTGCTCGTCCAGCGGGATCCACAAGGCAAGCAACTGAAGGTGCTTGAGCAGATCGCGACGAAGCTGCCGTTCGATGGGCTCCGAGCGAATCGGCACGGAGAAGCGGGACGACAAGTGCCCTAGCCCGCGAAGAACCTTGAAGCGCACGGCTCCGTCGGGCTCCGATTCGAGGCATCCTTCGAGCAATCTCGCTGCGCGTTCGGTTCCAAAACGCGCCAGCGAGCGCGGAATGTGCAGACGCAGCTGGGCAGCTGTTTCGGGGTCGCACAACGCGGACTCGAGGGCATCGAAGGCCGGCTCGCCAAGCCCCACCAGCGCCTCCCGTACAGCTTCTCTCCCGTGCCGAGCCGACAAGCGGCGCACCAGAATGGGTACGAAGCGCTCGTCGCCGATGCGGGCCATCGCAAACGCCACCCCCTCCACCACATCGGACACGTCACTGTCGGCCAGATCGAGCAGTACGTCGGCCCAAGAGACGTCAGCGCCTTCGCGTAGAGCGGTAATCAGTCCGCGACGCGCGTCGATGCGCTCTTCGTAACTGAGCGCGCTGTCATCGAGGAGCTCGGCGATGGCGGGGTGCTGCAAAGGCTGATCGGGCGCTTCTTGTTGGGCCACGAAGAATGCCGCTTGCGCACGCACCAACAGGCTCTCGTCCTTCAAGCTAGCGCGCAGCAGGTCGAGCTGCTGGCTGCGACCGAGCGCCCGAATCGTCGAGGCGCGCACGCCTACAGAGCCCCGCGCCAGCATGTCCGGCACGTGAGAGAGCCAAGCCTCTGGGTGCGCGTCAGGCACGATCTCGAGCGCGCGTTGAACCACGGCTTCGGAGCCATGATGCAGCACCAGCGCCGGAATCAGACGAGCGCGTCCCGCATCCACCATGAGGTTCATTGCCGCGATCACGCGCTCGGGCTCGGTGCTGGACAAGGCCCCCATCAGCTCCTCGATGGCATCGAGATCGAGCTCCGATACCTCGAGCAACCCTGGATCGATGGCTCCGTGTCCGAGCCGCTCTCGAAATAGGTTCATGTAGGGTCGGCGCAAGGCAACAGCGGACACCAGCCAGGCCAGGGCCAGCCCCGCGAGCAAGCCCGCCAGCAAGCGCACTGACGCCAGCCCCAGCGTGGCGAGCAACAGAATCGTCCCCGCAGTGAGGGCCTGCGCCCCACGGACGAACACCGCGTCGAGCAAGGACTTGCTGCGATCGCGCACCTCAGCCGGCAGCGGCATGAAGAGCAATTCGGTAACGACACGGTGCAAAGAGTGACGAAGAGCGCCGTCGGCCCCTTTGGTCAGCAGCACCAACAGCAGCGTCCCACCCAGCAGCGCAGTTGCTACGCCGCCCCCGAGCAGCAGCAGCGGCAGCACGGCGAGCGCTGGCCCCACCCCCACGCGCTGTACGATGAAGAATCCGGCAAAAACCTGCATGAGCAGAGCCGCACCGTTGAGGACGGCGTAATACTGCGCGAAAAACAGGCCGAGATCCTGCGGCGCCACGTTGGCTTTGGCGACATATTTGAACAGGTAGTCCGTGGTGAGCACCGTTGCGGTAGACAAGGCGATCATCAGCGCCATGCGCGCCACGTAGGGGTGCTCACGCAGCACGCCGAGCCCGCCGAGAATCGAGGTGCGGGCCCCTTCCGGCGCCGGACCCGCATCGTCCCCGGGGATGGCGATGCCGGTCAGCAAGTAGGCACTCACCAAGAAGAAGCAGGCGGCGACCAGCAGCAGCATCCGCACGTCCGGCCCGCCCCCCTGATCATGCGGCAGAACCCGCAGCGCGCCCACCGCCACCAGCCCCCCGCTGACAGCGCCGAGCACCCCTCCTGAAGCGATTCCCGCAAACAACCGCCTTCCCTGCGCAGCGGTGAAGAGCTGGCCGGCGAGCATCCAGAACTGCACCACGAGCACCGTGCCGAGCAGTCCGCTCCAGATGTAGATGCCGTAAACAACCGCGCGACTGGCCGGCTGGAAGTGCCACAAAATGGTGCCGAAGGCAGCCAACATCAACGTGAACACCATCGCGTTGCGCCGCCCAAACTGCTTGACCCGGCGGGTGTTGAAGCTCGGAACCACCAAACCAATCAGCGCGAGGGCCAGATACACGAATGTGAGCCGACTGGCGGCGAGCTTGCCCAGAAAGAGCGCATCGCGCGCCGTTTCGAGCACGGTGTGGCCCGCAATGACCCCAAAAAGCACCGCGAAAGTCCGCGCCACGAGCCGCCCCTCCCCTGGGCGGATGTCGACGACACGGGAAAACACACTCATGACTGGCAGAATGTATGACCGGTGTTAGGTTGTTGCCATGGAACAGTGGGCTCAGCCCGACAGCAATCTGTGAGGCCACAACGCGGCCGGCCGGCTTCGTGTCGGCGTGTTGGCGCTCTCCGTCACCCTCATCCTAGCGGTGTGGATGGGGCGCGCTGACCTTGCGATCGGCTACCGGCTGCTGCTGTTCTTCCCCTTCACCTTCGCCGCGTTGGCGTTTTTTCAGGGGCTCAACCGCGTTTGCGTAATGTCTGCTTCGCGGGGCAAGCGAGAGGCTGGCGGCGAGGAACGCCCCATCCACAACCCCGAAGAACGTCGCAAGATCCAGGCACTTAGCACCCGTGTGTTGCGCGAGAGCGTCATTGCCGGCGTCTTGGCGACCACCTTGTTCGTGCTGCTTACCTAGGCGCTGACAGCACCCTGGGCGGGCTTGAGCGCCCGAGTAGCGATGAAGCAGGGCAGATGCTCGGCCAGCGGGCTGGGCGGGTGGCGATCCTCGAAGAAACCGGTGATGACGAAGCCGACGGCGATTTGCCCGCCGATCTGATCGTCGAGCGTATGGCCGAACTCGAGGGGCTCGCCCCTGGCGATGCGCGCATCGAGCTTTTCCTTGGGCAGGTCGAGATCGGAATAAGGGATCTTGTGGCGCACCACGAGCTCGCCCCGGAGCTCTTCCTCTTCGTCGAACAGGTAGAGGGCCGGATTGTTGAAGCCAGAAAGCAGCGTGCCTCCTGGCCGCAGCACCCGAAACGCCTCTTTCCACACGGGACGCACCTGGGGAACAAACACGTTTGAAACGGGGTGAAACACCAGATCGAAAGCGCCATCGTCGAAGCGCGAAAGGTCCTGCATCAGGCCTTGCTCAATCCGAAGCTGCAGGCCATCACGGTCTGCCACGAGCCGATCCTGGGCCAGCTGCTTGGGACAGTTGTCGAGCACAGTGACCGTCGCGCCCGCGGCCGCCAAAATCGGCGCTTGTTGCCCTCCGCCCGAGGCCAAACAGAGCACCCGCGCTCCAGCCAGCTCACCAAACCACTCGCGCGGCACAGGCAAGGTCGGCGTCAACACCAGTGCCCACCGTCCTTCGCGGGCTGCCTGGATTTGCTCGCTGCTCACGGGCACCGTCCATTGGTTGCGGCCCTCGACGAGGCGATTCCAGGCCCGACGGTTGTGCTCGGCGACATCCATAGCCAATTTCACCGCTTCGGCAGAATGCCCATACCTTTGGCGATGATGCCGATCATGACCTCGTCAGCGCCGCCTCCGATGCTGCCAAGGCGGCCGTCGCGGTAGCGGCGCGACACGGGTGTCTCGTCCATGAAACCCATGCCGCCCCAGTACTGAAGGCAGGCGTCGTTGGCGACACGAGTCAAGCGCGCCGCCTTGAGCTTGGCCATGGAGGCGAGCTGCGTGGCGTCCTGCCCACTGACGTGGGTGTCCACGGCCTTCCAAGTCAGCGCCCTGAGCGCCTCGAGCTCTGTTTGCAGCTCGGCGAGACGGAAGTGGACGACCTGGTTGTCGAGGATCGACTTGCCGAAAGCTTTGCGCTCGCGGGTGTACTCGATGGTCTCGTCGATGGTGCGCTGCACTTGCGTCAAAGTGGTCAGCGCCACGTACATGCGCTCTTCTTGGAACTGCATCATCTGATAGATGAAGCCTTTGCCCTCCTCGCCAATGCGGTAGCGCTGAGGCACACGCACGTCGTCGAAGTAGATCTCAGCAGTGTCCGAGGCGCGCATCCCCATCTTGACGAGCTTGCGCGCGACCGACACGCCCTTGGTCTTCATGGGCACGCACAAGAGGCTCTTGTTGCGATGAGGCGCGCCCTCACTGGTGTTGGCGAGCAGGCAAATCCAGTCGGCTTGAGTGCCGCTGGTGATCCACATCTTGCTGCCATTGATCACGTAGTCGTCACCGTCAACGCGGGCGCTGGTGCGGAGCCCGGCCACATCGGAGCCGGCGGCGGCCTCCGACACACCGATGGCTGAGACCATCTCGCCGTTGATGGATGGCGTGAGAAACTCGGCGCACAGCTCCTCGGAGCCAAAACGCGCCAATGCGGGAGTCGCCATGTCGGTCTGCACGCCGATGGCCATCGGCACCGCCCCGCAGTTGGCCCAGCCGAGCGCCTCGTTGACCACGGCGCCATAGGAGTAGTCCAAGCCCATACCGCCGTACTTTTCGGGCTTGGTCACGCCTAGCAAGCCGAGCTCACCGGCTTTTCGAAACACCTCGTGTGCAGGAAAGGTCTCGGCCGCTTCCCAGGCGTCGACGTGCGGGTTCACCTCCTCCTGCATGAACCTGCGGACGGTATTGGCAAGCGCTTCGTGCTCTGGGGTCAGCTTCATACGGCTCCTCGTTCGGGCGGGTCGCCCTTCTTGCAGTCCACTCGCCAGATAACCTGGGCGACGCCGAAACGAAAGAGCACACGAGTTGAGCAGGGGCGTAGGGCTGCGCCGGAGGCCTTTGGCTTGTCTGCAACCTTCGCTCGGCGCTGCGCCTCGGTCGCGGTCCAGCCGCTGATGGAGGGGAACTTTTCTCGGTCGTCGTCGTTTAACTAGACAGGACTAGGCGAGATGGTGTTGGTATTGACCGCAGAACAGCTCGGCGCGCGAGAGCAAGACGATCACCGGTCGAGCCAAGCGGCTCTACGACTGCCGACACGGAGATCGACGCGCGCACATTGGCTGCTTGCCGAACAGGCGACCGGCTGGCGCTGCAACGCTTCGTGAGCTGCTATCAGCATCAAGTGTTCGCGTTTCTGTCTCGCATGACAGGCATGGGGCCTCACGTGGAGGACTTGGCTCAGGAGGTCTTCATCCGGGCCTATCGCGCCTTGCCTCGTTTCGAGCGACGCAACAACGCGCGCCCGAGCACCTGGCTGCTCACCATAGCGTTCAGACTGGTCCAAGACCGGCGCAAGAAACAGCACCTGCGCTTGGTCCCACTCACCGACGAGCACACTCAGCCACATACCAGCACGCCGGAGACCGAGCGCCAGCGACGGGAGCTGGCCTCTGCCTTCGAGCAAGCCGCGGCCCAACTTCCACAGGAGCAGCGCGTCGTGTTGGTTCTGGCCCATTTCCACGGACTGTCGATGAGTCGAATCAGCGCGCTCATCGGCGCTCCAACGAACACCGTCAAGACTCGCTTGCATCGCGCACGCGAGCGCATGAAGCAGCTGCTGAGCCAAGTTTGGGAGGCGCGGTAGACGATGAACGCGTACGAGCTCGACCAATGGGACGCTCAACAACCGCCCAGCGATTTCGCCCAGCGAACCGCGCAAGCGATGCTCGCCAGCAGCGCACGCGGCAAATGGCGCGGCAGGCGCGGCCGGCACGCGGGTTGGCTGCTGCTCTGTGCTGCCCTAGTCGGTGGCACGGCTTGGGGCATGTGGCGCCATCAGGCTTCTGAGTCCGCAGCCGGTGTGGTGCCAGCCCAAGCCACTGCCAAGCCAGCTGCACCGTCGAAGATCGAGCCGCGGGGGCGCGCCATCGCTGCCCGTCCTCGTGTAGCTCAAGCCGAGGTTCCGACCACCCATCCAAAGCAAAAGCCGCTGGCGACTCCATCGGTGAGCACAGCTGCCGCCGCCGGCGCTGCAACAGCATCGAGCACTGCTAGTACGACGCCACCGCCATTCGCGCTTCAGCCCCGCTGCACCTGCGAGCCGACTGTGATGGTCTGCAGCTGTTTCGACTGAGCTGCGCGTTTTTTTCACGGCGAGCTTGCCATCAACATCACGCCCCAGCGCGGTGTGACGGCAGATCTGCGCCCACAAACCCGAACCGCTCAAAGAGCAAAACAAGGAGGCGCCATGCGCTCCAGCAAGACCGCTTTGTTCACCGCCCTCGTGTCCCTGGCCGCCATCTTCGCGCTACCTTCGTCAGCCGACGCAGGACCGAAGCAAGCGACGAGGACGAAAACAACCAAGGTCGCCAAGCGGGCCAACCGTCCCAAACGGACCAAAGCCACCAAGCGGGCCAAGGCCACCAAGCGGAAAGCCGGCAAGCAGAGCAAAGCCAGCAAACAGAGCAAAGCCGGCAAACAGAGCAAAGCCGGCAAACAGAGCAAAGCCGGCAAACAGAGCAAAGCCAGCAAACGGGCCAAGGCCGCCAAGAAATCCAAAGCCGCCAGGCAGGCCAGCGTTACCAGACACAACAGCGACTCCGAGGGTTACTCCTACGAGTTCCACGACGACCCGCTCAGCGCCGGCGGATCAGCTGCACAAGCAGCGCTCATCCACGTACGCAAGCGCCGCACACGGATGACCCTGTTGCGCCCGCGCACCAACTTCATTCCCGAGCTTCTCAAGTCGGTGGAGAACCTCTGAGGGCGGACCGCACTGTGATGAGAGCAATCCTGCTCCTTGCCGCCGGGCTGACGCTGCTCAGTAGCTGCGTCACACCACAACAATACGACGGCCTCATCGAGTTCGACCGACAAGGCCTAGAACGTCGCTTGACCATTCTGTGCCGCCTCGGTGTTGGCGACGCGACCACCCGCCGCACCTGCACCGGTTTGCAGCCAGCGAAGCCAGCGACAGCGCGTAAAACCCCATCGCGGCGTGCTGAATCGTGGCGCCAACCAGAGAACTTCCCTACAACCAGCACGTCTCAGAGGGCGGGTGGTCATTTCGAGGTCCAACCAGATGATCCGGGCGGCAGCGACCGCGCTCAGTGCGGTAACGCTGATAGCGTGTGCCCCGCCGCTACCGTCCCCGACGACACCTCAGCAACCGACCGCGTCGCCACAGGTCACGTCGAGCCCTCACGACAAGACTGAGCTCAGCCCCGAGGAGAAACAGCGCCGCGAGCTCCTCAGAGTCGCAGCTGCCGACTTGACCAACGCCGCGCGACGAATGGTAGCCAAAGCCAGGGTGAGCCAGGACGAGCTCACGGCAAAGAAACACTTCGGCGACGCACTGGAGCTCTACCGTCGTGCAGCCGTCGCGTGGGCTGGTTCGTTGCTCGGCGGTCCTGCTGATGCCAGCGCATACGACAGCAATTTCTGGCTGGCGGACGCCCACACCAACGTGGTGCTCATCTCGGTGGCGCTCGGCCAAATCCCATCGCCGACGACCGTGCTCGCGGCCAAACAGGCGGCAGCACGCGTGCGAGATTCCAAGCTGGACGACAAGTTCCTCGTTGCCGCAGCCATGATGGTCGTTCGTGTGGCGGAGCAAGTCGTGCAAGCGCACCACCAGGCGCATCGACGCAGCGGCGGCAGTGAGGGGTTCGCGCTACGCAACAAGCTCGAAACGAACAGCTTTGTGGCCACCAACGGCGAAGAGCGTACACGGGTCGTCAAACACCCATTTCCCAAGCCGGTCAAAGAGCTGTTGGCCGCCTACGACGAGTATGTCGCGCGCGTGCCTTTGAGCGCAGCGCTCGCCCCATACAGAGCCAATCATCGGGCGTTTGCCTACCGAGGTGGCGAAATCGCCTTCTTCTATGGTCATCTCTCAGACGCCAAAATTCGCTTCGAGCCACTGAAGACCAAGCCCTGCAACAAGGCTACCCATAGCTACCCCGCATGGGTGAAGCTCGTCACGATGGCGAATATCGAGGGCAACGTCACGCGCAGCCTGGAGCTGTCCAAATGGGCCAAGAGCAGCTGTCCCTCCCCTCACGGCGCCTCACCCGGATCGCACAATCCCTACCCAGACGCGTACCGGGCATTCCGCACTGCCAACAAGATGTCCGACGGCCCCGAGCGCCGCGAAGCGTGGCTGAAGGCGGCGCGACTCTACGAAAGAGCACTGCGAGCCGCACCAGGACACAGCGCCGCACCAGAGGCTGCGATCAACGGCGCGTTTGCTCACAAGATGGCTGGCCACTACCAGGCCGCCATCGACATGTTCGAGCTGTTCACGAGCCAATACGGCGAACCGTCCCTGCTGCAGAAGCTGATCACCAAGGGCAAGAGCTCAGCACGCCACAAGCGTCTCTACGACCAGCGCGTCGGGTACCTGGCGCTCGCCCACCAAAAGCTCGCCGAAGCCTACGTATTGTTCTTCGATTTCCAGCGTGCAGCGAGACAGTACGCGGCGATCGGCGCCTCCAGCCACTTCAAGAGCGCTCTGCGGCGCGAGGCCTTGAGAAACGCCATCGTGCTCGGCGTCGCGCTCGGAGCTGCCAGCCAGGTGGCCAAGAGCAGGCGCCGCCTCATCGCCCTCAAACCCACTGACAGCGAGCGGGCGGAGATCGACTGGCTCATCGTCGACGACACGATGAAACGGTGGGATGAGCGCCTCGCAGATGGTGGCGTCAACCGCCGCGCACGGCTTCAGGCGCTCGGTGCCATGCAGCGCTTCTACCGCGCCTGGAGCAACAAGCCGGCAGGCTCCAAATATGTCGTACGAAGCGCCCACGCGTTGTTCAGGATGTACCGAGCTGCTGCTTCAGGGACGAAGCGGCAGCAGTCGGAGGGCTGGTGCGACAAGACCATCAGGGCGTTCTCCAAACACAAGGCAAATCGGCCAAGTGATCGGACTGGCCAAAACGAAGCCCTGGGTAGCCTCGAAGCCGACATGGCAGCGGAATGTGCGTATCGGGTCATCGACAAGAAACTCGAGCGACGCTTCGACTACGACACCGGCCACCAACGATTCGCAGGACGCACCGGTAGGATCGAAAAGAACTACAACCGCTGTGTCGACGACGCGACACGCGACTGGTTCCAAAGACTCCATCAGGTCATCACTGGTTACCGGTCGCGCAAGTGGTCAATCGTCGCGAGGGCGCGCCAAGGCTCATTGTTCGACTCGTGTCGACAAGGCCTGTCGCTGGCAGAGCCCAAACCAAAGCTCTCGCCGCGAGAGCAGACCCGGTGGC
Source organism: uncultured Polyangiaceae bacterium (assembly GCA_964599485.1). Taxonomy (GTDB): domain Bacteria; phylum Myxococcota_A; class Polyangia; order Polyangiales; family Polyangiaceae; genus JAPYTK01. Next base: position 11,187 of record CAZRGL010000099.1, read on the forward strand.
GCAACAAGACCGAGCTGCTGCTCGTGAAGGCCGACCGCGCCATGGTTGCTGGCTATGTCCAAGCCATCGCGTGGGCACGTGAGCAGCGGTTGAATCTCGTTGCGGTCGCTGGCGCCATCAAACGACTGTCCGCCCTGACGGACTTGCTCGGCGACGACAAGCTGCGCCTGTACGTGACCGCTGTCCAGGACCGCCGCTTCCAGCCTCTCTCGTACGAAGACGGGATGTTCCAGAGGATGCACCCGGGGTTGACGCTACCTGTCGAGGCTCGATTCTCCACCGCGCCGCTGCCCGCCCAGGTCGAGTAAGCGGCGACGATCATTCTGAGCAGTCATGCCGCACTTTGGACAGGACTTGCGCCTGTTCTTGGAGTGGTACGTGCATCTTGCTGCAGGTTCGTGTTTCGATGCACAACAGCGAGCCCGCCTGCGCCAGCACTCGAGGCAAACGACTCGCGACGGTGAACCTGTACTTGCGCAGATAGGCGAAAACACCGAAGCCATTTCCGCGAAAAGTGAGCTTCGCTTCGAAGGACTGGCGCCCTGGATCCACCGCGCCCAGCACGACCGCTCCGCTGGCCGCTACGAGCTTCTGGTCGCCGATGGTATTTGCCTCGAACACGGTCTGGCCACTGATCGAGTACGCAACCTGAACGAGGCTCAGCTGCGAGCCCACGCGATCGTGAAGCACCAGTTTTACCCGGCTCTCCCCGCCAGTGGCCATGTTGCAACGCAGCTCGCCGCTGAGACCGAACCAGCGGCACGGGTGGCTCGCTTGGGGCGGGGACGCGAGCTCGACGGGCGGGTCCTCGAGCGTTGGTGACGCAACACCCGGCGGCGGCGTACCGGGCGCGCACCCCAAACATGACGCCAGCCATATGGCTCGAGCCGACCCAGCGGAGCATCGCGTCATCACCGGCAAAGGTAACAGGCACAACTGCACCTCGCCAGGACCTCGCGGAAGCCAACACAGGCCTCGCAACGAGTCCCGAGCGCGGAACCGGGCGGCCCGAATCACTCTACCAAGGAGTCACGAGGGGCTGACAAGTGGGTGGATTCGCGCTCCTGTTCCTGTTCGGCACGCGGCGGCCTAGCCCCGCTCTGTCGACCGCGACGGGCAGGAATAGGACTGTGAAGATACCTGGTTGTGGGGCGGTCGGGGCGACGCGGTGCATAATTCGGGTTACCATCGTATTGCATCATGGCTTCCAATCTCCGCTTCCACTCCGCAACCATCACAACTGCAAGCCTCACCGCGCTCCTAGTCGCCTTGGGAATCGGCAGCTGCGGCGGCACGAGCATCGTCGACGACCCCATCGACGGTGGTACGAGCACCGGCACCAACACCGGCACCAACACCGGCACCAACACCGGGACGAGCACGGGAACGAACACGTCGACGCCCACTGGTACGACCACAACGCCGATGACCAACCTGTGCCCACAGGCTTGCGGCATGATTGCAGAATGCGTCATGGGCGCCTGCACCCAGAGCTGCACCGAAACAGCCTGCCCGAGCCAACACGCCGGTTGGCTGGCCTGTTATGTCGAGGCTGGCGCCGATAGCGTGTGCGGCTACGCGCCCGGCTGCAAAACCAAGCTCAACAACTGGCTGGCCTGCGAGTCGCCTGGCCTCGTCAACAGCTCTTCTACTTGTTGGGGCTCGAGCGACGGCAGCTGCGGCTGCGGAGCCGATG
>CAZRGL010000099.1:12893-23900 GCA_964599485.1 uncultured Polyangiaceae bacterium
ACCAATTTCGAGACCGAGTGCTACACCAACTCGGGCACTTCGACCTGCATCTGCAAAAAGAACGGCCAGGACGTGGGCAAGTGCGTCTTCCCCGGCCCCGCCATGGAAGCCTGCGGCGTGCTCGACGGATGCTGCGCCGGCGTCTTCTTCGTCCCCTACTAGCTGAGCGAGCATGAGGCGCGCTACGGCCGCCCTCGCTCATGACTGGGCGACGGCTGAGCTAGCCGGATAGGATGGGGTTGGTCTTCTTCTCTTTGCCCATCGTGTTGCGGGGTGCGGGGCCGTAGTCGTGGCCGGGCAACAGCACCGTGGCATCGTCGAGCTCGGCGAGCCGGCGCAGCGAGGCGCGCATCTGGCTTACATCTGAGCCAGGCAGATCGACCCGCCCGCAGCCGCCCACGAAGAGCACGTCGCCGGTGATGACGTGACCTGCAAAGAGCAAGCAGAGGCCACCGGGCGAATGCCCAGGGGCGTGGATGAGGTCGATCTTCAACTCGCCCACGGTGATGGCCTCGCCGTCTTGGTGCAGCGCCAGCCGCTCGTCGCCCAGCTTGGTCATGACTTTGACCATGTCGGCCTCGTCAGCATGCACGTGAACTGGCACCTCGGCGAGCTCAGCGGCGAGCTCGGCGACGCCAGGAACGTTGAATCCCATCCACGCGCCACCCACGTGATCGGGGTGACCATGGGTGGCTACGATCCCGACTATCTCCATGCCGTCGTCACGAGCGATTTGGGCCAGGCCCAGCGGATCCCAGCTCGGATCGACCACCAAACACTGCTTTTTCTGTTGGCAGCCAACCAGGTAAGCAAAATTGGCCATTTGGCCGGCAACAGGATGGCCCTTGGCGAAGTCTCGCCCCGACAAGAGCTGCTTGAGATAAAGGCTGCTCGCTTCAGTCATACCAGGGCTGATAATGCCTTGGGCGCGGCAGCGCAAAGCGGAACCATCAAAGAAAACGCACGCCCCACAGCTCGGCGCACGATTTTGTCACCAACTCAGGCGATTTCTCCGACACCTAGGCGGGAGCTCGACGACATAACAAGTTGACCCAGGCTCACCATATGTCGGCGTTATCTAGAACTCACAAGTCTGCAGAGCGCGCGCTCCTTCGACGGGTCGCGCGCGGAAAGAGGGCAGCGCTCGAACGTTTTTACGAAGAGAACGTCGATGGGCTCTACGCCTTCGTCTTCTATCGGGTGGGCCGAGAACCCACCATCGCCGAGGACGTGGTGCACGACACCTTCGCCAAGGCCCTGGGGCAGATTGACTCCTATGACGAAACACGCGGCTCAGTCCGCGCCTGGTTGTGCTGTATGTCGCGAAATATCATCCGAAGACACCTCGAGGAACGCCGCCGCGGCCGTGAGCTGGCGCGTTGGGATCGCATCGACGCTAGTTTGAGCGAGCTGCTCGCCGCGCTCGACGGCGGGCCGCTGGGCCACGACGTGGTCGACCGCGACCACACCCGCGACCTGGTCAGCATGACGGTGGCCAACTTGCCCGACCACTACCGCAACGTGCTGGAGCAGAAGTATGTGCTCGGCCATTCAATCGAGCAGCTGGCCCGCCAGCTCGAATTGTCCGAGCAAGCCGCCAAGTCGATGCTCGCCCGGGCCCGGCGCGCTTTTCGCCAGACCTTCTTGATTCTCAGCCGCGATCCGATGCCGGAGGTGGGATCATGAGCGAGCACAACCACAATGGCGACACCGAGCCAACTGCGGGGCAAGCTCCTGACCTCGACGACACCCGAGGTCCCAGCGACGAGACCTTGGAGCTGTTGCTACGAGGCGCCCACAAGCCGCCACGCATCGATCCGAGCGCTCGCGCGCGCATTCTCGAAGATCTCGTGAGCAATCAGCAGCAGCTGGTTGCCCGAAAGCACTGGTGGCAGCGGGCCCTGCAAAACCGACGCGCCCGCATCGGCGCCGTGCTGACTCTGGCAGCCGCTGCCCTCGTAGCGCTGCTGCTCAGCTTCCCCAAACAAGCCACGGTCACCTCCTATGAGAACGTCGGGCTGGGCCCCAAGCGCGTGGCGCTGAGCGACGGCAGCACCTTGTTGCTCGAGCGCGGAGCAAGGGTGGTGGCGCTCGCGGACCGCAAGTTACGCCTCGATGCCGGCAAAGTCCTGCTCGATGTGGTCAAGGGCAAGAAGCCTTTCGTAATCGAGTCGGCCCACGGCAGCGCGGTGGTTCTGGGCACACGCTTCGTGCTCAATCGTGAGGCTACGCAAACCAAAGCCACGGTCATTCGCGGCAAAGTGAAGGTCGAGTCCAGCGGTGGCAGTGAGCTGATCGGCGCTGGCGAAGAAGGCGTCTTGAAGAGCGGTAGCGTGCCCCAGCGGCGGCCTGCACCGCGCTTGACCTACGTGAGCGCATGGGCCCGAACGCTGCTCAGCGAACAACCGAGCTCCAAGAGCACAACGCCTGCCCGACGTGGAACGCTGCTCGCGCGGGCGCCTGGCTGGGGCAAAGAGTGGCCGCTGCCTATCCGCAAGCTGAACGTCGATGTGCACATCGAGGACAACGTAGCGCGCACCACCATCGATCAAACCTTCTTCAACCACGTCAACCGTCAACTCGAGGGACGCTTCACCTTCCCGCTGCCCTCTGGCGCCGCCATCTCGCGACTCGCCATGTACGTTGACGGACGCTTGGTCGAAGGTGGAATCGTCGAGCGTGAGCGCGGGCGCTTCATCTACGAGTCCATCGTGGAGCGGCGACGGGATCCGGCCTTGCTCGAATGGATGAAGGGCAACCAGTTCCGTATTCGCATCTTCCCGCTGCCAGCCCGCAGCGAGAAGCGCATTGTGCTGTCGTACACCCAGACGCTGGCTTCGCTCTACGACACGACCCGACTTGCTGTTCCGATGCCACAGATCGACGCGCCTGTTGGCCGAACGACCTTCACGGTCCGCGTGGCCAAAGGCGAAGGCTACGAGCTCAGGTCGAGCAGCCACCCTGTGTCCATCCACGACGAAGACGGCGATCGCGTCGCGCGCTTCGAGGCCAACGAGTACACCCTCGGCGACGATCTGTTGCTGACGTTGCAGGCCGAGCAAGTTGCTGCCAGCCAAGTCGCTCGTTTTTCGCGAGGAGACGAAGCGTATCTGTTGGCACGCGCACCTTCAGGCTTGAAGGGCAGCCGCAAGCCTGCGCCGCGCAGATGGGTCGTACTCTACGACACCAGCGCGTCGCGCCACAGCCAAGCGCTGGCGGCCCAAGGGTTCATGTTGCGCCGGCTGCTGCAGGAATGGGACGAGGATGACACCGTTGCCGTGTTGGCCTTCGACACGATGACCCGACTGTTCGGCGACGGCTTCACACGGGTCGGCGACTTCGATCTCACTCGCTTGGCCAGCTGGCTGCGCGAAGAGGCCAGCGACAACATCGGTGAAACCAACCTCGAGCGGGCGCTAGCCAAGGCGCGCAAGCTGCTAGAAGACGGCAGCGGTACCGCGAGCGGAGACAGAGGGCACGTGCTCTATCTCGGTGACGGGATGGCAACAGGTGGTCAGGCCAGCTTGGCGGCCTTGCAACAGCAGCTCGGCGACAAGACACGCTTCGTGGGTGTCGCGCTCGGCGACAGCTATGACGAAACGTTGTTGGCGGGCCTAGCAGAGAACAGTGATGGGCTCTTTGTAGCGCTGAGCCAAGGCGAAGATCTGAGCTGGGCAGCCTTCGATCTCGTAGCGACGCTCAACAGCCCGAGGGTGCTGCGCTTGTCTGCCGAGCTTCTCGACGCACAGGACAAGCCCATCGATGGCGCACAGATTTTCACCACCACCCGGCAGTTGGCACCTGGCGATTGGAGCGAGGTCATCGCAAAGCTGCCCAGCAAGCACTCAGCCCGCACGCTGCGGCTGCGCGGCACGCTCGACAACGAGCCCTGGGAGCGACGTGTCGAGCTGGTCGCTGGCTCAAAGAGCGCGTCGTATCTGGCGCGCCTCTGGGCACGCCGCCGCATCGCCGCGCTGGAGCGTGAAGAGATCACTGATCGCAAAGACGGCACGAAGCTCCAGGTAGCTACCAAGCCGAACAAGAAGGCCAAGTCGGAAAAGCCTGGCCCGAAGGAGGAGATTACCGCCCTCGGCCTCGAGCACTTCCTCGTCACGCGCCACACTTCTTTGCTGGTGCTCGAAAACGACGCCATGTACCGGCGTTTCAAGGTGAGCCGCGCCCCCCGCAACAGCTGGGCACGCTACCCTGCCCCGCCCCGCATCGTGAGCAAGCGCGAGCCGCTCGAGGCTCAACCACTCGCAGCTGGCACCATGCTGCTGCGCACGCCCGTGCGGAGGTTCGCACCGAGCCGCGGCGTTCGCTACAGCGCCACCTGGGGCTGGGGGGGCAACATCTGGGGGCAGCTCGGCCTCATCGGCGCAGGCCATGGCGGCGGCGGAAGGGGTTTCGGAAGCGGCTTCGGTGGCAGGTTGCCGCGGGTCAGGATGGGAGCCGCAACTGCTGCTGCCGACGTGCCCAACGTCTTGCTCGTGTTCGACGGGTCCGGCTCCATGAACACCAGGCTGAGCCCTGTCAGCAAGATCGTCAGCACCGAAGAGTTGCTAGAAGCTGACCAGCACGTGAGCTGGCGTGGCACAGAGCGCAAGAAAACCAAGAGGAGCGCCCGCGCGATGGGCCCACGATTGGCCGACAAGGCCACCACGTGGTGGGAAAGCAGCAGCGGTGAAGGACGGGGCGGGGTCGGCCGGAGCATCTTGCAGCCCAGCAAGCTGCGCCACGCCAGGGACGCGCGGCTGGCCGATTTGACCGAGCACGTCCCAGCGCTGATGAGCGACAGCATCGACGAACAGCTGCAGCGCTTGCTGCTCGCACGAGCAGCAGGGGCGACAGGATCGCTTTCCGACTCCGCGCGGCAGTTGCTGCAAGCAGCCCTGAAGAAGCAAACTGGGGCCCATTACGGTTTGGCCGGCGGGGGCACGCTGCGCGTTGCTAAGGACGGCAGCATCGACATGGACCGCGTAACCCACAGCGGTCTGACTGAACAATGGCGTTATGACGGCGTAGCGCTCGAAGTCGGGTATCCCGAGCTCGATTTGGTCGCGCGGCGACAAATCGGTGCAGGCCAGGCGCTATTGCTCGCTCGTCTCGCGCCCTTCGTGTTGCCCCGCCTCGCCAAGCTGGAGCAGGCCTACCGTGTGAGCCTCAAAGGCGAGCGCACGCTCGTGCTCGAGCCAGCCGGCACGCTTGCCAAGCACCGCATCGAGCTGCAACTGGACGAGCAGCTGCGCGTGATCCGAACGGTCTTGACGCGCGAAGGCAAGCCGCTGCTCGACGTTCGCGTGCACTACGAAAAAGGTGAGCAGATCACACTCGAGCGCCAGGGCGGCGCCACGTTGCGACTCAGTCGTCAGGCGACTGGATCGACCATGGCTGCAATCAAGCACGACAAGGACACCGCAGTCGTGTTGATGCCCCTGCGTGACCCAACGTCGTGGCAACAGCAACTCGACAGAGATCCCGTCAGCGACGCGCGCTGGCGACAGGTGCAGCAACAGTTGATCGCCACCCATGTGGCGCTCGGCGACGACGGCAAGCTGCGCCAGGTGGCCGAAGCCATTGCCAAGCGCTTTGGCGCGCTGAGCCGAGGCGAGCTAGCGCTCGGAAGTCGCTTGGCTCGAAGCGTGACGAGCAAGGTCATGAAAGCACTGTCTGAGCACCTCGCGGCCGACGATCCTCTTGCCATCCATTTGCGAGCGGGCTCGGCGCTGGGCAGTGGCCGGGCCAACAAGGCGCTGCACCGCGCGGGCGAGCAACTTGGGCTGATCGGCATGTTGGGGCGCTACCGACTTACGCTGCTACTCATCGAGCAAGGCAACTTGCCGGCGGCGCGGGCTGCCTACGATGTCCTGATGGCGAAGCCTCTGACGGCAACGCTGCGCTACATCGCCACCTATTTGCTGGCGTCGCAGTACCGTTGGAGCAAGCCAAAACAAGAGAGCGCTCTGTGGGACGGGCTGGCCTCCGCCGGAGTGTTCCGCGTCGATGCCAGGTTGGCCTCCGCGCGCGCCTTGTCGGACGCGGGCAGCTACCAGCGCGCAGCGCAGCGCCTCGAGCAGGGCATGATGCTGGCCGCTGAGCAAAACCGCTATCCCATCATCGACTGGCGACGCCACCGAGCCTTCATGGCGAGCCCAGGTGGCAACGTTGCCTGGCGTGGATTCTGGAGAACTTGGCGCAGCAAGCTACTCGCTAGCCGCAAACCCGAAGCGCTGCTCTCGCTGATGCTATCGATGCAGCAAACAGGATTGCGGGATCATTCAGCCCTGCTGGCCACGTTGCCCAAAGTGGACGTGAGTGATCCGTGGGCGGTCACGTCACTTGCGGCTCAGCTGGCACAAAGCGGCCGCGTGCACGAGGCTGCATCGTTGGTTTCCGCTGCTCTTGAGCACCAGACGTCTGGCAACTCGGGCGATGTGGCGGAGCTGCTGGGGCTTGCCGGTGCCTTGGCTGAGCGACAGGGCCGCCACGCCGATGCGATCGGCTACTTCGAGCGATCGCTCGACGCGGGCGAGGGCCCCATGCAGCTGACAACACTACGAAGCATCTATCGGCGCTTGTTCGAGCTTCACCTGGCCGCTGGTCGGGGCACAGCATCTGGCAGCGCCAAGACACTGCCGCTCGGCGGAGCGCTCGGGGTTGCCCGTCGTTGGCGAAGACTCGATCCGGACAACCCACAGATCGACACGCTCTGTGCGACCACTCTTTATGCGCACGGCCAACCCGAGCAAGCCTGGCGCCATCTGTCCTCGATACTCGAGCGCCACCCTGGCGAGGGTAGCGCCTACGCTCAGATCGCCGAGCTGCTCGAGAAAGAAGGCCTGCTGCGCCGTGCCGAGGCGATCTGGACCAAGGCCATCGAAGTCGAGCCGACCAACCCGACCTGGCTGCTGAGGGGGGCTCGGCTGCAGCTCGCCCTGCGCAACGAGGCCAAAGCTGCGCAGCTGCTTGGGCGCATCGCGAAGGGTCGCTGGCAGGAGCGTTTCGACAACGTCGTTCGGCAAGCCAAAGAGCTGCTGTAGACCAGCGCGCGTGGCGCCGATGCGCCAGCGCCGAGTCATGCCCGCCACGCCTCAGCGTGAGCGGTCGTCAATGATGTCCGACACTTGCCGAGTCGAGTGAATGGCATGTGCCTTGCGGTCATTACGACCAACGGACAAGCACATGGCCGCGATCTCGAAACAAAAGCTACGCAGCGACTCACAGCGCGCGCTTCGAATCAGGATCTTGCCGCTGCAGCAGGAGCGAGCGGTCGCCGTCGCGAGAGGCTCTCGGACGACGAAGAGGAGCCGACCCAAGTGATGGCGACGCAGGATCAGGATTGCACGGAGCTTTTTGTGCGTGTTGCCGATATCGAGCAACTTCTGGCCGCCGCTGGACACCCGGCGCGCCTCGCAGGATACTCCTAGGCTGTGAAAGCGCTGAGCATTGGGGTCAAGACGCTTCGCGAGATGCTGCGCCAACCCTTGGTGATGGCAATTGCCTTCGGGTTCCCGTTGGCGTTGTTGCTGATGTACCACTTCAGCTTCGGCAAGTCGGACGAAGGCTTCGCCGCCATGCTGTCGGTCCAGATCGCCAACCACGACACGGTCGTGGGACAAGACACTGCCGCCAAACAGCTACTGACCGCGTTGCGCGCTGAGAAGTTCGAAGGCGCTGCCATGTTTGGCATCACCGAGGTGACCGACGAGCAGACAGCGCGCACTGCTTTGCGCGAGCACAAAGCGGTCGCTCTGGTGGTCATCGAAGCGGGCTTCGGCGAGCGCGTGAAGGCCTTGCGCGAAGGTAAGCCCACGCAGGGTTTACCCCGCATCGTTCTGCAAGGTGACGCCAGCGCCGACATGTTCGAGTTCACCAAGGCCTTGCTCGAAGACACCATCCGTCGCGAGATTCGCCGGCAAACCGGCCGGCCCAATCCCTTGCCCATGCCCTACGACTTCATCGAAGGCACCGGCACGGCGTCGGACTTCGATGTGGGCGTGCCCGGGATCATCGTCTTCGGCATTCTGTTGACCATCGTCAGCGCCGCCATGAGCCTCGTGCGGGAGCATAGCAGCGGAACCTTGCGACGGCTCAAGCTGACCCGAGCAGGAGCGGCCGACATTCTAGGCGGCGTCGCTTTTGCCCACAGCTGCGAGGCGCTGTTGCAAGCGCCGTTGATCTTGCTGGTCGCGGTGCTCTTCGGCTTCACCCTGAAGGGCTCATTTGCGCTTGCCTTGCTCGTTTGTTTGCTGTTGGCGTTCAGCGCCATCGGTTTGGGCATGGTGGTGGCCTGCTTCACCAAGAGTGATGGCGAGGCGGCCAACTTGGGCTCAGCTGTGTTGGTACCGATGGCGTTCCTCTCAGGCGCGCTCTTCCCCATGCCAGAGGCGCCCTTGCTCACCATGGCGGGCCGCACGGTATCCACCTACGACTTGCTCCCCTCCACCCACGCCGTCGAGGCCCTGCGACAGATCATGCTCCACGGTCAGGACCTGGTCGGGATCAGCTGGCAGCTCGGCTGGCTGGCAGCTCAATCGGTGCTGGTATTCGCCTTGGGCGTGGCCCTGTACCGGCGCTTGCGGATGAAAGCAGAATAGCGAGAACGGCCATGACAGAAGTGGTGCTGCAAACCAAGGGTCTCACCAAGCGCTACGGCGAGCTCACAGCGGTCAGCGACCTCAGCCTCGAGGTGCGCGAGGGCGAGGTCTTCGGTTTTCTCGGTCCCAATGGTGCAGGCAAGACGACCAGCATCAGCATGATGTGCGGCTTGCTCCGTCCCGATTCGGGCTCAGTGAGTGTACACGGCAAGTCCATTGCCGAAGGAGGCCCAGATGTGCGGGCGCGGGTCGGGGTGTGCCCGCAGGATCTGGTGCTCTGGGAGCGGCTGACCTGCCTCGAGCAGCTGGTCTTCATGGGCCGCATGTATGGTGTGGATGGCAAATTGGCCAAGCAGCGCGCCGACAAGTTGCTGGCCGAGCTGGGCATCGCCGACAAGACGAGCAGCTTGGCCAATACCTTGTCTGGCGGCATGAAGCGGCGGCTCAACATCGCCATGGCGCTGGTGCACGACCCCGAGATCGTGGTGCTCGACGAGCCCGAGGCGGGTCTCGATCCACAGTCGCGGGTGATGATTCGGGAGTACATCCAGTCATTGGCCCGTCACAAGACCGTAATCGTCACCACCCACAACATGGACGAGGCAGACCGCGTGGCAGACCGCGTTGCGATTATCGATCACGGCGAGCTGCTGGTGCTGGACACGCCTGCCGAGCTCAAGCACCAAGTGGGTGACGGCGACGTCGTCGAAATCACCTTGAGCGAGCCAGGCGACGATGCCAAAGAAAGAGCGTCCGAGGCTCTGAGCGAGCTGGCCACCAAAACCGACTTCGAGTCGGAGCGCCGAGCGCTGACCGTGCGCGCGCTGGACGCAGTGGGCAAGTTGGCGGCCATTCTCGAGGCCTTGGACGGTGCAGACTTCAAAGTCGGTGACATTCGCGTTCGCGAGAACACCCTCGAAGACGTGTTCATCAAGCTCACCGGTAGGAGCTTGCGGCAGTGAGAGCGCTGTTCGTAGCCGCCAAGAACCTGCGTGAGCTGAGCCGCGAGCGCATGTTGCTACTTTTGGTGCTTCTGCTGCCTGCAGCCTTCTTGGCCATCAACTACTTCGCGTACGGCGTACCGTACCAGGCGACCTACAAGATCTTCTTCAGCTCGTCCTATCAGGAGCCCGAGTCGCTCTCGTTGTGGGATTTGCTGGCATCAGCCAAGTACGACGACGGGCGCCCACAATTCGAGCTGAAGCGAATGGCTTCCAGAAAAGAAGCACTGTCGCGGCTGATCGACAAGGAAGCCGTCGGCTTGCTGGAGCTCGGTCCCCCGAAAGAACAGGGCACTGCGCCCACGGTTCGCTGGTTCGGCGACGGCTCTGAGCTCAAGTACAGCAACGCGGGAGCGCGCATCGGGCGGGTGCTGGCACGCTACGCGGTGCACATCGCGCGCGCCCACCCAAAGCTGATCCGAACCGGCGCGGCCGATCCTGTGGTGCAAATGGTGACCAAGCCATTGGGCAGGGGAACGCCCCGCTCCATGTTCGAAACGCTGGTACCTGGCATGATCCTCTTTTCGGTGCTCCTGCTCATCCCTCAGACCGCATTGCTGGCCGCACGGGAAGCGCGCGTGCGTACGCTCGAACGGCTGCGGCTTACCCGCATGACGGCGCTAGATTATCTCGGCGGACTGACGCTGAGCCAATTGGTAGTGGCAGCAATACAGCTCAGCTTGGTGTTGCTCTTGGCGAAGCTCTTTGGCTTCCAGAACCATGGCTCGACCCTGATGGCTCTACTCATTCTAATGGTGGCGGCATTCTCATCGGTGGGTTTTGGCATGTTGGTCGCCTGCGTGATCGAAGACGACAGCCAAGCGACCAACGTGGGCGCGGCGGTCACCATGATTCAAGTACTGCTGTCGGGCGTGTTCTTTGCCATGCCGACGCCAACCATCGCCACCGTAGCTGGCCACCAGCTCGGGGTGTTCGCCTTCCTACCCGCGACCCACGCGATGATGGCGTTGCAACAAGTGATGTGCTTCGGAGCAAACGCTAGCGCCGTTCTGTTTCGCGTCGGCCTGCTTGCGCTTCTTTCGCTGGCACTATTTGCGATTGGTGTCGCCACATTCCAGCGATTGAAAATGCGCAACGCCGTGCGCTGAACCGCATATGTCCCCTCTCATACAAGCCCCCGTCATCGAACGCACCACCACCAGCCGCGACGGCACGACCATCGCCTATCATGTGGTGGGGAGCGGCCCGCGCCATTGGCTCATGCCGCCGGCCATGGGCGCTCCGCTGCTAGCAATGCGCACGCTGTTCGAGCGCTTGCAAGACGACTTCACCTTCGTCAGTTGGGACATGCGGGGCTTTCACGGCTCGTCGGCACCACAAGACCCCGACGCCTACGATGTCGACAGCCCCCTCGACGATTTGGCAGCGGTGGAGCGCGCCGCCGGGGC
>CAZRGL010000100.1:0-23602 GCA_964599485.1 uncultured Polyangiaceae bacterium
ATCGTTGTCCAGGATGCACCCGACTGGCGGCAGGTACGGGATGGTCTTCTTCTTGAACTCCTGCGGATCCCAGGCCGCTCCGAGGGCGTGCTGGGCGTCGTCGGCTTCGGCCAGCAACACGTAGGTCAAATGGGGTTGAAGCTCGTCCAGGATCGCGAGGGTTGCATCCACCACCCAAGCGTCGGGCGGGAAGTGCTCGAGGGCATCGTCGTCCTTGGTGTAGATCTTGTCGTTGAACTGCTTCTGTATTGCCGACTCGGGATCACATTCTGCGTCAACGTCAGCCGGCGGGTCATAGAAGCTTTGCTTGTAGTTGGTGGCGTCCGGGAGGTACTCAGGGCCGATCTTGGCCGAGGCCACCACCGTCACACGCGGATCGAACCCCCAGTCGTCGCTCTTGCGATACATGTCCGCGACCCAACCCTTGCCCGAGATGTATGCGCTACGTGCCTGGGGCCACTGCTCTGCATAGAGCTCGAAGAGCGTCTTGACCTTGCGGCCCAAGCCATCGGTTGCCCAACCGGTGTGAGGCCGTTGCGGATCAGGCTCGCCGTTGGGTTTCCAGCCATACAGCTGAGTGGTCACTCCATAGACACCGGTCTCGCCGCTGTGGGTCCCGGCGACGGCGTTGAGGTGATTGGAATCGGTGGCGGCCGGCAAGAAACAACGGGCGCCAGAAAACGAGGTTCCGCCTGCGAGGAACGCCTTCAGCTTGGGCATCAGCCAGTTGCCGGGGCCGCCGCCAGCGTTTCCTTCGCTATCTAGATCTAGGTAGGCAGGGTGCAAACCATCGATGGCGATGAAGAGAATCGGATCGGGCGGCTCGCCTGGCTCACCACCACCTCCTCCCCCCGTGCCATCTCCACCCTCTCCCCCGGCGCCATTTCCCCAAAAGCCGCCCGCGCCTCCCGAGCCCGAGGCCTCGTTTGTTGGCGTGGCGGTTTCGCCGCAGGCCAGGGCAAGCACGCCGCTGAGCCCGAGCAAGCCTCCCAACAAGCCTCTCCGTGAAAGGTCGGGCGTTGTCGACGGCGTCACACCCTGGGTCGAGATCTTTGGCTGGGTCGAGATCTTTGGTTTGTCGTCGTTGTGCTGGTCCATGAGTCACTCCTCGAGGGCTGTCGACGCTGGCAGTGCAGGACCTCTGGGTTACGCCACAAGTGATACTTTATTTAGTGTTACAGCAGATGGTGCATAATTATGGCCACGTTCGACGCTCTGTCAAGGACGAGAAAGCTAGTTATTTCAAGCGTGCAACGGGCTCGTTGTAACGGATAATGGCAACATGGGATTCGGAGCTGTGGCGCTGGCGGTTGCCGGAAGCGCTGTCGTTGGCTTGCTGGTGTGGTGGCTCATCGTGTGGTCGCGCAAGGTCGCTGCTCGCGTCGACAATGCTTGGGAGCAAGCCTCGGCCGGGGCGGGCGGCAGTTTCCAGCGCCGCGCCGGACCTTGGTACAATCGCGCCCGCCGCATTGATGCATCGGTGGCTGGTCGTGATGTCCTCGTCGATCACTACACAGTCAGCACGGGCAAGTCGGCCCAAGTCTTTACGCGGCTGCGCGCTGCTGTTCCGCACGCTGGCGCGTTGCGGTTGCGGGTGTATCCCAAGCACATCTTTTCAGGGATCGGTAAAGCCCTCGGGTTTCAAGACGTTCCGACTGGCGATGCCGATTTCGACGAGCGTTTCGTCGTCAAGGCCAACGACGAGCGACTCGCCCGGGCGTGGTTGACGGCCAGTGTTCGCGCCGCCATCGCCAAAGCCGGCAAATATGGTTTCACCTTGAAGGACGGGCAACTCACTGCCCAATACGGTGTTTTGGAGAGCGATGGTCAGCGCTTGGCAGCCGCCATGGCCGCCACGGCCGAGCTCGCCAACGGTGGCCAGCGGCTAGTCGATCGGTGGTCCAATTTCGCCTCGGAACAAGAGGGCTCACTGTCGACTGAACAGAGTGGCACACTGCGAATTGCCATCGACGAGCGCAAGGCGCCGGTGCGCATCGAGGCCAACATCGGCAACGAAGAGCGTACTGTTACGCGCGTGACTGCGCGGGTGCTCGATCCCGAGGCCGAGCGCTACGCCATCGATACGGAGCAGGAGGCCATCGCCGAAGATCTGAGCCGAGTCTCGGGTGATGGGCTGGATCTCCCCGCCCACTACGCACTCGCATCGAGCGAGCCCGAAAAGACCAGCCGCCGCTTGAGTCGACAGCTTTGTGGCCGGCTGCCAGCACTTGCCCCTCTTCGCGTCGAATCTGACGGCAACGAGGTTGCCGTGGTGCTTCCGGGTCTCGAAACCGACGAAGGTCGGCTTCGTGACGCAATGGAGCTGGCCTCTGCGCTGGCCGCCGAGCCCGGCAAGGGTGCTTATCGTTGAGGCTGCCTGTCGAGCGGGTAGTCGACGCTGATCAGCCCTTCGCCTATGGCGTATTTGGTCAGCTCCACCATTCCCCTCAAATTGAGTCGCCGCATGATGTTGGCGCGGTGGGTCTCGATCGTCTTGGCGCTGAGCTTCAAACGGGCGGCGACCTCCTTGGTTGTGTTGCCTTCGACGAGCAGTTGCAGCACCTCCCGCTCGCGTGGAGTCAGTCCGGCAGGTGACAAGGCCGGTGCCACCGTGTGCAATCCTGCCGGCCAGGTTGGGCAGTGTCGCTACAGCTGTGCCATCCAAGCCGAGGGGCCACCGGCGCCGTGCCCCGCCGGTTGGAATTGCGGCCACGACGACATTTGCCGGGCCCACAAGGGTGATTTCGGGACGCCAGCCTACTTGCAGGCAGCAGCTGGCAAGCGTTTGGCCGTCGCAGACTTTGATGGCGACGGTTTCGATGATGTCTCGTGGCTCTACCAGACGCATGTTCACACGACCTACTTTGAAAAAGGAAACCCTGTAGCGGGCAGCAGTCTCGGTTTCGAGATGCCCAGCCTGCGACGCGGAACCGCGACGGTTTTCGATGTGGATGGAGATGGTCGCGCTGACTGGTCCGTGCCCGCTCGAGCAGGGCTCGCGGTGATGCGTGGCAGCGGGCTACGAGTTACCGAGCCAACGACATTCATCAGCCTTCAGATCGGGCTCAATGCTGGATTCGGCTTCGTGCCGATTGATCTGGTTCCGGATTTGGTCGGTGCCGGAGGAGCCGTTCACTCTTTCGCAGGGGATGAGACCTTGACGCTCACCCAATTTGGACTCTTCACCTTCGACTCGAACATCGTCGTCGAGCCTATGAGTATCGGAGCCGTGGACTTGTCGGCAGGGTCGATTGCCGCCGAGCTCGACAAGACATCCGGTCCCCTGTTGCCCGCCGGCAGCCCTACGCCGCAGGAGCTCGTCCTAGCGCTGCCGAACAAGCCCGCGGCCATTGTGTTTCGGCCCACCCTGCAGCAACTAGCCGATGGCGTTCTGACCGTAGACATGATGGCGACACCGCCTGCAACCATTACCCTCGACTCCGATGCAGGGGTTGGCCGTATGCTCGGGGCGGTGCAGCTCAATCCTCCCGTTGAGGGCGGTCTGAGCGCAATCCCTTGCGGCAACAACAAAGCTCCAGGCGACGACCACATCGATCTGGCCTTCGAAGGAAAAAACGGGGGGATCTACGTGGCGTTTTCCTCTGGGAGCGGCACTTTGGGCGCTACGCCGTGCGATCTCGATCCAGTCGTCAGCATAGCCAAACGGATCGCGCCGAGTTGTTCATCGGCGCTTGCTCTCGGACAGCTCGACGGCGATGGCCTCGTCGACATCGTTACGGCTTCGGGGATCTGGCTCAGCCGCCTGGGCCCGATGGACAAGCTCTGTACCGACGCGGTGTCTGCCGTCGAGCCGCCGGCTGGATCTAGTTTTGTCGAGGCTGTGATTGCTGACTTCGACGGCGACGGCCAACAGGATGTGCTCGCGTCGTCCTCTGCCGGAGGTTTCGATCTTTATCGGGGCAGCGGCGGCACCACCATCGGTCACAGTCGCATTCCGAGCGACGCCATCGCTAGCCGTCTCGTGCCTGGTGACTTCGACGGCAATGGCATCAACGACCTCGTATTCGTCTCGCCGGCATCGCTCAGCGGCGAGCGCGACGCGTTGTCGGTGATGTTCGGCGAGCCACAGGCGCTACCAAGCAATTCGGTGCGGATGGGCACGGTTGGCAAAGTGACGCTGATAGAGGCGTTGGATCTGCGGATCCCCAACGAGGTGCTCGTGGATGCGGCCAGCGATCTGGTACTCGGTGCCGACATTGGTGATGCCCTCGGTATCGCGCTCGTCTTTGGCTCCACCGATCGGTTGTTGCAGGCCCCCTACTTGCAGGCTTTCAACATCGCGCCATGTCAGCGCTATCGGCCCAAGAGCGCCGTCTACGGCCATTTCGACTCGACTGATAATCTGCAGGTCGCGCTGGTGGGTGAGCGAACAGCGTCAGCGCCGGACGGGTATCCAGCCGACCCGCCCCTATACAGTCTGGCGATTTCCGACGTTGCCGATGATGAGCTCAGCTTCTCGATGCGCGGGGACTACATGAGCGACATATGGTTCGCGGAACGCACCGCGATCCCACTTCATGGCGATGGCACAGGCGCAATTGCCAGCGCAGCGATCGATCTGGACCAAAACGGCTTCCACGATTTGGTGGTCTTGGCCTCCACGGCGCAGGAGCCCTTCAAGACCCACGTCTATCTGCCGCGCCCGAAAGAGGACTACAGCTGGGCGATCGACCCACCACGGGTGATTGACGATGCTGTGCTCTTCTCCGATGGTCTGGGCGGCGATGACGTGGTTGCCAAGTGGAGTCGGAGTGGCCCGACGAGCATGGAGCTGTGCCAGCTCAAGCCAAAGGAACCACCGCTGCTGCTCATGGCGTTGGCGAGACCGGTCAGCTGCGGCGACTCCATGGGTTTCACCACTGTGTTGATGGCGGCATCTGCCACCGCACTGCTCGACAGCAGTGCAGCTCTGGAACCCGTCGACGTTCCAGTCGGCGAGACCGTGATGGGCTTCACTTGCGCCAACCTCGACGACGATCCCGAAGGCGAGCTCGCAGTGCTCACCTTGACTGGTAGCGTGGGCTGTGGCGGAGACACCAGCTTGGATCGCGCCGCTCACCTGTATGTCGTTGACAGCATCGAGGAGGAATTGCGCGAGCGGGTCGTCGAGCTGGACAAGACCGCGCTGGCATCACTCGGTGTCAACTTGTCACAGATCCCGCCTGTTGCTGGGCTCGCCGCCGGAGATCTCAACGCCGACGGCGTCGTCGATCTCGTGTTTGGTGCACACGGCGCGACCGTGATTCTGCCGGGAACCCCAATCAATCCGTAGTCGCGGCGTTCGGCAGCATTCAAATGGCCCCAGACGCGCCTTTTTGGGCTGCTGAAAGAGGGGCTCCGATGGCCTGTTTTGGGCCATCCTGTCGAGGAGTCCGCGCGCGCCTGTGCATGGGCTATGCTGGCGCAATGTCCAAGGGCGCGCCGCGCGCGTACCGTCTCGTGGTTGGGTTCATGCGCCTTTTGGTGCGGGCGTTCTTTCGCCGCGTGCACGTCACGGGGCTCGATCACGTGCCAGAAGATGGCGGAGGCATCGTCGTTTCTTGGCACCCCAACGGGCTCATCGATCCAGGCTTGGTTCTGACGCAGATGCCGCGGCAAGTCGTGTTCGGTGCCCGCCATGGAATCTTCCGGTGGCCCTTGTTGGGATACCTGATGCGACAGATCGGCACGGTTCCCATCTACCGCAAGGTCGATCTGCCCAAGCTCAGCACCGCCGATCGTGGCAAGGAAAACGCCCGCAGTCTCGACGCGCTCGCCGGCGCGGTTGCGCGCGGCTCATTCGCAGCGCTCTTTCCCGAGGGTGTGTCACATGACGCCCCTCATCTGATGGAGCTCAAGACCGGAGCTGCGCGGCTGTTCTACCGAGCGCTATCGATGCAAAGTGACGACCAACCGCCAGCGGTCATCCTGCCGGTAGGTCTGCACTACGACCAGAAAGACCTGTTTCGCTCCAGCGCTCTGGTCAGCTTTCACCCGCCAATCGAGCTGTCTGGCAAGCTCGCCTATGACCCCGACCTCGACGAAAAGCAGTCGCGCGAGCAGGCTCGGGCGCTGACCGATGAAATCGAGCGCGTGTTGGACGAGGTCGTGCTCGCCACCGATAGCTGGCCCTTGCACCAGCTCATGCATCGCGCACGCAAGCTGATTCGTGCCGAGCGGGCAAAGCGGGCAGGAGCGCTGCCGCCACCGAGCACAGTGGACGAGCGTGTGCTTGGCTTCGCGCGCATTCGCGCAGGCTACAACGCGTTGGTGGACGAGCAGCCGGATGAGGTTCAGGCGCTGCTGCGTCGCGTTGAGGACTACGACGCCGACCTGGCGGCACTGGGGCTGCGAGACGCCGATCTCGATCGCTCGCCTCGTTTGGTGGCGCCTTGGCTCGCTGCGCTGCTTCTGCTGCAGGTGCTGACTGTGTTCTTCGTGTTGCCCCCACTGATGGTCGTTGGCTGGGTCGTCAACGGTCCCGCAGCTGTGTTTCTGCTCCTCGTTTCGTGGGCAGCCTCGAAGCGGCGCAAAGACGAAGCCACCGTAAAGGTGCTGGTCGGCGCACTGCTATTTCCGTTGAGCTGGCTCGGCGCGGCCATTGCAGCGACCTACGCCCATGGGCCGCTTCACGCGGCATTCCCGAGCATTCCCGACACGCCCATCTTGGCAGGTTTGATGGTGGCGGTCTTGGCGGCGGCAGGTGGAGCGGCTGCGGTTCGCTATTTGCGTGTTGCCCGCGAGACGGCCCGCGCGGTTCGCGTCCGGCTCACCCGGCAGCTGCGTCGGCGGGCGATTGAGCGACTGCGGTTCGAGCGCGCCGAATTGCACGACGCGCTCATCGGCTTTGCTGAAGGAATCGACTTGCCCGGAGCCGTTGCCGCTGATGGTCGGGTCGTGGCGGCACCGGACCAATCCTGACCGTCTAGCGACCACCGTTGCCGCTCGGTCACAATTGGCGAAGATCTGTTGCGGGCTCACCTTTTGCCCGTGGGGCGAGACACCGACCTTGGCCCCCCGACCAGACACTCGCCTCGCCGGGCACTGGCGTGCGTCCCGCGTCGCCGCGCAGAACACGCCGACGGATGCGACTCATCGCTCTGTCGAGGTCGCCGTTCAGCCAGCGAGTTACGCGCCTCATCATGTGGGCCACCATCTATCCTATGTCATCACAAATAGGTTTCGGTTTCGTTTCCAAACTGTTTTGCCTCCAACACCACAGCCGAATATTTTGTTCCCGGTGCGTCACAAGCACGACGGATTGTCCGTACGCTCGAGTGATGGGTAAGCGTTACGAGGGTGTTTGGTTGACTGCGCGGTAGCGGTTCGAGGGGTCAGTACACCCAAGGAATGAAGCGGTAGGGGACTTCCTTCTTGTACTTGATGTAGTCCGGATCCCACGACAGGTGGCGCTCTTCGGTCCAGGCCCGCAGCCAATAGACGCCGATCAAGCCCAAGCACATGATCAGCCCGCGCTCACCCAAGAAGAACCCACCGATGGCCCACAAGAAGGTCTTCGAGATGTAGGCTGGGTGGCGCACGTACGCATAGGGACCGGTGCGAACCACACCGCGGTGGGTCAGGTTCGAGGAGCGGGGGCCGAGCGCTACTGTCGCCCAGGTGTAGATGGCCCACAGCATGGCGACCAGCGCCAACGCGAAGTAGCGCCAAAAGCCCGTGAAGGCCGGCCAGCTGTCCATCAGCGGGATGTCGACGGGTGCGAAGGAAAAGGAGTTGAAGGGCGGATAGCACATCAAACACACCACCCACCCCAGCAGTGTAGGCTCGACCGACTTGATCTGGTTGTCGAGCTGCGGCAGCTCCACCAGATAACCGAAGGCGAAAATCCCCACGTCGATGAGGATCAGCAGGGCGACGACGAAGGTGTGCACCTGCATCCAGGTGAGCGTGAAGTTATCGAACAAGTTGCGCTGATGGACCACGTTGTTGATGGCCCAACTGCTCAGCAGTGGCACGTAGAAGATCTTCACGCACAGTGTCAGCACGCCGATCTTGGCAAGTCTCGTCCACACCCGCTTGGGCTTGCGCTTGCGGCGCACGGTCGACTTCGGGGACTTGCGATATGGTGACTCGTCCTTGCGTCGTCGTCCGCCCAGACCGACGCGCGCAGCGAGTCTGCCAAGGGCTGCCGGTATCGCGAAGAAGGCACGTAGCAAGTGCCAGTACTTGTCCTTCTTGGGCTTCGGCTTGATGGCGTAGCGCAGCACGAAGTAGTTGGCCGTCAGCATGTAGAGGTAGGTCGGGTCAGCCACCAACTTCGAGAAGTGATCGAAGTCGCCTCCCTCGAAATAGAGCCGTTGGATCACGGCGCGCAGCACACGCCAAGCTGCCCTCCCATACCATTCGGTGCCGAAGCCACGGCTCGTGTAGTTCTGAAAGAACCAATCGGGCACCACATAAGCCGTCCGATACAGAAAGTAGAGTAGCGAGACGGTGAAGATGCTGAACGTGTAGCGAATGAAGACGACCTGCAGACGGGTTGGCTTCGTGCCATCGCCCGTGCTGCGTCGGTACGCGATGAAGGAAATGACCAGCGAGAGTAGCGCGATCAGCGCCAACAATTCGGGGCTGAAGTAGGAGCTCGCCTTGGCCACGAAAGCGCCCGACAAGTTGGCGTGGGAGATGCTTGCGCCCGGTCCATCCGGCCCAGTCTTGCTCTCGAGCACACCAAAAATCGAGTAGCGTGTCGCCCGCGAGGGCCGCGGGTTGCGTACAACGTAGCGCTTTCCGGTGAGCGTATCGGTCTCGGAGATGACCTCGATTTCAGGCGGGAGGATTAGCCGGAAACTGAGCTTCTTGTCGTAGCGCACCGTGATCCGGCCGCGCTCGCGCATGCGAGGCGCCCAGATACGAGGCCGCTCCAGTAGTCTGTTCGGCTTGCCGTTGTTGAGCAGCGCGCCGTTGATGACGCTCATCCGCCCGTCTTCGTCGTCGTATTGCACGAGCGTGACGATCGGGTAGGTGCCTTCCCGGCTCGGCGTCGGGATCTTGATCTTGTGCTCGTGCTCTGTGCCCGGTGTGAGGGCGTCGAGCGTGGGCGCCTTGTAGTGCTTGCCACCGAGCTCGACCTCGGTGCTCACCTTCTTGGCCGTACCCTTGGAGGGATTCTTCAACAGGACGATGACTTCGCCACTTTGGGGCGTGACCTGCACGTGGATGGAGGTCGTGCCGGCCACACTCGTGCGTGCTGGGAGCAACACCACCAGCGCGACGAGCAGCGTCGCGACGAGCTTGAGGCAGAAGGTCATCAGGGGGCGCACGCCGACAGCATAAACACCAGGGCGGGGTCGATGGCAATGCCTGGATAGCCCCAACCCGGATAATCAGGCATTCCTCACCCAGATTGCTGGATTAGGGTTGTTTCTCGGCGCTGTCTTTTTCTTTTCGCACGCCTGTGATGCTCAGCGAAAGAAGCAAGGCGGTTCGCTCGGCCGAGATGGCGCGCCGTAGCGGTATGTCGCGCAGCAAAGTCAGCCGAAACCCAACGCCGTCACGGGTGCCCTCGCTCCAAGGGAAGTAGGCGACGTGTTGGGCGACCTGCAATTGGTAGCTTCCACCGCTGGCTGAGACCAGCTCGAAGGCAGGCACCCAGTTTGCCTCGGTGACCGCTTGTACACCGAGGGGCGCCCATATATCGAAACGGGTGCCAACCAGTGGGCCGACGGCAAAGGACAATTCGAAGCCCTCGGCCGTGTCGAACATTCGCGGTTGTATGCTCGCGCCGAGCTGCAACTCGAGCTTCAAGATGCGATCGGGGCTGCGATAGGGAACGAAGAGCGCCATGGTGTCGAGACGCTGGCGCAGGTCGAAACTCGCGGTCCCTCGTTCGCCAACGCGCAAATCGAAGCGCGAGCGGCCTTCCCACCCCAACCACGCATCGGGCGATCCGAAGCCACTGATGTTCATCGTGCCCGCCATGGCGCCCGGTGCGTAGCTGGCGCCGAGGCCGACATCGATGCTAACGGTGCGATCATCACCTTGGGCGACCAAGGTGAGGGGGCTCGCCGAGCCGATCGCGCCCAACATCCAAAACGCCATCGCGCCCATGGCCGGCGCGTATTCCTCGGCCGCCTGCCCCTTGCGCGCTGCGAGCTGTGAGCTGAGAAAGAAACAGCAGACCAACAAGATACCGACAGTGCGTGGGCGACCGTGGTTGGCCATGGCGGAGCGGCGCGGTGGCGGCATTGTGGAAACCTAGCAGTGCTGGCTGAGAGCCGCGATGGCCGCTTGCCCGACTTGGCTCTTGTTTGCTCATTTCGAACCGGCTAAACCACCACAAAAGGGCTGTGTCCGGGCTCCGTGGAGCACGTGTCGCGGTCACGTTCGGGGCTCATCCAAGGCTGCCATTGGGGGCTGGGCCCGCAACCCTCCGCGCGCTCGCGGCCACATTGGCGGTTGTTCGAGCGACCGCGGTGCATCAGAAGGTTTGAATGAGCTCGATCGAGAAGCGCATCGTCGGGGCCCGTGTCGACCCCCTGCTCATCGATGAGCCTGGCCATAGCGAGTGCTTGCTCGGCAACGAGGCTGTCGTCCGCGGCGCTCTCGAAGCCGGGGTAGGCTTTGCCAGTGGCTACCCGGGCACGCCGTCTTCCGAGGTAACCGACGCCTTCGCGCGCATTGCGACGCAGTGCGGCATCGCTTTCGAATACTCGGTAAACGAGAAGATCGCCCTCGAAGTGGCCTACGCAGCTTGTCTGTCGGGCGTCCGCTCGATCTGCGCTATGAAGCACCTCGGGTTGATGGTGGCTGGCGACCCGCTCTCCACCATGCCCTACATGGGTGTGGTCGGCGGCTTGGTCATCGTCAGCGCTGGCGATCCTTCCTGCCACACCAGCCCCAACGAGCAGGACCAACGATATTTGGGCAGCATGTTGCACCTGCCGGTTCTGGATCCGGCCACGCCGCAAGAAGCGCAAAACCTGACCCGCATGGCGTTCGACTTGTCGGAGCAGAGCAAGCTTCCCGTGCTGCTGCGGATCACTGCTCGGGTCAGCCATACCCGCACCGCGATTCGCTACGGTGCGCTCGCCGAGCAGCGGCGCGCAAAATTCGCGGCGCAGACCCGTTTCGTTCCAGTGCCACATGTTGCGCGAAAGCTGCGCCAGGAAATCCACGAGCGGCTGGCGATCGCCGGCCGGGTGATGGTGGACGCAGGTGTTTTCGAGCGCTCAGGCAGTGGACGCCAAGCCATCCTCGCGAGCGGCTCACCAGCAGCGCTCTGCCATGATCTCGTGGCCCAACATGGCTTGCAAGATCAGCTCGTGTTGGCGACGCTCAGCGGGCCTCACCCGCTGCCGACCGAGCCTTTGCTGGGTTTGCTGCGTGAGGTCGATCGCCTGCTCGTGGTCGAAGAGCTCAGCCCCTTCGTCGAGGACGCGCTGCGAGCGCTCAGCGTGCAGCATGGCCTCGAAGGAGTCGAAATACTCGGAAAGCGCTCCGGTCACCTACCGATCGAGTTCGAATACGAGCCGCAGATTGTCCAGCGTGGTCTGCATCGAGCGCTAGGCCTCGGCCCGCAAGTCGATGACGCAGCGGAGCTCGATCCGCCTGCGCCGCCGCCGCCGAGGCCTCCGGTGCTCTGTCCCGGCTGTCCCCATCGCTCGACCTACTTCGCGGTGGCCTCCGCCTTCCCCAAGGAGCAGCACTACTTCAACGACATCGGCTGCTACACCCTGGGTCACGGCGCCCCGCTCGACACCGCCGACGCCTTGCTCTGCATGGGTGCCGGAATCACTTTGGCAACCGGCGTAGCGCGGGTTACCGCAGAGCGCACCGTTGGTTTCGTTGGCGACTCGACCTTCTTTCACGCCGGCATGCCGGCCTTGCTCAACGCAATCAAAGAGCGCGCCAACATCGTCGTCGTCATTCTCGACAACCAGGTGACGGCGATGACGGGCTTTCAGCAGAGCCCAGGCGCCACCATCGAGGCGAGCAGTCCGCCGCAGCGCGTCGACATCGAGCCCATCGTCCGGGCCTTGGGCGCCGAGCATGTCGAGCGGATCGATCCTTTCGATTTGCCCGCGGCCATCGCCGCCCTCGAGCGGGCGCGTGACGGTCAAGGCGTCAGTGTCGTGATCTCCGAGCACGCCTGCCCGGTTCACGAGTCGCGCCATAGCGGTAAGCTCGGCGACGAGCACCACACGTTCGTGGTCGACCCCGATCGCTGTCAGAGCTGCGGACGCGAAGCTGTCGGCATGCGCTGCAAGCAGTGTCCGAGCCGCGGCTTGTCGCGGCATATGTCCAGAACGCGCGCTCTGCAGCATGGCGGTGCAACTGAGCGCGCGGCAGTAGCGCCCTGCGCAACCGCATGTCCGCTAGGCCTGTGCGTGCAAGGTTACGCAGGCCACATCGCTGGCGGGCAGTACGACAAGGCGCTCGAGCTGATCATGAGCCGATTGCCGCTGCCCGACTCGGTGTGCCGCGTTTGTCATCGCCCCTGCGAGGCCGTATGCGTGCGAAGCGAGCTCGAAGGGCCGGTCGGTATCAACGACCTGAAGCGCTTCGTCATGGACTGGGCAGCAGGGCAAGGCGCTGGGCTCTACGATCCGCCTCTGCATCCGCCTAGCGGCAACAAGGTGGCCATCATCGGTGCCGGCCCAGCCGGTTTGACGGCTGCCCACGATCTCGCCCTGCGCGGGCATGTAGTGAGCTTGTTCGATGCCGCCGAAGAGCCTGGGGGATTGTTGCGAAGTGGGATCCCTCGCTACCGCTTGCCTTCCGAAGCATTGCGGCGCGACATCGATCGCATTCTAGCGCTCGGCGTGCACTTCAGGGGTGGCGTCCGCCTCGGGACCGACACCAGCTTGGAGCAGCTACTCGATGAGGATCGCTACGACGCGGTGCTCTTGGCGATTGGCGCGGGCCAAGCGTTACAGCTCGATCTCGGTGACTCAGACGGCGGGCCCGAGTTGGTGGACGCTTTGACTTATTTGCGCGACCCACAAGCGCTGTCGTCAGCCGAGCGGGTGGTGGTGATCGGCGGCGGAAATGCTGGTGTCGACGCGGCCCGCACTGCGAGGCGCTGCGGTGCTGAGCACGTGACCATCGTTTGCCCTGAGCCGCGCGAACAGATGCCCGCCATCGCCGAAGAGCTCGAGGCAGCGTTGCTCGAGCAGGTGAAGTTGCTTGTCGAAACGCAGCCGACAGCCCTCGTGAGTCCAGAAGAGGGCGCAGCACGTGGCGGCTTGCGTTGCGCCTCGACCAGTGGCGACGGCTCCGCTGAGCTGTCTGCCTCGGCCCGTGGCGGCGCCCAGCTACTGCTCGAGGCCGATCGGGTCATCATCGCGATTGGGCAGAGGCCAGTCTTGGGTTCCGTCGAGGGCGTTGCTCTGGACCGCGACTCAACGGGTGGGCTGAAGATCGATCCCGAAAGTGGCCAGAGCTCCCATCCCAAAATCTTCGCCGCCGGCGATCTCACCGACACGCCGCGTAAGGTGACCGACGCCATTGCCAGCGGGCAGCGGGCAGCCTGGGGTATCGACCGGCTGTTGCGTGGAGCGCAGCTAGCTGATCACCACAAGCCGCCGTCGTCCGGAACGTGGTCGGTCGAGCCGCAAACCCAGGCGGAACGTGGTGCCCTGCTGGCGCGCGTCGACCGCACGCGTCCCGCAGCAGCGCAACAGCTCGGCCACGCGCAACGCACCGCTGGCTTCGACGAAGTGATCGGCACGCTCTCCGAAGAACAAGCCCAGACCGAAGCCAACCGCTGCGTCGTCTGCGGTCAGTGCGGCAACTGCCGCGCTTGCATCGATCTGTTCGGCTGTCCGGCCATCCTCCTGGACAACCATCAGGTGACCATCGATCCGCAGCTGTGCTCGGCCTGCGGCGTCTGCGCGGCCTTCTGTCCCAACAGCGCCATCGAGCGGGTGTTGCGTTCTGACTTGGGAGAAAGCCAATGAGCGCTGCTGACCGCTTGGCCATCTTGGTAGCCGGTGTGGGCGGGCAAGGCGTGTTGTCGGCGGCCCGCTGGTTGGGCGACGCTGCCACCGCGGCTGACTTGCCGCTGCGCGTAGGCCAGCTACACGGTATGAGTCAGCGCGGCGGTAGCGTGCAGGCCACCGTGCTCATTGGCCCGGGGCAGAGCTCGTTCATCGTCGACGGCGCCGCGGACGTGATGCTGGCTTTCGAGCCCCTCGAGCTGCACCGTGCGCTGCCCAAGATGGGCGCGCAAACTCGCGCCATCGTCAACCTCGGCCAAATCGTGCCCTTTACGCTGGCGCAGCGCGGCCAGGGATACCCAGCGGTCGAAAACCTGTTGGAACAAGTGCGCGAGCGGGTCGGGCAGCTCATCTGCATCGACGGTAGCGTGCTGAGCCAGCAGACTGGCGCGGTGCGTGGCCTCAACGTGATGATGTTGGGCGCGCTTTTCGGTCTCGGCGTACTGCCCTTCGACGAGCAGACGCTGCTCGGCGCCATCGAGCGGCGCTGTCCCCCCAAACTGGTAGAGCCGAATCGCAGGGCCTTCGCCCTTGGTAAAGAGGCGGTGCAAACATGAGCTTCAAGATCGGCGTGGACGTTGGTGGCACGTTTACGGATCTGTCCCTTTATTCGCAAGACGGGGCGCTGCAGACCTTCAAGACCCTGTCGACGCCCGATGACCCCTCCATTGGAGTGCTCGATGGCCTGCAGCTCATCGCCGAAGCAAAAGGGCTGACCGTCGAAGCGCTGGCCGAACAAACCGCCACGATCGTTCATGGCACGACCGTGACCACCAACGCAGTGCTCACTCGGGGCGGCGCGAAGTGTGGGCTCCTGACCACCAAGGGTGTGCGTGACGCCCTCGAGATGCGCCGGGGGATCCGCGAGCGCCAGTACGACAACCGCTATCCCAACGTGGTGCCGCTGGTGCCGCGCCGGTTGCGGTTGCCCATTGACGAGCGCCTCGATTTTCGCGGTGAGCCCATCGCGCACTTGCCAGCACAAGAGGTGCGCGAGGCCGCTGAGTTGCTCAAGGGTGAAGGCGTCGAGGCGGTGGCCATTTGCTTCATGAACGCTTTTGCAAACCCGGCGCACGAGCGCGCCGCAGCGGAAATCGCCCGAGAAGTATTGGGCTCGGTTCACCTCAGCGTTTCTTCGCAGGTGCTGCCCACCATCCGCTTCTACGATCGGGTTTCGACCACGGTGCTCGATGCGTATGTAGGGCCGGTGCTCAAGCGCTACCTCGAGGCGTTGACCGGGCGGCTGTCATCAATTGGGTTTGCAGGCGTACTGTTGATCATGCAGTCGAGTGGCGGTGTCGCCTCACCCGAGAGCACCGCGAGCCAGCCAGCCATGACCCTGCTCAGCGGCCCCGCTGCGGGCCCTCGTGCGGCGGCGAGCTACGCCCGTGCGCTCGACAGCGAGGATTGCACTGTGGTCGACATGGGCGGCACCAGCTTCGACGCATCGCTGGTCGAAAAGGGCGCCGCGGCTCTCAACAAAGAGGGCGACATCGAGCGGCTTCGCATCGCTCTGCCCATGCTCGAAATCACGACCATCGGAGCGGGCGGTGGCAGTGTCGGCTGGCTCGATGAGGGCGGGCTCCTGCGCATGGGGCCTGAGTCAGCGGGCGCGCAACCAGGCCCGGCTTGTTATGGGCGAGGTGGCGAAAAACCAACCTGTACCGATGCCGACTTGGTGCTCGGCTATCTCGATCCAGAGCGCTTTGCCGGCGGCAAGCTCAAGCTCGACGTCGAGCGTGCACGCGATGCTATTCGGGTCCATCTGGCCGAGCCGCTGGGGCTCGATCTGATTGAGGCCGCCGCGGGCATGTACCGGGTCATCAACAGCAACATGGCTCACGGGGTCCGTGAGATCACCGTCAAGCGAGGGCTCGATCCGCGCGAGTTCCCCATGGTGGTGGCCGGCGGAGCCGGCGCTTTACACGCCTGCATGATCGGCAGCGAGCTGCAGATCCCCACCCTGTTGGTTCCGCCCACGGCTTCGACGCTGTGCGCAACAGGCATGTTGCTTTGCGATCTTCAGCACGACTACGTACGCTCGCGCATCGGCCCTCTGTCGATGATTGAGCCCACCGAGCTGCGCGCCCTCGTGGATGAAATGGCGGCTGCGGGCCGGTCGCAGCTCGAAGGGGAGGGAGCGGCTGATTGCGAGCTGCATGTCTCGCTCGATCTGCGGTACCTCAAGCAGTACCACGAGGTGACGGTGCCGATTGCGCTCGCCGATCTCGAGCGAGGCGACATCGCCGCGCTGGCCGAGGCTTTTCATAGCGAGCACGATCGGCTCTACGGCTATCAACTCGAAGATGAAGAGGTCGACTTGGAGCTCATCAACGTGCGGGTGCGCGCCCTGGGGCGCACCGAGCAACCATCGCTCGGTGCCCTGGCAACCGGCAGCGCCGAGCCGCCGAGTGTAGCGCGACAAGGTGAGCGTCAAGCCTACGTTCCCGAGCGCGGCAAGCTCGAGCCGGTGGCTGTGTACGACGGCCACGCCCTGCTCGCTGGCAACCAGATCGTCGGCCCGGCTCTGATTGAACGGGTGGATACGACCATCTTCGTCAGCGCTGGTTACGACGCCACGGTGGATTCGGTTGGCAGTGTGGTGCTGCGCAGCAATGAGCAAGGGGGCAAGTCATGAGCGAGCCGCAAGTCGCCATCGATCCCGTTCTGGTGAGCATCATCGGCCGGGCCCTCAAAGCGATTACCGACGAGATGAGCTTGAGCATGGAAAAGACCACGCGCTCGCCCATCTTGTGTGAGGCCAAGGACTTCGTCACGGGGCTTTACGATGCCCAAGGGCGCATGCTCGAGCAGACTGAGAACCTGCCCATTCTCAGCTTTTCGCTCAGCCCGGTGTGTCAGCACATCGCCGAACGTTTCGCCGGTGAGATCTACCCAGGCGACGTCTTCTTTCACAACGACGTGTTCAGCCTCGGCAACCAGAACAACGACGTGGCAGCGTTCAAGCCCATCTTTGTTGACGATGTGCTCGTGGCGTGGGCAGCTACCAAGGGGCACCAAGCCGACATTGGTGGCAATGTTCGAGGTGGGTACAACCCCAACGCCACCGAGGTTTGGCAAGAGGCGCTGCGCATTCCAGCCGTCAAAGTGTACGAGCGAGGCAAGCAGCGGCGCGACGTATGGGATCTCATCTTTGCCAACGTACGCTTGCCGATCGTCGAGCAAGACATGATCGCCGAAATCGGCGCGTGCACGGTAGGAGAGCGCCGGCTGAAGGCATTGATTGACAAGTACGGTTTGGCCAGCTTCGAAGCCCACAAGCAGGCGCTGTTCGATGCCACGGCCAAGATGATGCGCGCCGAGATCCGAACCATTCCCAATGGCAGCTACGAAGGCGAAGCCACGGTCTACTTCGACGGCAAGACGCCCGGCTCCCACTACCAGATTCGCGTCAACATCACGGTGCAGGACGAGCGAATTTGCTTCGATTATTCCGACACCGACCCGCAGACTGACGGTTTCGTCAACGGCACGTACACCTCGAGCGCTTCGGCGACCATTCTCACCTTCTTGCAGATGGTCAACCCCGACATTCCACACAACGACGGAATGCTGGCGCCGATCGAGATCATCATACCCGAAGGCACCATTCTCAACGCCGCCTATCCGGCCGCGACTACCTTTGGCAATCACCTCTGCCCGCCCAATGCCGACGCCATCCAGCGGGCGCTCGCGCCGGCCATTCCAGATCGCGTCAGCGCTGGCTGGAATCAGCTGCTCTGCTCGCTGTCGACCGGTTACCACCCGCATCGCGACGACACCTACGTCGACATCTTGTTCATCGGGCTCAAAGGCGGCTCGGGTGCCATGAGCAGCTGCGACGGTTACGACCACATCGGCATGATCGACGCTTCGGGTGGGGTGCTCGATCAGGACTACGAGATGTTCGAGCAGATGTCGCCGCACTTCCTCGAGAAGCATGAATACGCGTGCGACTCGGCTGGCGCGGGCCGCTTTCGTGGGGGCCTCGGCGTCGATACCCGCTATCACGTTGGCTCCGACGACACCCAAATCGTCACCTTTGGCGATGGCGACGTCGAGCCCGCCTTCGGCGTGGACGGTGGCTGCGACAGCACGCTCAACTTGATCGAGCTGCACTATCCCGACGGCAAGATCGTCACGCCGACCAGCAAGGATCTCATCCAAGGCGTCCCCGCTGGCACCATCTACGTTCAGCACGCCGGTGGCGGAGGCGGGCATGGGTCGCCCTTGTTGCGCCCGGCTGTGCTCGTTTGCGAAGAGGTTGGCAACGGCATCATCTCGCTTCAGGCAGCACGGGAGCTGTACGGCGTGGTCATCGACGAAGCTTCGGGCGGTCTGCTCGAGCAAGAGACCACCGAGCTGCGGGCCAAGAAACAACAGGAAGCCCAAGAGCAATAGAAAGGTCCGGCACCATGGACTTCTCACTCAGCGACGAGCAACAGGCTGTTCAGCGGACGTTCGCCGCGTTTGCCGACAAGGAGATTGCCCCGCAAGCCCGCGCCCTCGACGAGGAGCCGCGCTTTCCAACGGAGCTCTTTCGCCAGGCGGGCGCGCTGGGTTTCTTCGGCATGCGTTATCCTGAGCCCGATGGCAGCGGAGCCGACGTGGTCAGCTATGTGCTCGCTGTCGAGGAGCTCGCCCGCGGCAGCCTAGCAGTGGCCGCGGCCTGCACCATGCAGTCGTTGATGGGGACGTTCTTCGTCCACAAGTTGGCACAGGGTGAGCTGCGAGAGCGCTTGCTGGGCCCGGCATTGCGCGGCGAGATCGTCGGCACCATCTGCATGACCGAGCCGAACGCGGGAAGTGACTTGGGCTCGATGACCACCCGCGCCGTACAGGACGGTGGCCGCTACTTGCTGAGCGGTAACAAGACCTGGATTACCTCGGCTCCAGCTGCCGACATGTTCACCGTCTTTGCCAAGACCGGCGAAAAGCAGCTGAGTATTTTTTTGGTTGAGAAGGGCGCCGAGGGGCTCGAGGTGGGCCGCAGCATCGATAAGCTGGGCGTACGTGCTTCGCTGACCTCCGAGGTTTCGTTCGATCAGACCCCGGCCAGTTGTTTGCTCGGCGAGCTTGGACAAGGCATGGGCTACTTGCGCGAAATCCTTGCTGAGATCCGAGTGATGACTGCGGCACTTGCACTCGGCGTGGCCCAAGCTGCTCACGATGAGGCCCTCAGCTACTCGGCTGAGCGCAAACAGTTCGGCCGACCCATCAATCGCTTCCAAGCAGTTGGCGCGCATCTAGCCGAGATGGCTGTCGAGTTACAAGCGGCCCGACAGCTCACCCATTGGGCGGCATGGCGCAGCGACCAGGGCTTGCCCAATGCGCACGAAGCTGCCATGGCCAAGCTGTTCGCTTCCGAGGCCGCCTATCGAATCTGCGACCGGGCTGCCCGCGTACTGGCCAGCTACGGGTACAGCAACGACTACCCGATTGGTCGCTACCTGCGCGACATTCGCTTCACGCTCATCGGCGGGGGCACCTCCGAAATCCTCCGCGTCAACATCGCCAAGGGGCTGAGCACATGACCGCTGCCACTTCGTCAAAACGCATTCGTGTGCTGATCGCCAAGCCGGGCCTCGACGGTCACGATGTCGGCGCCAAGGTCATTTGCCGGGGGCTCATGGATGCCGGCATGGAGGTCATCTACACGGGCCTGCGACAGTCCTCCGAGGCCATCGCCCAAACCGCCATGGAGGAAGCGGTCGACGTGGTTGGCCTGAGCGTGCTGAGCGGCGCACACCTGCCGCTGTGCAGCAAGCTGGCCGAGCAGTTGAAGAAGCGCGAGTTGCTCGGCGAGGTGCTGTGGATCGTGGGCGGTAACGTGCCCAAGCGTGATCAGCCGGCGCTGGCCGAGCTGGGTGTGTCGGCGGTGTTCGCCACCGGTTCGGCCATTGACGATATCGTCTCCTTCATTCGGGAGAAAACAGCGGCATGAACGACAAGCGCAAACAACCCCCCGAGCCTTTGTTTTGGGCGAGCGGTCTGGAGATCAAGCCCATCTACACGGCAGAGGATCTCGAGCAGAGCGGCGGCTCCGAGGGCATCGGCGAACCCGGCGCTTATCCCTACACGCGCGGCATCCACAAGTGGATGTATCGCAAGCGTCCCTTCACGATGCGGCAGTATTCGGGCTTCGGCACCGCTGCGGAGACTCACGAGCGCTTTCTGTATCTCATCAAGCACGGCCAAACCGGCTTGAACGTGGCCTTCGATCTGCCCACTCAGTGCGGGCTCGATTCGGACGATCCCATGGCCGAGGGTGAGATCGGTCGGGTGGGCATGGCTGTCGACACCCTCGCCGACATGGAAGAGGCCTTCGCTGACATCGATCTGAACAAGATCACGGTGTCGCTGACCATCAACGGCGCCGCTGCTCCCATCATGGCCATGTACTTCGCCATGGCGCGCAAGCGTGGCTTTGCCCTCGAAGAGCTGCGTGGCACCGCCCAGAACGACATTCTCAAGGAGTTCATCGGTCGTGGAACCTGGATCTTTCCGGTCGAGCCCTCAGTTCGTTTGGTCGGCGACACGCTCGAGTTCTGTGGAAACAACGTGCCCCGCTATAGCGCGACGAGCGTGTGCGGCTATCACATCCGCGAATCCGGGGCGACGCCCGCCCAAGAGATGGCTTATGGGCTCGCGATTGCCAAGGCCTATATCGATCATGTGCTCGCGCGCGGCATGAGTATCGATCAGTTTGCCCGCGGTCTGAGCTTCAACTTCGACGTCTTCGGCAACCTCTGGGAGCAGGTTGCCAAGTTCCGCGCTGGTCGCCGGCTGTGGGCAAAGATCCTCAAAGAGCAATACGGCGCAACCGATCCCAAGTCGATGCAGCTGCGCATGATTGCTGGCGGAGGGGGTGGTGGTCTCACGGTGCAACAACCGCACAACAACATCGTACGCGGTGCTTATTACGCGCTGGCCAGCGCGTTGAGCGGTACGCAGACCATGGCGCTGTGTTCTTATGATGAGGCTTACACCATTCCCAGTGAGCAAGCCGCGCGCCTGTCGCTGCGCACCATGCAGATGCTCATTCACGAAGTGGGCGTCTGCGATACAGCCGATCCGCTGGCCGGTTCCTATTTCGTGGAGACCACCACCAACGAAATGGAAGCGAAGATCGTATCCATCATGAAGCAACTCGACGAACAGGGGGGGATCATCAAGGCCGTGGCCGAAGGTAGGGTCCAAGCCGAGGTCAGCCGCCAAGCCTACGAGTACGAAAAGCGCTTGCGCGCCGGCGAGGTCAAGAAGGTGGGCGTCAGCTGCTACGTCGAACAAGAGGACGACGAGCAAGAGGTTGAGTTTCATCCCTATCGCGAAGAGGAAGCGGCCAAGCAGATTGCCCGTCTGAACAAGATTCGCCAAGAGCGCGATAGCGAGCAGGTCGAGCGCTTGCTCGCGGTCGTCAGCCAGGCGGCTGAAGCAGGTGACAACGTGATGCCCTCAATCATGGATGCGGTGGAAGCTTACGCCACCGTCGGTGAAGTGCGCGCCGCTCTCGAGAAGGTCTTTGGTCGCTACCAAGAGCCGGTGAGGTTCTAGTGGCTGCAACGAAAGACAAGCGCCCCATCGTCTTGAGCATGGAGCAAGCGCTGAGCATGTCCTATGCCACGCTGCGTCTCGTGCACCTGGGCTATCGGGTCATTCGGCTCGAGCCGACCCCGGTTGCGGGCCGTGCCAGCAAGGG
Organism: uncultured Polyangiaceae bacterium; assembly: GCA_964599485.1. GTDB lineage: Bacteria > Myxococcota_A > Polyangia > Polyangiales > Polyangiaceae > JAPYTK01. The sequence continues at coordinate 21,658 of CAZRGL010000100.1, forward strand.
CGATCCCAACCGCTATATCGGCCGGCCCATCGCAGGGCAGGATCGGCACAGCTATTATGTGGCGCCCAACGTTGGCAAAGAGGCCATCGCCCTCAACCTGAAAGAGCCTGAGGGGCAAGAGCTGCTGCGTCGCTTGGTGCGCGAGCTGCCGGTCGACGTATTCTGTACCAATACCTTGCCGGCGCACCACCAGCGGCTCGGCGTGGATTACGAAGCGCTGAAGGGTGAGCGTGAGGATCTGATCTGGTGCAGCATCTCGGCCATGGGCACCGCGCATCCCAACGTGCCAGGCTACGATCCGGTGTTGCAAGCACTGTGCGGCTACATGGATTTGACCGGCCACGTTGACGGGCCACCGCTGCAGTGCGGTCCGCCCATCATCGATCTGAAAGCTGGCGACGAAGCCTTCGTCCAAGTGATCTTGGCGCTGGCTGAGCGGGCGCAGACAGGGCAGGGCAAGTGCATCGACATCTCGATGGCCCAAGCCGCCGTGTCGTGGCTGCACACCTTCTTGCCGATGCTGCACATGGATAGCCCGCCCGCCGAGCTCAAGCGCAACGGCAACGAGCACCGCCAGTTCATTCCCGTCAACGCGTACCGCTCGGCTGACGGCTTCATCTACATGGCCATCGGCAGCGACGCCCAATTCAGCCGCATGACCAGCCAGCCCATGTTCGCTTCGCTCGCCCAAGAGCGCTTCGCCAGCAACGAGGGGCGCCGCGCCCACAAGACCGATCTGCATGCTGGCATCGAGGCGGTGACCTCAAGGTATGCCGCTGACAGCATCGGTGAAGTGCTGCGATCGGCCAAGATCCCCCACGCGCCCATTACGCCGGTCGAGCAAGTTGGCGCTCTGCCCTTCGTGCAGCAAGCGGCTCTGAGCACCACTGCGCCCGATGGCCGAAAGATCGCGCTGCCGCCGCCAGCTGTGACCACTCCGCATCTCGAGCAAATCGACGGCGAGCTACCCTTCGCACCGGGCTATGGTGAGCACTCCGCTGCCCTGCTGAGTGAAGCTGGCGTCGAGCAGGCCGAAATCGCCGAGTTGCAACAGCGCGGCGTGGTGGGCTAGCTGCGCTATGGCGGCTGAGTGGCGCGATCTCTCTGCGCGGCTACGGCCTGGTTGACGCGATTTGGGATACTCAGCCGTTCTGATGGAAGGCTTGCCGGGACGCCGCGGCGTGGGAGACCTCCCGCAGGGGATCGTCTATGACACGAGCATGTCACCGCACGATCTCGATTCCGTCGTTGAGCTCTTCGCTCGCCTCGATGTCATTGAAACAGAGACTTGGGCCTATTTGCTCGAGGAGGAGATCTCCCGACTAGAGGCGGCGACGCGGAGGCGGAATCTTCAACAATTCTTCGAGGAAAGACCGGCCGACCTCGTGGAGCAGCTGCGCCGGCCGAGAAGGCCCGACCCAGACTGGCTCGAAAAGAACCGTGCGGTAACGGTGGGCTCACGGACTGTCTACGCTGTTCAAGCGGTGAAGGTTGGCGACGAGCCGATGGCGATGGTCTATGCGGACGACTTTGTGAAGAAGCATGAGGGGATGCGCAACCGCTTTGCTGTGGCTGAAGTGGACGGCGCACTGAAGATCGTAGCCCGCCATGTGATGTGTGGCTCCTGCAAGGGTACGGGTGTTGAAGTCCTCACCACGGCGGACTGTCCCTATTGCAAAGCCCAGGAGCAAGGTTGGCGCTTCGCCGGTGGCCGTGAGCTGAAGAAGCCCAAGCCCGAAGGAGAGGTCCTTCGGCTCGTTGAGCCTACTCGGGACTATGACAAGAGCTTCTACCTCGATGTGTTGGAGAAGCCCAAGCCCGAAGGAGAGGTCCTTCGGCTCGTTGAGCCTACTCGGGACTATGACAAGAGCTTCTACCTCGATGTGTTGGAGAAGCCCAAGCCCGAAGGAGAGGTCCTTCGGCTCGTTGAGCCTACTCGGGACTA
>CAZRGL010000101.1:0-23500 GCA_964599485.1 uncultured Polyangiaceae bacterium
TCATCACACCTGTGCTGAGACATACTACTCAACCACATTAAGCTGTGCACCCCAGGGCCAGAGTGCCGAGCGGGGGCCGGGGCGGGGGGGGGCGGGGGGCGGCGGGGGGGGGGCGGCGGGGGCCCGGGGCGCGGGGGGGGGACTGGGTCGCTGCGCCTCGTCCTGCGACCCTGGCTCGGCCTGCGATGTCGGCGCCGCATCGGGTGGCATGTCGCTAATCGAGACTTGGTGCGCAACGGCGCGCAGATCAGCCAACAAAGCCTCGGCAGTCGGCCTATTTGCTGGGTCCTTTTCCAGGCAGCGCGCAACCAGATCTGCGATCGGCCGGGACACCTCGCAACATTCTTCGAGTCGGGGAGCAATCGTGTCACTACACACCGCCCTGCGCTGCTCCTCTGCTTGCTGCTCGGCGAAGGGCGGCCGGCCGCTGATTAGCTCGAACATGATGCTGCCGAGCGCCCAGACATCCGTCGCGGGCCCGAGCTCGTCTTGCTGCCACTGCTCCGGCGCCATGTAGCGCGGCGAACCGAGCACGTTACTTTGAGCCACAGCGCTGACCTCGACCAGCCGAGGGTGGCGCACCGACATTGAGTCGCTCTCGATCAGCTTGGCCAAACCGAAGTCGGCTACCAGAATTCGCCCGTCGTTGCTCAGCAAGACGTTTTGGGGCTTGAGATCGCGATGCAACACGCCGCTCTGATGCGCCTTGATCAGGGCCTCGGCGACCGCAATGCCAATGCGCAGTGCCTCATCGAGACCCATCGAGCGCTCTGCAAGTCGCTCATCCAGATCGGCACCTTCGACGTACTCAATGGCAACGTACGGCAACTGTTCGTGCTCACCAACAGCGTAGATGGTCAGCAGGTGCGGGTGCTGAAAGCGGGCCATCGCTTGGGCTTCGCGCTGAAAGCGGGCCAGTGCTTCGGGCGAATCGAGCAGCGCCGGGCGAATCATCTTGAGCGCCACCTTGCGGCCGAGCTTGGTGTCGCGCGCTAGGTAGACCTCGCCCATGCCGCCCGTTCCGAGCAGACGGATGACCTCGAAGTGATCCACGAGCAAACCGGCCTCGAGAAGCTGTGACGCTGGCCCAGCAAGTGCCTCGACGAGGTGCAGGTCGAGGCCGGACGGGTCCTGGGCGCTATCTGGACCAGCAGGCTGTGTTGCAGCTGAATCTAGCTCGGCCGCGGGCCCTCGAGAGGCCTGCTGATTGTCTCCGTTCAAGGCCCGACCCGCATCCGTGACCAACGCTCGGCAGGAGGCGCAGCCATCGATGTGCTGATCGAAACGAGCGCGTTCTTCCTCCGACAGCGTCCCACCCAACAACCGAACAACCGCATTGTCATCGAGGCAGGGCATGCAGCCGCTACGTTAACATCTTGCCGCGAGTCGGTGACCTTGCAACAAGCGTGGCGATGTTGCCCCTCGATGCAATGGCCAAGCGGCTCCGCGCGCTCGGCCCAATCATGCTGACGACCACGGGTGCGATTTGCATCTTCAGCTGCGCTGGTGCGCCCAAGCCCAATCCGACTCCAACTGCGTCTGCCACAGCGAGCAGCGTCACGAGCAGCGTGGCGCCGCACACCACGGCCACACCGCAAGCGAACAAAGGCCCACTGAGCGATGAGTTGCTGGACCTTTGGGCGCAGCACCTCGGCTTCGGAGTACCCTTGCCCTTCAAGGACAAGGAGGAACAGCAGTTCTTTCGGACCTGTCTTCCGTTCCAGAAGCTGACAATCAGGGTGCTGGCGGCCTCGGGGGGGGCTGGCAGACCGGATCCACAGCGCGTCGCATCGATGGCTCACAGCGAGCCTACCGGTTTGACCGCCGAGCAGATCGGCTGGTGCAAGGGCTACATGATTCGCCAGGTGCAGGAGCGCATGGCGAGCATGCGAGCAATTGGCGTAAAGCACCAGATGCTCTCGATTGGCAGGGCCATGAAGAGTGCTTTCGAGCGTGACGGAAAACTGTGCCCATCTTCGAAAAAGCCGCTTCCCGCCGAGCTGAGCGCGCTTTCCAAGGGCAGCTACACGCCAAGCAAAGCGGACCTGTCGACGCCCACCTGGAAGTGTCTGGACACCCCCTTTGGTGGTCGCAGCTTGCTGTTCATGGGGGGCGTTCGATTCCAGTACGAGATCCGCACCAACCGCGCGGACCAGAGCTTCAATGTTGTCGGACGAGGCTCGCTGCTGCGCGACGGCAAGATCGACGAGTACACGCTGGCTGGCAAAGTGGATGAAAAGAGCGTGAAGCTCGGCGAGGTGAAAGGTCGCTTCGTCGGGCAGGAGCCAGTCAAACAGAACCCATCGATTCCGCCGCGCCCAGTGGGTCTTCCCAAGTGGGCCGTCGGCAAGACGGTGGGCGTCACCTTCAAGACGGTCCAAGTGCCAGCCATGGACCAATGCAACTTTGGCAACGAGATCGCCGGGCGCTACTGCGGCCGCCTCGCCGATGGCAAGCCCAACCCGAAAGCCGGCACGCCCACTGCCGATCCGAAGTTGTTGCTGCCCATCACCGTAGTCGCCGACAGCCCGGTGGGCCTTCCGCGCTACGCTTTGGTGGCAGGGTTCTGGACCAGCCCTGCGGTCAAAGCTCACGCATTCGTGGAAAAAGCTGGCGCTTACCCGGGCAACGTAGTCGCGACCTGCCAGCTGACACTCGAAGGGACGGCAAAAGGCGTCAAGATTGGCTCTGAGTCCTTCACGAAAGAGGGCTTTCATTCCTTCACCGGCACTGTTTCGAGCTGCAAAGCCACCGTCGAGCCACTGGCAGGACCGCCGCCACCACCGCCACCGCCACCGCCTTCGCGCTAGCCGGTGCATGGTTCACCTCGCGCAGCGCTGCCCGACCAGCTTGCACTCCTCGTGTGTCTGGCAGCGGCTCGAGGAACGACAGTCCGCGGCGCGCTTGGCCAGGCAAGTCATGCGGAGCATCGCGCAGGCGCCGGCGACCTTGCATGCGAGCGACTTTCGGCAGTGCAGGTCGGAAGTTGCAACGCAACGGTCGGTGCGTTTGACGCACGCGCCTATTCGCTCGCAGAGGCCAGAGCGAACGCAATCAGCATCCGAGCCGACCACACACCAGGGGCGCCGTAGATGGGCTGGCAGGTTGGCCTCCATGGGATGAAACGGCTCCGGCCCGGCCGAACAGTGTCCATAGCGCTCGCAAGCAGCAAGGCGCCGACAGCGGGCGGTCCTCACCGCTTCGCTCGAGCTCGCAGCGGAACGCTGCTTCGAAGGAGCGCGCTCGATCGGCGGTGCTGGCGGGCTTGCAGATGGCGAACCAATGGCGACCGCCGTACCGGATGTAAAAATCAGAGCGCGCGTCGAGCTAACGGTGGCCGCAGCGACTGGGACCACGGTGCTGGCTCCGGTCGACCTTGGGCGACGAGGAGGCGGCGACGACACGAGGCCTAGGACGACGGCGGCGACGAGCGCAGCGAGGGCTGCTCCGATGAGCCTCCGACGGCGGGCTCGCTTGCCCACTGCGTGGGAGGGCGTTGGCGTGGCCTGGGAGTGCGGCTCTGGCTCTGGTGGCAAGTCGCTGCTAGCAGATCGATACGCTCCCTGGGCCATCCTTGCTTTGGGCCAGCCGGATCCTCGCTGCTCGTTGGCCTGCCCGGCCATAGCCCGACCCACACCAGTGACCAGCTCACGACACAGCGGGCACTCATCGATGTGCGCGTCGAACAACGTGCGCTCGCGCTCCGACAGCGCGCCTGCCAGCAGCAGAACAACCGCATTGTCGTCGAGGCATGTGCGCGTCGGCATCACATCATTCCGTCGTGCTGATTTGCTTGGTCGACACCGCAGACCGCGCGGCCCTTCGTGCGCGGACATAGGCGACGAGGCCAACTGGATCTGGCCAGAAATGTTCCATCACCGCGACCGCGATCACGTTGGCTGCGAGCAGCACCCACCATCCTCGGGCGAGGGCCACGAAAAACGCTCCTTCAGGACTGGGCACGAAGTCCCATATCGACATGATCTGTCCATAAGGAACCACGTCGTTGAGACTGCGGAGCGCAGTCGTTTCGACGCCGGTCAAGGCGATCACCGACGTGCCGAGCAAAGAGGTGACAAAGAGCACGGTAATCAGTGGACCGAGCACCGAGTACTGGCGGGCGCTGCCCGGGACGACAAGGCCCAGAATCCAACCAAGCAATCCGAACAAGCGAACCTTTGGCGGGCCCGGCTGCGGTGCGAGCGGTCGAATGAGCGCGATCGACGCGAGGAGCAAGATGGCGAATTCTAAATGGAGCAACCAACCAAAAGCTGAATGAGAGCTCGTGGTTCTACTTTGGTGAGCGGTCACCTCGTTTTCGACTGCCAACTCGGCATTGAATACCGACCGAATCAACGACGGCGGCTCCTTAGCTATTGACTGCCACGCCTCACTCCACATTTGCTGGGTGGGCATGGCGAGCAAGGGCTGACTGAGCCTGAAGCGCTTTGCGCGCTCGACGCGCCGTGAGCTGATGCCGACCTTGCCCAGGTTGTGCGCCGATTCCACAAGCTCAGGGTTGGCGGCGAGTGCAGCCTCCCATAATCGTCTGGCCTGTCGGCCGTTGCCTTGCGCGTGGCGAATCACGCCCAGGTTGTTCTTCGCTTTCGGTGTCGCGAGCCGAACGTAAATGGCCGCCGCTCGTTCGAGCTGGCCGGCCTTTTGTAGAGCGAGGGCGCGGAGAAAGTCCCCGCCGCCTTCGCCCTTGGCGCGACTCCAGAATGCGACCGACTCGGGGTGTCCGAAGTTGCCGAGATCTGCTCCTGCCACCACCGCCTCGAAGGCCACACGGCTTATGGCTACTCCTCTCTGCAAATAATCCGCCAAGAACACCAGCAACGATGCGACCAGAATCAAGCCGACGAGCTCGCCGCGGGTCCAGCGCGCCAGAGGATTGAAGCGGGCTGTGTGGCTCGCCTCGGCGTGGTCGAACCTACCCGAGATAGTCCTGACAAACCTGACCAAAGCCGTCAGCAAGAAACCAATGAGGCACGCGGCAAACAGGGTGAGCAGCTCTTTGGACCATGCCGCGCGCGGGCTCGCAGAGTCGTAGTCGCGATAGGGTCGGGCAACGTCTCGGCGGCGGCGCGACGTCTCAGCGGCGGCCGTGTCGCCAGCTCGCTCCTGCACGTCAGCCAGCGCGTGGAAGAACTGAGCTGCCCCTCTGCGCCGCGGAGCAAAATCGAGGGCGCGCTCGGCGAAGCGCTCCAAGTCATTGAGCTGCGCTGGCGAAATATCATTCGGATGGAGCCCATAAAGCCGGAACGGCACCGAGGTGCCAAGGTTCAGCTCCGGCTCGAAACCGCTGAGCAACATGAACTTCATTCCCCGTCGAAATGCCCGCTCGCCAAGTTCCAGAGCAACCTTGTCGAGCGTCGGCACCATCGCCAGCAACTCATAGTCGTTGGCCTCGTCCTGGCGCAGCACCTCGGCGAAAGCGCTTCGGGCCTCGTTGGTGCGACCAACCCAGCTGAGCAGTTTGCCGCGCTGAAACGCAAACCACGGGTTGGTCGGATCCTGTCGTGCTCGCGCCTGGAGCTCAGACAGCGTGGACTCGAGCTTGCTGCGGCCTAGCGCACTCGTCCACGCCTTCTCACGTAGCTCATCGTGGCAGCGACGACGAGTCGGCAAGACCTGCGCGTCGACGTAGGACCGGGCTTGCTCACGAGCCAACCACGAGCCAAACCACCCCTGAAAGAAGGGCACCTCGCCGACGCTTTGGCCTAGCTCGTCGGTCCCGATCTCGTAAGTCCGAGTCCAGCTCGTCGAGCCCTCGGCGCCGGTGGTAACGACGACCGTTTTGGTGTCGCGAGGTTTCAGCCCCCGGCAGTGACCTGGAAGCTCGAAGCGCTTTTTGACGACACCGTCAACTGCGCCGGTCTGATAGAGCGTTCCCTCAGCGCAGTAGAAGACTGATTCTGCGACACGCACGGGGCCGTCTATTCGCGCCGGTCTGGTCCAGGGAACAACCGCGTGCTCCCACTTCAGCGCGCCGTCTTGGGTGGCGCGTATCGTGCGTCCCTGAGCTTTGATCTCCAGCGCCCTAGCTGCCGGCGCGAGGAGCGAGGCGAACAGCGAGACGAGCAACAGAAGGAGCGGGCTGACAGCGTGACGCCTCATGGAGCTCTTCTCAGCACGGCTGGGGCTCCGCGCTGCGGAAACGCAACCGGCCAGGTGCCAGCGAGCGGCAACCATCAGGTTTTCAATGGCGCTGGGTCGTGGGTCATACTTTGAGAGGCGCCCAGCCCAATGGTTGTCGCAACTATTCTTCGAAGTCCGGCAGCCGTCTGCTCGCAGCGCGCCTTGCGGCCGGCTCGACGGTTCGGTCGTTCAGACTCCTCATCGGTGTCGGGCCCGCTTCACGCCGTGCTGCCGACCCGGCACATGGCTCATTGTGGCGCGCAGCGATGGTCGGCGGGCGGGGCGCCCATTAGGGGTCGGCCGGCTTGCCAAATTGTGGGCACGCGCTTCCAGACTTGGCGCATCAGCACGCAGTAGTCCTCGTAGAACGTGCTGAAGTCCCAGCTGAGCTGCTGGCCCAAGTCAGTGGCAGCGTAGAGCCACTTGTCCTCGAGCAAGAGGTGCTGAACCGAGCCATGCAGCTTGCGCTCTGCGAGGCGCTTACGGTCGGCCAGGCTCCAGAGTCCGACGTTGCCGTTGGCGAAGCCGATGACGACAGTCCCAGGGGGCCCGGCGATGATGCGCGTAGCTGCGCTAGCGGGAACGTTCTGGAACGAGATGGTCTGGCCTGGTGCGGCCCCAGCCGGATGCAAATCAAGCGCGCCCGCCTTGTCGCCGACGATGAGCTGACCGCCAATCAACGCAACAGCGCTGACGCCGACGCCAGTGGGATAGCGAGCCAGCAACTTGCCGGACGTGTCGAAGAGAACCACGTTGGCGTCGCTATGCACCAGCACCTTGCTGTCGCCGATACGCGCCACAGCACCGACCTTGGTCTTGCTGGCGAGCTTTATTGGTGAGCCACTTGTCGGCACGATGCTCGCGGAATCGCCGTTGCTCAGTAAGCAACCACCTGGCAGCGCGCGAACGTCACGCAGTTTGTCGGCCGCGAGCTTGCGCTTCATGATGCCGGCCTTCGTATCCCAAACTTCGAGTTGCCCATCGAAGGTATGCAGGCAAAGGGTAGCTCCATCAGGAGACAAGTCGGCTCGGCGGCCTCGTTCCTCGACTGCACTGCGCCATCGCGCCGGCGCAAGTTTCACCGGCGCGCCGTCACGAAGCCGTGTCCAACCGCGGTGCGACAAGAAGCGCGGGGGCTTGAACAGCAGCAGCGGACCGCGCCAGTACGGGATGCCGCTGTCGGCATGCCACAGTCTGACGGAGCCGTCGTCGCTCGAGGTGGCGGCGAGCTTCCCGTCGGGGCTGAAGCGCAGATAGTTGACCTCAGCGGAGTGGCCACGCAAGACGACGAGCCGCCCCGTGGTCGGATCCCAGATGCGCGCGAGGCCGTCAGCCGACGGCACGCCCACACGCTGGCCGTTCGCCAAGTCGGGCCAATGTACGCGTGCCGGCAAATCGAGCTGATGGAGCAGCGTTCCAGTAGCAGCCTCCCAGAGGCGTACCGTCTTATCCACGCTGCCCGAAACCAGCAGCCGGCTGGTAGGGCCGAAGCTCACGCCATAGATAGCGGCCGCGTGGCCGGATAGCGCGCGTTGCTCGCGGCCATCTGCAACACGCCATAGACGAATCGTCTTGTCGAAGCCGCCCGACGCCAACAGACGTCCATCGGAGCTGAAGCTCACACCAATGACGGCATGGTTGTGGTTGGATGGCGGTCTGAGCTCGGTGAGAGCTTCAACGTCCCACCAGCGGACGGTATTGTCGGTGCTGCCCGAGGCCAGCAGTCGCCCATCGGGACTGAAGCTGAGGCTGTAGATCGTGCCCTCGTGGCCCCGAAGCCGTCGCTTGAGGCTGCCATCGCCACCATCCCAAACACCAATGGTCTTGTCGGAGCTGCCCGAGGCCAACAGGCGCCCGTCGGGACTGTAGCTCACGCCCTCGACTGAAGCCTCGTGCCCCAACAAGCTGAGCTTCTCGATACCATTTGCGACGTCCCACAGCCGCACAGTCTTGTCGGAGCTGCACGAGGCCAACACGCGCCCATCAGGACTGAAACTCAATCCTGTGACCCCAGACTCGTGGCCAGACGGGCGACGCTGCTCGCCACGCGCCGCGAGGTCCCAAAGGCGCACGGTCTTGTCGAAACTGCATGTGGCTAGCACGCGCCCGTCAGGACTGAAGGCGACGCGCGCGACAATATCTTCGTGGCCGCTCAAGTTGAGCTTGCTGCTGCCGGTAGCAACATCCCAGATGCGAACTGTCTTGTCATAGCCTGCCGACGCCAGCAAACGACCATCCGGACTGAAGCTCAGATGCACGGCAACGTGGCCGGACATGCGGCGCTTCTCGCTACCCGAGGCGACATCCCAAAAGCGAACCGTCTTGTCGAGGCTGGCCGATGCCAGCAGTCGCCCATCGGGGCTGAACCGCACGTCATATACCCTGGCCTCGTGACCTGGCAGGCGGCGCTTCTCGCTTCCCGCTGGAACGTCCCAAAGGCGCACCATCTTGTCCGCGCCGCCAGTGACCAATAGGCGCCCGTCGGGACTGAAATCCACACTGTTCACTCCGCCATCATGGCCCGACAGGCTGACCTTCTCCGCCCCAGTCACGGCATCCCAAACCCGAACCGTTTTGTCTGCGCTACCCGACGCCAGCCAACGTTGGTCAGGACTGAAGCTCACACACTCGACTGCCTCTTCATGACCACGGAGCAGACGTTTCAGGGCGCCGGTCGCCACGTCCCAAAGCCCCACCATACCGTCCAGATCCCCCGACGCGAGCAAAGCGCCATCGTTGGAGAATGCTAGCGACAAGGTTTGACTGCTCTGCCCGCGTAAGGCGCGCGACGCCCCGGTGTGGCGATCGAGCAAAACCACTCTGCCGCGACGCCCCGCCGCCACCCACCGACCATTCGGAGAAAACGCCAACGCCCGGACGGGTGCGCCCAGCCGCTTCTTCCACACCAAGGACTCGTTGCGCAACTGCCACCACAGCGCGCGGGCCGCGGCCGAATCCTCAATCTCGAGCGCTGACCGTAACTTGGTACGGGCCTCGAGCAAGCTTCGGTGTTGCTGCGCGGCGAGCGCGCCTTCGCGCAGCGCTGCAGCCCGCCCTCGGCGGGCCTCGTGATGCTGCTTCTCCGCCCGATCGCGCTCTGTGCGCACGGTGCGTTCTTTCTTGGCGATGACCAGAGATACAGCAACAGCAATAGCGGTCAGCCCGACGAGGACCGTAGCAGCGACGAGCTTGAGCCAGCGGCGACGACGCAGGGCGCTAGCCTCACGTTCTTCGCTTGCCGCCAAGAACCCGCTCACCAGCTCGGGGATTTCGTCGCAGCGGGCTCGACTGCGCAGCGCGTCGTGAAGTGCCCCGCCTCGCCATAGCTCCTCTTGGCGTCGGCCCCGGCGGTCCCACAGCTGTGCGGCTTGTTGCGCCTCGGCAATGAAGGCCAAATCCTCGCGGCTCTCGTCAATCCACTTCGCCAGCGTGGGCCAAGTGGCCACCAACGACTCGTGGGCTAGCTCGAGCATGGCGTCAGTCGTTGCGCGTTTGTCACCGGCTGCACCAACGGTGCCCACCGCGCGGCTGACCGAAATCAGACGCGCTTCGGTGAGTCGTTCGAGCACGACTTCTGCCTCGGCGCTCAGCCCATCGAGGGCATCTCTTCGAGAAACTACTTTGCGCGTACGGGCTGCAGTGACCAAGCGCAATAGCAGGCTGCGGGCGACCGCCAGCTGCTCACTCCACAAGCCGTCCAGCACGCCGTCCGCATGAGTCGACAGCGCGCCTTCGACGCCACCGAGCTTGTCGTAAGCGCTTCGAAGGAGCAGTTTCGCTTCCTCGTCGCGCCGCGCCCACAGCTCGCTAGCCATGAACTCGAGCAGTGGCAAGCAGGCCGGTTCGCCACTTACAGCTTTCACCATGTCACTGGCGAGTTGGTCGTCGTCGCAGCGGTAGCCCAGCCGCTCCAAGGGCTGCTCGATGATCTGGGCGAGCGCGTCGGCGTCTGGTGCATGAAGCACCGTCACCTGGGACAGCGCCGCGCGCGAAGCAGGAACCGCTGCGAGCCGGCCGAGAAAGTCATCGCGGATGGTGAACACCACCCGCACGGGATCTTGAGCATCGTCCGCAGCGCCGCAGACTGCTTGGATGAACGCGGCTCGAGCCCGCTCGTCATCGCAGAGCGTGAACAGCTCCTCGAGCTGGTCGACAAACAGCAAGACCTTCGATGAGCGCGCTGCGGCCAAGGCACGTAGCTCCATCGCCAACCGCTGAGGCGACTCAGCCAGCTGCTTGCGAAGCCGGTCGGTGTTGGTTTCGAGCTCCAACGACGAAAGCGGCAGCTCGCTGATACGGTCCCCGTCACCGTGACCGTCACCATCCTCCTGGTCCTCGCCATGCTCTGTGAGCTGCTCGCTGACGATCTCGCTCTGTTGACGCTGCAACGAGAAAACGAGCGCGTGCATGGGTCGAGCCCCGGGCCGCAACTTGACAATCTGCCAGCTTTCTTGCTCCCGCAAACGGGCGACGACTCCTGCGCCCACGAAGGAGCTCTTGCCCGCCGCCGAAGCGCCAACCACGGGGATCACGGGCTGGTTGCGTAGCCGCTCGACGAAAGCAGCTATCTCCCTATCGCGCCCAAAGAACCAGGCGGCGTGACGCTCGCGAAAAGGCAACAGTCCCCGAAATGGCGAATCGGCCGCCGCTTTGGAGAGCAAAGCTGGCTGGGCGAGCTCGCGCAGACTAGCCAAGCACTGCTCGGCACTGGGCCGATTGGTCGGGTCTTTCTCCAAACACTTGGCAACCAGTTCAGCCATCGCGCGGGGCGCCTCGCAGCACTCATCGAGCCGCGGTGCGCTTCGGGTGCCGCACACCTCTTTTCGTTGCGAGTCCCAGGTCGGCTCGTCAAAAGGCGGCCGACCGCTCGCGAGCTCGAAGATCACGGCCCCGAGCGCCCAGACGTCCGCAGCAGGGCTGAGGCGGGCTTGTTGCCACTGCTCGGGCGCCATGTAGCGCGGCGAGCCGAAGGCATTGCTGTCAACCACATCGCTAGCGGGCATTCGAGGGCGGCCCATTGACACCGCTTCGCTACCGATCATCTTGGCCAGGCCGAAATCGGCCACCAGGATCCGGCCGTCGTCGCTGAGCAACACGTTGTGGGGCTTTAGATCACGGTGGATCACCCCCGCGCGATGCGCTTCGACCAGTGCCTCAGCCACGGCGGTGCCGATACGCAGCGCCTCGGCCCTGCCCATCGACCGCTGCGCGAGTCGCTCGCGCAGATTGCTTCCCTCGACGTATTCGAGCGCCACATAGGGTAGCTGCGCGTGCTCGCCGACGGCATAGATGGTCAAGATGTGCGGGTGCTGAAAGCAAGCCATTGCCTGCGCCTCGCGCTGGAAGCGTGCCAGCGCCTCGGCCTCGTCGAGCGCGGCCGGCCGCGTAAACTTGAGCGCGACTTTGCGGCCAAGCTTGGTGTCGCGAGCCAAATAGACATCGCCCATGCCGCCGCTACCCAGCAAGCGCATGACTTCGAAGTGGTCCACCCGCAGGCCAGCCTCGAGCAGGAGTGGGCGCCGCTCGGCAACCGGCTCTTCATCCTGCTGCTCGAGCGGCTCGATACGCCGAGCGCCTTCTACCCCCGCCCCCGCAGGCAGCGTTGGGTCCGTTGGGGACACGGGGCGGCTATCAGGGCCGCGGTCCGCTTTCAGCTCGACCGGCTGAGCCATGGCCCGACCAACACCCGTGACCAACTCGCGACACGCTGCGCAACCATCGATGTGGCGATCGAAGGCGGCACGTTCCTTTCGTGACAGCTGACCATTCAGCAGCAGGACCACCGCGTTGTCATCGAGGCAGGGCATGCAATCGCCACGGTAGCACCATGCAGCGCGTGTGCGGCGCCCCAACAGCGCTCAGCAACCCAACTGCTTCAACTGCTTGCGCCCCACCTCTTTGCCCCAACCCCATCAGCGTTTGCTGTTCGACCTCAGCGCTTGAACTACCATGTGCAACATGACGACACGAATCGCCGCGGCGACAATCCTGCTGGCAGCGGTGAGCTGTCGCAACAGCGCCCAGGCAGATCGGAAGGCATCAGCGCAAACGCAGACGCAGGCGCAGGCGCAGGCGCAGACTCACACCCCAATCGTGGACGCTGCCCCACCATCCGAAGTCGAGCTACTCATCGGCAAGCTTCGCTCGCCCAACCGCGACCCGAATCCAAACCGTGATCCGACGCGCGACTTTCCCGCGACGTTCGACCATGTGGCCCAAAAGCAAGTCGGCCGCGCCTACGAGGCGCTCGTCGCCAAGGGCAAAGCGGCCTTTCCAACCCTCATCGATCATGCTGATGACAAAGGCTACTCCCTGTCGGTCCATTCGGCCGTGCTGCTCGGTCTTTCCGTGGGCGAAGTCTGCAAGACCATCATCGAGCAGCAGGTGGATCTAGCGGGCATGACCTACAAGTCCCGCTCGGGAGCCGACGGCGCGTGGCACCCACATCGCAGCTATTTCTCTCAGTACCTGCGAGGCGCTTCTTCCAGAACGAAGGGCCTGCGCCACTGGTGGTCGAAGCAGGGGCATCTGCCTCTGAAGCAGATGCAAGTGACCGCACTACGTTGGGCGATTGAACGGGAGCGCGAGATCGGTTTCCGAGCGCCGCCGGATAAGAAGGTTTACCTCGATCCTCTGCTTGCAAAGCTGAAGCAACTCACCAGCATCTCGAGTGAGTCCTCGAAGCGCGCTTCCCCATGATCGCCAAGCCGCACGCATCGTCTGCCCATCGACGGAACGCCGCAGCCGAACGAGCCACTCACTTGGATGACGCAATGGGGCGAGCCAACCTGCAGAGCAGCTAGTCGACTGGCGCGCAACGATGATCGGCGGGCGGCGCACCCATCACGGCTCGGCCGGCTTGCCAAACGGTGGGCACGCGCTTCCAGATTTGCCGCATCAGCACGCAATAGTCCTCGTAGAAGGCGCTGAAGTCCCAGCTGAGGTGTTGACCCAGATCGGTTGCTGCATAGAGCCACTTGTCCTCGAGCAAGAGGTGCTGAACCGACCCATGTAGCTTCTCCTCGGCGAGGCGTTCTCCATCGGAGATGCTCCACATGCCGATTGTGCCGTTCGTGAAGCCGACTGCGACAATGCCTGGGGGCCCAGCGATGATTCGAGTTGGCGCACTATCGGGTGCGTGTTGAAACGACGTGACCTGCTCACGCGTCACGCTGGCCTTTGGATATAGATCCAGTCCACCGTCCGCATAGCCAACGATGAGGTGATCGCCGAGAAGCGCCACAGCGCTGACGCCGACTCCAGTTGGGTAGTCAGCCAGCGAGTTGCCAGCCATGTCGAACACTCGAACATGGGCGTCGCTGTGTACCAACACCTTATTTCTACCTGCTCGCGCCACGGCGCCAACCTTAGTCTTGGCAACGAGCTCAATGTGAGATGCGCTGGTCACGATGCGGGCACTGGTGGCCGTAGCGAGCAAACAGCCACCTGGCAACGCACGCAGCGCGCGCAAGCCCTCCGCTTTGAGACGTCGCTTCAGCACGTCCGCCCGCATGTCCCAAACTTCCAGTTGCCGGTCGAATGTGTGCAGGCAGAGCGTCGCCCCACCCGGAGACAATTCTCCCCGAAGACCACGTTGCTCAACTGCGCTGCGCCAGCTAGCAAGGACAGGCTTGACCGATGCGACATCGCGCAGCCGCGTCCAGCCGCGGTGCGAATACAAACGCGCGGGCGCTGCCAATAGCAGTGGGGCCCGCCATACCGGACGCGCCGCGTGCATATCCCAAAGCCGGAGCGTGCCGTCTATATCGGAAAACGCCAGCCGATCTCCCGCAGGCGCGATAGCGATACTGAGGATGGCATGCGCCACCTGGGTCATTGTGCTGGACCGCTTGCCGCGCAAGTCCCATTGCTTCAAGGTGCCGTCCCCCAACCCCCCGATGAGGTGGTTACCGGATGGTGTAATGGCCAAAGCGACGACGTTCTCTGAGCTGCTCCCGATGTGGGTCCGCTCGCTGCTCGGAAGATCCCACAAGTGGATCTGATTGTCCGCGTCGAGCACCACCAACTCATCCTTGCCAGGCACAAAGAAGACACGCCAAGGATTGCTGGTGAGGCGCAATGTCCGCAACAGCTTCCCATTCGAGCCATCCCATATCCGTACCGCCCGGTCGTAGCCAGCTGACGCGAGCTGCTGTCCGTCAGCGCGAAAGTCGACCCAAAACGCGCCTGCTTGATGTCCTTTGGTGGTAGGCCCACTCTGCATCGAAGGAAGTCGCCAAAGCCGAACCGTTCGGTCCGAGCTGGCGCTCGCCAGAAGCCCACCATCAGGACGCATCGAAAGACCCCATATTCCAGAGGTGTGACCCGTAACGGGTCTTGGTGCGTGAGCGGAAGTCGGATTCCACACCCAAAGGGTCTCATCCTCGTCACCTGCAATGACACGGCCGTCCTTGATCATGATCAAGGATGCCAACGGCTTGCCAACATGGGCTGTTCGAACAGGCTCCGCTGTGTTCATGTCCCAGAACATCAGGGCACCTTCATGGCCTGCACTAACCAATTGGCGCCCCTCGGGACCGAAGGCAACGGCGTAGACTGCACGCCGATGGCCCGCGCGGTTGGCGCGCGGCTCACGAACTGACAACCTCAGCATTCGGAGCTGCCCGGAAACGTCGACCGAGGCAACCAGCCGGCCCTCAGGACCGAAAGCGACCCCGCCGATCCCAGCCGAGTTATCAGTCAGGACGCGGACCGGCGCGTCGCCGGCGAGGCTCCAAATTCGGATAGCGCCTTCTAGGTCGCAAGACGCGAGCCATCTTCCCGTAGGATCGAAGCGTACTCGCCACACACTGGCCCGATGCCCGTCGAACTGACGCAGCTGCTTTCCGTTGGTCGCGTCCAGCAAGCGCACGGTGCGATCATGGCCACCAACCGCCAGCATGCGTCCCGTGACGTCGAATTGAACGGTATTGGCGCCAGCTGATAAGCGAGCCAGCACCCGCCCAGGAGCCTTCACATCTTGCAGCCGCCATACCCGAACCGTCTTGTCGTAACTGGCAGAGGCCAGAATCGATCCATCGGCGCTGAAACTCAGATCGTAGATCGAACCACCATGCCCTTCGAGCACCCGATGCTGTTGCATGGTCGCCACATGCCACACCCGAACAATGCGATCGCTGCCAGCCGTGGCCAGCAGTTTGCCGTCGGGAGAAAACGCTACTGTATGAACATTGCCCTTATGAGCGGTGATCTTGCGTAGATGCTCACCGGTGCGGACGTTCCAAAACCGCAAGGAACCAGAGAACGAGCTGCTCACCAACACACGCCCATCAGGCGATGTCGCCAGCGACTTGATCGTGGTTCGGTGTCCCCGAAGCACGCGCCGCTTGGCGGTTCGTGTGTCGAGTACATGGATGACTTTGTTGCCTCCGCCGGTCGCCAGCCAACTGCCGTTCGGCGACATCGTCAGACCATAGAGACCTGTGTCCAGCCTCATCTGCCATTGCAGTTCGACACCCGACAGTTGCCACCACAATGCTCTTGCCATCGACGAATCCGCCAACTCTAGAGAGAGTCTCAGTTTAGTTCGCGACTCGATCAAGCTTCGCTGTTGCCACGCTGCAAGTGCTCCTTCGCTGAGCGCTTCCGCACGTCGCAGGGTGGCTTCAGCCCGCCCTCGCACGGCTTCGTGGCGCTGGTGCTCGGCGCGATCGCGCTCGGTGCGTACCGTGCGCTCCTTCTTGGCGATGACCAGAGAGACCGCCACGGCCACAGCGGTCAGGCCAACCAACACCGTAGCGGCCACGAGCTTGAACCAGCGGCGCCGGCGGCGGGTCTTGTCTTCGCGCTCTTCACTCGCGGCCAAGAAAGCGCTTACCAGCTCGGGTACTTCGTCACACCGGGCTCGACTGCGCAGCGCATCTTGAAGGGCCGCGCCTTGCCAAAGCTCCTCAGAGAGTCGTCCGCGGCGATGCCACAGCTCGGCTGCTTGCTGAGCCTCTGCGATGAAAGCCAGGTCCTCGCGACTCTCGTCGATCCACTTAGCCAACGTGCCCCACGTGGTGACCAGCGACTCATGGGCCAGCTCGAGCATCGAGTCGCTCGGACCGCTCTTGCCACGAGCCGAGCCTACGCGGCTAACCGAAATCAAACGCGCCTCGGTGAGGCGCTCGAGCACCGCTTCGGCCTTCACGCTCAGTCCTTCGAGGGCATCTTCTTTGGACACGACTTTGCGCGTCCGCTCGACGGTGACCAGCCGCAACAGCAAGCTGCGCGCCGCTGCTAGTTGCTCGCTCCCTAGGCCTGCAAGCACACCGTCAGCGTGACTCGACAGCGCGCCTTCGACGCCGCCGAGCTCGTCGTAGACGCTGCGCAACAACAGCTTGGCCTCCTGATCTCGCCCTGACCACAGCTCGCTCGCCACGAATTCGAGCAAGGGCAAGCAAGCCGGCTCGCCTCGGACAGCCTGCACCATGTCACTCGCGAGCTGCTCGTCGTCGCAGCTGTAGCCCATCATCATCAAGGGTCGCTCGATGATGCTGGCAAGCGCTCGAGCGTCCGGTGCATGCAACACCGTGACCTGCGAGAGCGCCGCGCGCGATGCTCCAACTGCTGCCATCCGACCAAGAAAATCGTCGCGGATGGTGAACACTACCCGCACAGGATCTTGGGCATCGTCGGCGGCACAGCACACCGCTTCGATGAACGCCGCCTGGGCGGCTTCGTCATCGCAGAGCGTGAACAGCTCCTCGAACTGATCGACGAACAGCAACACCTTTGCCGACCGAGCCGCTGCTAGGGCGCGCAGCTCCATGGCCAGCCGCAACGGCGACTCCGCCAGCTGCTTGACCAGCCGCTCGGTATTCGTCTCGAGCTCGAGGGGCGACCGGGGCAGCTCGCTGATACGGTCACCGTCGTCGCTGCCATCACTTGGTTCGGCCTCGCCGCTGGCGTCGGTATCGTCGCCAGCATCGTCAGCGCGGTCGGCCAGTTGCTCGGTGGCAATCTCGCTTTGCTGACGTTGCAGCGAAAACGCCAGCGCATGCAGCGGTCTGGCCCCGGGGCGAAGCTTGACGACTTGCCAGCGCTCTTGCTCGCGTAAGCGTGGCACCACCCCCGCGCCCACGAAGGAGCTCTTGCCTGCGCCCGATGAGCCGACGACGGGCATCACCGGCTGGCCACGCATTCGTTCTACAAATGCGGCTATCTCCCGGTCGCGGCCGAAGAACCAAGCCGCATGGCGCTCACGAAATGGCAGCAGTCCCCGAAACGGCGACTCTGTTGCGCCCATGGAACGCAATCCCGGCTGGGCAAGCTCACGCAAGCTTGCCGCCAGTTGCTGGGCGCTTGGCCGCTTGCTTGAATCTTTCTCCAAACAGGTGGCAACCAAATCAGCAACCGCACCCGGCACCTCG
Organism: uncultured Polyangiaceae bacterium; assembly: GCA_964599485.1. Taxonomy (GTDB): domain Bacteria; phylum Myxococcota_A; class Polyangia; order Polyangiales; family Polyangiaceae; genus JAPYTK01. The sequence goes on from CAZRGL010000101.1 coordinate 17,517, forward strand.
CAACACTCATCGAGCCGCGGCGCGCTGCGCGAGCTGCAGACCTCTTTCCATTGCAAGGCCCAGGTCGGCTGGTCGAAAGGCGGCCGACCGCTTATCAGCTCGAACAGAACATTGCCGAGTGCCCAAACGTCCGTCTCGGGGCTGAGCGCGGCCTGATGCCATTGCTCCGGGGCCATGTAGCGCGGCGAGCCGAACACGCTGCTGTCAGCCACATCGCTGGCGGCAACCAGCTGGGGCTGGCGCAATGACACCGCTTCGGTTTGGATCAGCTTGGCCAGTCCGAAGTCGGCGACCAGGATCCGGCCATCGCCGCTCATCAGCACGTTGTGGGGCTTCAGATCGCGGTGCAGCACGCCAGCGCCGTGCGCCTCGACCAGGGCTTCGGCCACAGCAATGCAAATGCGCAGCGCCTCGGCTAGGGCCATCGGCCGGCGCTCGAGGCGCTCGCGCAGATTGCTGCCTTCGATATATTCGAGCGCCACATAGGGCAGCTGCTCATGCTCGCCCACAGCGTAGATGGTCAGGATGTGGGGGTGCTGAAAGCGGGCCATGGCCTGGGCCTCGCGTTGAAATCGGGCGAGCGCCTCGGCCGAGTCGAGCAGCGCCGGCCGGATCACCTTGAGCGCCACTTTGCGGCCGAGCTTGGTGTCGCGCGCCAGATAGACCTCGCCCATGCCGCCTCTGCCTAGCAGGCGCATGATCTCGAAATGATCCACGAGAAGACCCGCTTCGAGCACTTGTGCGAGCCGTTCGGCGATTGTCTCGACATCCTGCACGTCGAGTTGTGAGAAGCGCTGCGCAGCGCCCTTGCCTGCGGCTAAGGTAACGTCCGCGTGACCCACCGGACGAACGGTCGAACCGTCGTCCTGCCCTCTTTGCCCATCCTGCCCATCCGGTTCATCGGGCTCGTCGGTCAAGGCCCGACCGGCGTTGGTGACGAGCTCGCGACACACTAGGCAGCTGTCGATGTGGGTGTCGAAGGATGCGCGCTCTCGCTCGGACAGATCACCGCTCAGCAACTGCACTACTGCGTTGTCGTCCAAGCAGGGCATGACGAGAGTGAGCCTAACATTGTTGCGATGGGCCATCTCACTCTGCGGACTCAGGGCGGCCTTGGGCGCTCAGGGCGCGAGGCTGGCTGCAAAGACGTCCCAGTCGCCCGCCGACGAGAGGGTCTCTCCCCCAAAGTCCACGTCGCCCCAGAAGCTCCCTACCAAGCTCACAGCGCCCGAGCTGGCGACAGCGAGATCTTGGACTGTGTCTTGGTAGGAGTCGCCGAAGCGGCGGCTCCAGATGTGGCTGCCGGTTGTGTCGAGCTTGGCCACGAAGATGTCCTCGAGCCCCTCGCCATTGAGCGGCTTGCCACCCAAGTTGACGGCGCCCTCGAAGCCTCCAGTCAGCAAGATGTTGGCCGCCGAATCGACTGCCACTTTGGGGGGACGCTTGTCCGTGCCGTCATCGGCATAGCGCTTGGCAAAACTGGCCGTTCCGCTGCTGTCGAGCTTGCCCAAGAACACGTCCCAGCCGCTCACGCTCGTCAACACGTCGGTGCCGAAGGTCATCTCACCCTGAAACACGCCCGCCACAACCACAGCATCAGCAGCATCGATAGCCACGCTGTTGGCTTCGCCGCGCACGCCAAACCCCTTGCTCCACACGTGTGCGCCATCCTTACCCGTCAGCTTGACGACAAACACATCGGCGTCTGCATCGAGGTTGCTCAAGGGCGAGCCTCCAGCCAAGTCGAGATCACCTGTGAACGCGCCTACGATCACCAAGTCGCCACCGCTGTCGACGGCCATGGCGCCGGCTAGCAAATTGAGCGTGCTGCCAAAACCCTTGCTCCATTGGTGCAGTCCGGCGGCGTCGAATTGGGCCACGAACAGATCTGCATAGGGCCCGGTGGCCAGCAATGGCTCGTTGCCGATCTTCACGCTGCCGGCGAACAATCCGGAGACGAAGATCTTGCCCGCAGCGTCCACAGCAACGTCGTGACCCCACTGGTTGGACTCATCGCCGAAAACCAAGCTGAAGACATGCGCTCCACTGCTGTCGAGCTTGACCACGAAGGCATCCGTCCCCCCGCTGACGGGCCAGATCCCCCCGCCAAAATCCACGTCCCCCGTGGTGGAGCCGACGAGCACGATGTTGCCGAGCTTGTCGACGGCTACTCCGGCTACTTGCTGATCATGCTCAGAGCCGAGACGCTTGCTGAACAGCAGCTTGCCGTCCGCATCGAATTTGGCCACGAAGATGTCGGTGCCGCCACCGCACACGTGCGTGTCGCCACCAAAGCTCACTTCGCCCTCGAAATCTCCCACCACGATGGTGTTACCTGCGTCGTCCACCGCTACGTCGACAGCCGTCTGCAGATCAGCATCTCCAAAGCCGCCACTCCAACGATGCGAGCCGGTCGCGCAGCTACCGCTGCCGTCGCAAACTCCAACAGCGCACGAGCTGTCTGGTTGACCTGCTGTTTGCATGCTGCAGCTACCTTCGCTGCCCGTCACGTTACAGCTCATGCACACCCCGTCGCAGGGTTGGTCGCAGCACACGCCATCGACACAGACGCCGCTCGAGCATGCCAGGCTCTCTTTGCAGCTCTTGCCCAGCTCGACGCAGGGCATTCCGCCACATGCTTGGCCTCCAGCACCGCCTTGATCAGTCGATGCGCCCCCTGCCCCGCCATCTGACACCGTCGTGCTAGCAGTTTGTGAGTCCTGCAGGGTTCGCTCTTCGAGACCCAACACGGCATTGCAAGCGGACAGCGCGATCGGAACGACCACCAGAGTCAGCAAGCCTTTGTGATTCCTTGTCATGGTCATGTCGCTCACCACTGTCCTCCAACCGTCAGCCAGGCCCCGTCTGGACTCGGCGCAATCCCGAAGTGAATTGCGGAATCGATTCCCGACGGCTCAGCACTGGGAGCCGTGAGCCATACCGCTAGGCCTGCACACAGCGCTGCCCCCCCTACGCCCAAAAGCGCGGTGGCAGCTGTCCCTTGCACCCGAGCGCTCTGCCCGGCCTCGACGCCTTCCGCATCGCAAACGGTGCCGACGCAGTGATCGTCCGAGCCGTCGTAACGAACCTTCGCAGCAACGGCCAGAGCGCCGCCTGCCAGCACACTACCAATACCGAGGCCACCAACAATCCAGCCAGCGATCCGCTGCGAGCTGCCAGCTGGCTGCGCGGACGGGTCATTGATGACTCCGGACACCCTCGTTGGATCCACTTTTGGCTCAGGCGAAAACTCGAGGCGGAGCTCGAGCTTCGCGCCCTCGGTGGCCACGCTCAATTTCTTGTTCCACACCACCCGTGAGCCGAGCTTTGCCACCAAATGGTGGGAGCCGCCGTCGACGGTGATCGCCTTGTTGTAATGGGCGCGCTCGAGCGCATTGCCGTTGTGCTGAACGGTCAACGAGTCCATGGCTGCATGCTTCGCTGCCACCACGACCGTCAGCCTGGAAAGTCGCGGTGCCAAAGCTGCAGCCCGCTCGCTTGCCCACTTCTCGCGATCGGCCATCTTGGCCGCTCGGGCCGCCGCTACGACCTCCTGGTACTTGCGCCAGGCACTGGCCAAGCGCCCATCACGCTCATAACAACGCGCCAGCTGATACTTCGTGCCCATCGCCGGATCGAGACGCTCACTGGTCTCGAGCAACGGGCAGGCCTTGGCGGTCTGGGCAGACTTCAACAGCGCGACGGCTTGTTCGAAGGCTTGCTGCGCTCGTACTTTGGCGGCGGGCGAGGCTGCCTGGCTCACTTGGCTCAACAGCAACTCGGTGGCCAGCACAGCTGCCAGCAGTGCGGCTCTCGAAATCGCCCTAGTGGTTGCTGTCTTCATGGTTATGCGCGCTCCTGACAAATTGGTTTTTGATCTCTCACTCCCGGCTGGTGCCGAACGGATCGCCGGTCGTCGGTGGTTGGCTTTTCGTCGAGGTCTTTGGGGTGGTCGCTGGCGGATGAGCAATGGGCCGCTTTGGCTTGAAGCGCGGCCCCGCATCGACCGGATCTGCGGTCTTGCTCGACTGGGTGATCTCGGGCTGGGCAGTAGGCGCCTGTGGCGCCTGCGGTGCGCTCGCCGCAGTCTGCGCCGGATCCGCTATTGAGCCCGTCTGTGCCGTCGCTGACGGGCCCGCTTGGGTCGTGGGGACATCGGCTGCCGGCGCTCCCCCAGCCAGCAAGAGCAGGCTCGCACCGCCGCCCATCGCGAGCAACAACAACGCCGCGCCAAGCACGGCAAGCTTCGTGCTGTAAGGCTTGGCGAGACTGCCTGGGACTGCATCGTGCTGCGTCGCCCCCCAACCCGGCGCTGTAGCCCCTGGACCCACGGAACCGGGCTGGAGGGTCGAGCCCAGGTTTTCCGGAGCCGAGCGCACGCTCGAGGGCGGCGGCGGGGTCATTTCGGTTCGGTCTTGCACAAGCCCTGGATGAGCTGGCATCGGACCGGTGTGGGTGACCACCCACGGCACAGCCTGGCCGGGTATTGGTACAGGGCCCAAGGATTGACCCAGCTCTTGGCGACAAAACGGCGCCAACGCCTCGGCAAGCGCTTCGGCAGTCTGATAGCGCTGCTCTCGGTCTTTTTGGAGACAGCGCATCACCACCTGCTCGAGTCCTGGAAGAAGCGTGGCGCACAGGTCCCGAGGCGGCGCTGGGGAGGCTTGCATGACCAGCGCGCAAACCTCCGGCATGGTATCGCCTTTGAACGGCGCCGTGCCGGTCAGCAATTGGTACAGCACGACGCCCAGCGCCCAGATGTCCGAGCGCGCGTCGACGGTTCGACTCGACAGCAGTTGCTCGGGCGACATGTAGCCAGGAGAGCCGAGCAAGGCGGTGGTCTGGGTGAGCTCCTGGCCACCGGCATCGAGGAGCTTGGAGATACCAAAATCGAGTATCTTGATACGACTGCTGCCATCAGCAGAGCGCGCCCAGAACAGGTTGGCGGGCTTGAGATCGCGATGCACGATTCCAAGTCGATGGGCGATGCCCAGGGCGAGGCACGCTTGGCGCACATAGTCGACGGCCACGCCGCTCTCGACCCGCCCATGTCGCCGGTATAGCTCGGCCAGATCGCAGCCTTGCAGGCGTTCCATCACCATGTAGGGCACGCCGTTGGGCAGCACGTCGACGTCGATCACCTTGACCACGTGTTCGCTCTTGATCTTCGAAGCAGCGCGGGCCTCGCGCATGAAGCGCTCTACGATGTCCGCTTTGCCCGCCAGCTCAGGGAGCATCAGCTTGATGGCAACCGGTTCGGCTAGTCGCAGGTGCTCGGCTGCGAGCACCACGCCCATGCCACCTTTGCCTAACAGCTCGTCGATGCGGTATTTCCCGGCGAAAACGTCGCCTACGCGCAGTTGCATCGTCACTTTCCCCTCATCTGTGTGCCTCATCAGCGCGAACTGTGGCGGCCCACGAGCTGCGGCGCAGACGCAAACCCTGTGCTACCCAGTCCTTGCCGTTCGCATTGAGGAGTCGGCTGGCCGAGCTTTGTCGCAGTTTTTCCTACTGCTACGCCGCCGCCATCGTCACCGACGGCTGAGATCAGCTCCCGGCTTGGTCCGCGGTGAGCAGGCGCGGCAGGCTCACGTCCAGCTGGCTGCGGATCAGACGCATGACGCTGTCGAACTCAGTACCGCTCAGCCCGTGATCGTCGCGGAAGATGCGGGAGGTCTCGCGCAGCAGCTTCTCTCGGCCAGCGTGGCGCCAGCGCGCCACCGTTGCGCGGTGTACGCCATAGATGGCGCCGATCTGATCGATGTTCATGCCGCCGACCAACTGGTAGCGGATGATGTTGCGCTCGCGGGCGGTCAAGGTCTCGAAGGCCTTGTGGAAGGCCTGCTTGAATTGGTCGCGGTAGAGCTCTTTGAGGTGGCGCAGCTCGGGATCGTCGAGCGGCATCGCACAATCGAACAGCCGGTCGTCGTCGGTCACGCGCTCGCGGGAGCGCTTCTTGGCCTGCCGCTGCGCCACGCGCACGG
>CAZRGL010000102.1:0-11478 GCA_964599485.1 uncultured Polyangiaceae bacterium
AGAGCGAGCCTCGAGGGCGGTCGCCATTGCGCCGCCAGGCTTACTCCCGGTCGGGCGATAAGGGCGGGCAATATACTCCCGGTCGGGCGATAAGGGCGGGCAATATGGCGGGGCGTCAGGGCGAGCAGCGTACCGCGTAGCGCACGGCTCCTGAAACTGGGTCGTAGAACGCGGCATGTGGTGAGCCATTCGAATCGAGGGCGATGCTGAGATCGGAGGTGCCCCAGCTGACTTGGGCGGTAATGTGCTCGCGTATCCAGGTCCCATCACCCACTATTCGAACGTATTCCACATAGTCACCAACCGCGTAGTGCACCAGGTGCAGCCCGTCGGTCCGATCAGCAATGACCGCGCGTCGTCGCCCGAGCGCCACGTCTTCCGTGACCACCCATTTGCCGCCCGCGTTCTTTTGGGCATGGTGCGACCCATTCGGGGACACAAAAGCGTGAACCGTGCCGGCGACGTCCACGACGACGTTTGATCGTAAGGGCCAGCCCTCCGCGCTCAGCACCGTTTCGACCGTCGTAACGCCTTCCGGGTCGTGGCGGGTGGCGAGCCGCCAGGTAACTGGCATCGGAGAGCTGTTGGAATCAAAGTCGTCGACGATGGCAAACAGAATGTACGCGCTCCCAGCGTGTGTCGTGATGGACGGGTAGGCGACGACGTACGAAGGCAACACTTCGACCTCTATCGTCGCCGCGCTGTCACCCAGCTGCCTTTGCAGGACGATCGTGGAAGGGTTTCCGAACTGATAGACGTAGTGGCGCACGCCGTCGCTTAGTGCGGCTCGACCCAAGCTCGCCCCAGTGATGAGCTGGCTGGTCCACCCGGAGCTCCCAATGGTGGTTCTGAGACCATACGAGTCATTGAAGACGATTGTGTCTGGAGTGAGCAGCGACAAGGTGAACGCGTAGCCCTCCGCGACAGGCTCGACGTGCCATTCGCCGGCCCCATCCCGAACCGCCGAGTACACCCCTTCAGTCGGTTTGGAAAACGCTATGCGGGGCGCACCAGTGGTATCGAGGACGAGAGCGACGGGAGCACCAAAGCCCCCCTGTTGTGGACCAGCAAGCGCGATGTTCTCGACCAACCATCCCTCACCGTCACAAGTAAGCTGTCCAGTGTCCTTCCCCGGTTCGGTCCCTGGTCCCGTCCCTGGTTCCGTCCCTGGGCTGCTCCCACCGCTACCTGCCGCTCCGACGGAGGTAACCTGAGACGAGCAGCCGAGCAGCGCAGCGACCAGGGAGATACAGCAAATCCACCCACGAGCCCGTTGTGTCGTTAGAGGAAACCCAACACCTCGCAGGAGGCGCTCTTGGCAAGGAATCAACATGCAAGCTCCTAGTCGCTAGCAAATGGGAGTGGTGGGGCTCGAAAGTGTGAACCCAAAAGTGCTTGGCCGGCGATTCACTGAAGGCTCCTACCGAGAGCAGACGTGCACGATCTGCACAACACCACTGCCCAGGTGCTGAAGATCTCGCGGCAGCGTGGTAAGGCTACGGGCCGAACTTCGCCAAATAGATATACAGTCCGCCCATTGGATCGAAGTTGCCGCCGCCCAAATCGATGGGGCCGCTGAAGTGGCCACAGTGGAAAAAATGGCCAGCGCTGTCGACTGCCAAATCGGTGCCCAGCTGGCCTTCGGAACCACCGAAACGCTGACTCCATATGTGCGCCCCGTTTGCGCTGAGCTTGGCCAAGAATGCATCGCTGCCGCCAGCGCTTGGGCTCGAACTGGCCCGCTCGTGTGCGCGGCAGCGGTCCGTTCTTTGACACGCCAGGCTCGCGCCCAGCTACCATGGCCAGCATGGACCTCCGGCGAGACCAAGACCTCACAAATGAGCCGCGATAGCAGCTCTGTCCAGTATTGGAGCACTCCCCATCCGCGGCGCTGGATTCGCCTCACCCGCGAGATTTCACCCAACCCTTTCGGCCACGCAGACGTCGACGACTCCCTCACAATGGTCGACCGCCGCTCTGGTCAGCCCGCCGGCCCCAAGCTGACAGCGGAGATGATCGCCGAGGGCTCAATCAGCAAGGACGGCGCATTGCTGTACGTCTTCTGCGGCGACCGGCTCAAGGTCACCTACGACATGGAGAGCGGACAGCAGGTCGATTCGGCCCCGGCGCCAGCCCCCGCAAGCCTCGTTCCGATCGCCGGCTTCGTCAACCTGACAGGCTCGCGGATCATGCGCTGCTACCTCGAACAGCGTCGCGCCATGGGACCACAGCGAAGTCGCAAATCGATGCTCGCTTCGAAGCTCGGCCAGGAGCTGCTGCGGATCGAGCTCACCAAAGCACGCACCGAGCGCGGCGTGGACCGGGCGGTCAGGGTATTGCATGCCAAAGTGCTGCAAGTCCTGCGCAGCGAGCAGCAGCTAACTGTCGATGAAGCGCTGGAGATCCGCTGTCTCGAGGGTCCGGACTCCTACCTTCTGCCCGACCGCTTCGTCATTGGTGCTCGCTGCGATGCTCTGCTCTATCGCGCTCTGCCAGGCTCCGCCGAGCGAGCTGCCTTGCTCTTGGCCGATGAGCTCAACCCCAATACGGGCGACGAGCATGGCGAGGCGTGGCTGGCCAAACAAGATCGGCGACCACCGGACTTCTTCATACCAGCGACGGACCAGGATCTGGCTAACTTCGAGCTGCTCAGCTAGGCGGCGCCTGTGCACGAAAGCTGAACCGACTGGCTACCGAAGTAAGGCCCTCTCCACAACAGACCGCTGGGCGGTTACGGTGACGTCATGTCCACATCGAACGCTGGGGGGCTCGATCCCATCGAAGCCGGGATGGGTACCGAAGGTGTGCTCAAGCGCGACAAGTTCGTCGGGCGTGGCGCCTTGCAGTGGCTGGTGGGGCTCCCGACCGTTCTTTTTCTGTGCCTGGCGATCGCGGGCGGCGTCATCGGGCTCGCAGGGACCGGGGCTGCGGTGACCGCCGGGCTCGTCATGGGCGGTGTCTCGGCGGCCCTGGCGCTAGGCATGGCCTTCATGTGGATGACCCTGAGCGTCCTGCGAACCGTGCTCACACGCGACGCTCTTCACGTGCAGTGCGGCCTCTGGGGACCCCGCATCCCGCTCGACCGCATCGAGGAGTGCCGGGTCGTGGACGTCGCGGGCGTGCGCGTCGCCGGCAAGCGGCTCGTGAAGGACCGCTGGATCACCACCTTCGTCATGGCGCCGGGCGAGCAGATCGAGGTGCTCTATACGGACCAAGGCGGTGCCAAACGCGGGGTTCGGTTCTCGGCCAGCGATCCGCAGGGCCTCGCCGAGGCCATCCAGCGCGCCCGCGGCGGGGCTCGAATCGACACCAGCGCGGAAGCATCCAGCGACATCGAGGCCGAGGCGCTCGAGGAAGCGCTCGCCGAGGCCGAGGCGCTCGCCGAGGCCGAGGCGCACTTGAGCGGTCAACGTGGCTCCGCACGCTAAGGCTCGTTGGCTCGCCCGCCGCTGCTGCTTGCAGACCGCACGCTGTTTGCTCTTCATCTCACAAGCATGCTGACGGTGCGCCATTGCAGGTCGACGCACGTCATGTGCGCGTTGCGCTCGCACATGCAGTCGACCGTATCGTCGGCTGGGAATCGCGTGTAAACCGCCGCGCTTCGAATCGGCAGCTTCAACGCCGAGGTGGCTTGGTAGCCATTGGGCAGGCGCAGGAACAACGGCTCGATGGGGCCGCGGGTGCAGCGGGTATTGTCCGAGCAGTCGCAGCTGACCCGTGTGCGTGAGTGAACGACGACAGGCTCGACGTCGAGCAGCTGCAGGTAACGCGGCTCGTCTGACGCATGAGCGATGAGGAGCCGTCCTTGGAACGACAGCCGCGCGTCCGTGGGCGGGCATCGCTGCTGTTGGCCGTGCTCGAGCAAGATCAGCGTGCCGTGTCCAAAACGATGCGCGTCCACGGCTGCGATCCGCATGGAAGTGCCGACCTTCATGTGTGGCAACGTGAGGTGGGCCCGGAACCTGAGCGCTCGACCGAGATTGTCTGCCGTCGTCAGCTCGTCTTCGGCAACCAGCGGCGGGGTGATGACCACGAGGTCGTTGAGCGCGATCGTGGCCGCGAGGGAGCGCTCGTTCAGGGCGCGAATGCAGGAGCGCTCCTCGTCGAGCTCGGGCCGACCATCACACACCGCAGGGGCGGCGCGTTTCGGCGGAGGACAGCGTGTCGCAGCGTCGTCGAGGAGCGGGACTCGGAGATGGCTGTGTAGGACGGTGGGCTCGTTCTGGTAGCGTGGCCCGGGTCCGCATCCCGCGCTGCAAACCGCCACGAAGAACACAGCAACCGTGAAGAGCAAGGGCTCGGTGAGCGTGCGGGCGGCCCGCGAGTCGGTCGATGGCTGTTCGCGCGGCATGGCTAGCACAGGTATAAGGTGGCTGGCACGCTCGGCCAAGAACGGGACTAGACTATTGGGCGAAGGTCCTAGTCCAAGTGACGGACCGCGTGACGCACGGTTGAGCTGTTTTGCTCCCAATAGGCGATGTGGACTGCGTTGGAGCCCACCGTGAGGGTTGCTGCCGCGGCGTCAGCGGCGGGGGGTATACGAGGTCGCCGCCCACCACCCGCGCGCATTGATACCGCGCCAATTCAATGCCGCCCGACGATCTCGATCGGCATTGGTTTTTGTCTGAACGGAAGGCCGGTCGTCACGATAGACTAGCTGACTGGCTAGTTGCCCGGCGCTTCCACGAGTGGAAGCGGGTCCCATCATCTCTAGAAGGTCCCCAACATGACACACGCCCTTATCCAAAGATCGATCGTCCTAGTGGCCACACCGCTCTTGCTGGCGGGTCTTCTGCCGAGCTGTAGTGAGTCGGGGCCCGATGGCGCTGGTGACGGTTCCAAAGTCGTAGTGGTAGCGGAGTGTGCCGCATTCGGACTGACGCTGAGCGCGGATCCGACCACAGGGACTGCGCCGCTCAAAGTCCAGTTTGTCGTAACCATCAGTGGAGCCGACGGCCAAGTCGATCTGAAGTGGGATCCTGGCCCAGTATCGACGACCATCAAGGTGAACGATCCCCAGCCCGTGATTTCGTATCATGCGGGTGACTACACGGCCACGGTAACGGCAACGTACCAAGGCGCGTCGTGCTCTGCATCTGTCGACATCCACGTCTTGTGCGCCGCCGGGAGCACGAGCTGCAAAGGAGGCGACGCAGTGGTTTGCCAAGACGGAGCGTACGTCGTCACCGAGACATGTGGTGCGGACAAGCAGTGCAAGTCTGGCCAATGCGTTGACGCGGTGAGCTGTGCGCTGCAAAACTGCACGGCGGAGGGGTTCTCCTACACCTGTGGAACTGGCAACAAACAGGTGTCGAACAACTATGGCGGCCCCGGTCCGGATGGCCTCTCGAGCTACGTTGTGAGCTACTCCAATGGCCACAAGGTCACCTGCACCTATACGTCCAGCAGCAGCGGCCATTGCAACGATGACACGAGCGCGTCGTGCACGTTCTAGGCAGAATCCGCAAGCGCCTCGTACAACGCCCGGCTTGACGGCTGCAGCTCAGAAGCCGTAGCTGATCCCGAAGGCTAACCGCACCGACGCGATGGCCGGCCTTGCTCGAAGGCCTCCGTACCGAAGCCTAGCGACAGGCCGAAGAGCTTGTTGTCGTCGATAGCGGCGGTGCTGATCCCCGGTCCAAACGACAACCGCAACTGGCTGTCTCAAAACGCGGGATCGTCGTAGGGGCAACTCGGGCGGTTTATCCCCACCCATCCGTAGGAATTCGCCAGTTCCAGAACGAGATTCGCGAGCTTCACGCGTATCGGTGGCTGGGGACAGCTGGATCTTCCGTGGACAAGCCTGGGGGCTGGCGGCTATCGGTCGAGCGCGCGGTCGCCGGTGCTCGCTATCTCATCTCCAATGGAGTCGAGTCGAGGCTCGTGTCAGCCAGGGGCTTCGGGAGTCATCGTCCCATCCGTTCGAACCGTACGAAAGAGGGGCGCGCCCAAAACAGACGGATCGACATCGTCGTCGTACAGGGGCGTAGCGGACCCGGCAAGGTGAACGCTCTATCACTGAAGTTCCTTCGACGGCGGCAGTTTAGGGTCACCACATTGGACTTCAGCCTCCTGTTTCCCACCGGCTCGACCACCGTTGGGGGCGCCATCGCCGAAGACTTGGTTCGGTTCATCACAAGGGTTAGCCGTAGCAAGACAATCGTTCATGTGCGTGGATACCCCGATCGGAATGGGGGCGACCCCGGAGCGGCCTGGCGTGTATCGGCTGCTCGTGCCGAAGCAGCAGCCCGGCCACTACTGTCGGCGGGAGTCGAGGCAAGACTTCTTTCGATTGTTGCGCACGCTGAACCCCATCCCGGGGTAGCACCAGTGGGGGTCGACATTGCAATGCTCGCCATGATCGAGGATCCGCTGCGATAACGGCCGCAGCTCAAAGCGCAGCGTTGCAGGGAAAGTGGAAGACTTCGTTGGCAACGGCGGTCTCGCAGCCGTCGGTTAAGCGTCACGAAGAAAAGGATGAGGCGACTCATTTGTCCTCAGGAGATATGCGAGTAGTTGGACCATCGATCTGAGAACGGTGGGAGCGCGCGCATGTGCCATCCTCAGCCAGAAAGCGGGTCGCCGCAACGCCCCATCTTGCTCTGGACATCGTCTCTCCAAGTCGCAGCCCCCATCATTGGGCGAGGTCGACATCGTGCCACGGATTGTGAGGGCGGCGCGACCACGATAGTGCCTTGCGTCGACCCAATGACCAGACATGTCGAACGTGTTATGGCGCCTGGCATGATCCGTTTTGCTATCCGTCGAGGGCTCGCTGCGTTGTTGCTATCGATCGCCTGCGCAACCTGCGCTTCGGAAAGCTTGACCCCATCGGTGCCAAGCGCGACTCCGGTAGGGATTGCGACACCCCAGGCGCCGGAGTCTGTCGCCGCGACAGAGCCTAAAGCGACCGTGAGCCAAGGCACCCCCGGCAAAATCCTCTGCGCGAAAGTCGTCTGCGATCTCAAAAAAGAAGTGTGCTGCGTCAACGAGGAAAACGGCGAGGGCCGCTGCGCTGCCAGAGACGGCTTCAACGGCTGTGGCCAGTCTGAGGCTGCCAAACACTGCGACGAGTCCGCCGACTGCGGAGCCGGTGCAGTGTGCTGTAAAACGTGGGCCTGCACCGGCGGCTGCCCCATGGAGTACCAGTGCGAGTCCAAGTCGTGCGCCTTCGATCCTGACAACGAGATCTGCGTGGCGGGTGGCGGTTGCAGCAAGGGTCGCAGCTGTCAGGTGATGGAAGGGCGCGCCGGCGTGTGCCTGGCGCCCAAAAAGCCTCTTGATTGCGCAGGCAAGCCCTGCACGGCGGATTGCTGTTGGAACACCAAGACGCTCACTGCGGACTGCAAAACTCAGTGCCCGACCGATGATCTGAACCAGCACATGGTGTTTACCTGTATGGGCCCGGCGGACTGCCCGGGGGGCGTGTGCGGCAACGTCTCGCCCATGCCACTGCTGCGGTGTATGGGCGCGAGCCTCGCCAGCGACCGCGCGGGCTGGGTCATCTGCAACAGCGTCAAAGACTGCCCGAAACACTGGGGCTCCGAAGCAACCGCGTGCAAGAAAAACGATAGCTTTCCGCCGGGGTTGAAGACCTGCGAGTGGTAAGTCGCCCGCAGCTCGAGACGCCCCGCAGCGAACACGGACCAGCGTTGGTTGCACTCTTGCAATGTGGCGTGAATGACGCGGGCCTCTTCGCCATACGCAGCGATCTTGTCCTGCTTCCAATAGCTAGGCGGCGGTTGGTTCCTGGCTCGCCCCGACCACAGACCGAACGTCGGTCAAGAAGGGTGGGCTCAGCTCGACACGCGGCTACTCTTTGTCGCAGCGGCCATCGGTAAAGCAGTAGGGAATCTCTTCGGCCTTGCAGTCAGCGTCAGACTCACACGGACCGTAGCAGCTGAGGTATGTCGTGGCGTCGAAAGTAACGGTTTTCGCCAGCCGGGCTAGGCTCTTGGCGCATTCGCTCTCGCACTGCTCTGTGCTCTGTGCCTCGAAACAGGCCCCGTCGGCTCCATAGGTCGTGCCCACTGGTCCCGCCTGCTCTGGGGAAACCTCGCCAATGCAAGCGATGAACTTGTCGCACTGCGGATGCTCAGCATCCGAGCATCCCCACATGGACATTGTGAGCGTCGTGCCCGCTACTATCAGGGCGAGTTGACAGCATTGGCGGACGTACGACTTGGGCTTCTTTGACAATTGCATGTCACATCGATGCCGGTGCCGGTGCATATGTTAACCACAGCCCGGCAATCTTCACTCTCGGCGATTGGCGCACCCAGCGGCGTCAGCGATTCAGCTGGTGCTCTGGGGCGAGCAGGGAAGTTGGCTGAAGTCGTTCCAGATCGCGGGATGGCCAGTGCCGGCATGGCCCTAGTCTGGGATCGAGGCGCTTGCGCCCCGCGCATACGCCGCTACGATGCGGGACACCAGAGGTCAGCCTGGCGCGCTGCTCACTTCGGTTTGGCGGCGAGCAGCGCGTTGACGATGGCGAGCTGGCGGCACGCTTTGTCCAGGCCGAGCTTGCACGCCTGCTGGAGACGCTTCTGGCCACCTGCGAGATCTCTCAGATCTTCGTCGGCAGCGTTGACCAGGAGCAGACCTTCTTTGTGCGCCGTAGTGGCGATGAGCTGGATGTCGTCAGCGTACGCACAGCTCGAGTGGCCGGCTTTTTTGGCCGCCGCGACGCGTGCGGCAGGCTCGAGTTTGTTGTCGCGCAACTTCGCGTACAGCGCCTTGGCTTGGGCACTCTCGAGATTCTTGCTGAGGTAGACGTCCATCGCGGCAATGCGGTCAGTTGGCTTGGCGAGAATGCGGAGCTCATCACGCAGCTTGCCTCGTGGGGCACAAATCGCCTGCAGCTCTTTGCGCGCGAGGCTGTGCTCGGCCGCCTTGCGGAACGTGGCCACAGCTGCGCAGTTGTTGACGCCCGCTTTCTTCGCCGCTTCCCGAATCACTTTCGAGGTAGCGTCAGGATCAGACTTGGCAGCCTTGAGGGCAGTGAGCACGGCGCGCCCCTCATCCGTTTTGACATGCTCTTCGATATAGGAGACGAGGATCGTCGCGAGCTGGCTCTCATCGACCTTGTCGAGCGAGCCCACCTCCTTGTTGGTGCGAGCTTCGACGTCGCAGATCATCTCGACATCGCTCTCGAAGCTTCCACAGGAGGCAACCATCGAGCAGAGCACCAAACCCACCAAGCTTACGGCACAGTGACGCTTCATTTCGATCGAAGACCTATCGCACATGCCAAGTGGCAACAAGCGGACGAGCGACCGCGCTGATGCTCGAGCGCGCTGCCCACCTGACGGATCAACGAGCAGGCCGTCGCCAGCCCGCCAGGACGTGGAGATGATGCCACGTCGCCGTGGCGCGGCCGCTTCGGTGCTGCCACAGCGCGTCAATGATGTTCATAGCTTGGGTGAACGACGATGTTTGGTGTGTCGTTTGCTGTAGTCGTCCATGCGCCCATTTCGCGGAGCGCGTCTACCCAACCCAAGAAGAGAGACACAGGAGTGAGCATCATGAAATGCCGAAATTTCCTATTGAGCCTCGTTGTTGCGATTCCAATGGCCACAGGATGCATGGCCGAGGTCGAGGACGGGGAGGCTTTGGGGAGCCAAACTGACGCCCTTACCGCTCAATCGGAGCTCCCCTATCTAGACCTGTCAGTCGACCGTGTTGATCCGAACGCAATAAGCGACGAAGAAGAGGCTGAGCTGCTGGACCAGGGCTTCATCGCCATCACCATCAAGAAGAAGATCCCGTTGACGATTCAGTTCATGCACCCAAATGGTCAGTCGTACTCGAGGACGGGCATCGTTCCCTTTGGCTCGAGAGCTCTGGTCCACCCAGGTAGCGGCGAAGGCTATATGGACATCTGTCGCAACAATATCGAATCAGACTGGCGCACGTTGGTGAAGATCAACAAATAGGCGGCTGCCCGCCTCCGCCGCGCAGTGCCCCGACCGTCAAAACTTCGCCAAATACGAAACGTGCTTTCGGGTTTGCTTCGCAAATGCGAAGGGCTGTCTATTCTCACGTGAGAACACCAAGCACGCCAGCGCGGTAGTTTATTAATTGGTATCAGGTACTTACGGCGGCTACTTGACGCATGTGATTTGCAATGAAACGTATTTGCGCATGTCGAACAAGTTGCAGCAGATCATTCAGGAAAAAGTCGAAGCCCTAGCCGCGGAGATTACCGACCTTGCACGCGCGCAGGTCCTCGAAGAGGTGAGCGCATACTTGAGCGGCAAGGGAGCCGCCCCAGCAGCTCCGAAGGCCAAGCGCCAGAAGAAGGCCGTCAAGCAGGCCGCTCCGAAGGCTACGAAGAAGCGACGAGCCAAGAAGGCTGCCCCCGCAGCGAGGAAGTACCGAAAGCGCCGCACCGGCGCCGACATCGCCAAGATGGCGGGCCAGATCCAAAAGCACGTGGCCGCCAATCCCGGTCAACGCGCCGAGCAGATCAAGAAGACACTCGGCATCGCCACCAGTGAGTGGCTCCGGCCCATCGGCATGCTCATCGCGACCAAGAAGGTAAAGACGCGCGGCAGGCTGCGGGCGACCACGTACTACCCCGGCCGGAAGTAGACCTCGTCTACAATTCAGGCTCGCGCAGGTGGTGCGGGCGGGCAGGACCGTGCACGCGCGGTGCGTCCTGCTATGGTCCGACGCGTGAGTGTAAAACACGCAGACGAAGAGGTGCACGATGGCCTCTGCGGGATCTGCCCAGCAGGCTGTTGGGTTCGGGCGCGGCTGCGTGACGGAAGGCTGACCGAAGTCGATGCGCTTCCGGATCATCCGCTCGGGATGATCTGCACCAACGGCCGCCATTCACCCGAGATTGTCCATGACCCCCAACGCTTGCGCCAACCGTTGCGCCGCTTGGGCAACAAAGGCAACTACGACTTCGAGCCGATCAGCTGGCAAGAAGCCTACGATGTCATCGTCGACAAGCTCGAAGCCATCAAAGCCGAGCATGGCGCCGAGGCCACGGCCATCTACACCGGTCGAGGATCCTTCGAGCTGTCACTTTGCGACGTATTCCAGCCCCGCGACGTAGCCATCAGCTCCGCCTCCAGCGTGCTGTTTCCATTTGGCTCGCCGAACACGCTGGGCGTGGGCGCCCTCTGCTACGTCTCCTTCGCCATGATCGCGCCGCACGTGACCATGGGCGGCATGTATCACACGATGCAGACCGACTTGGAGCATGCCGCGCTGATTGTGCTTTGGGGAGCCAATCCTGCGACTGACTCACCTCCACTTGCGCACGAGCAGATCCGCCGTGCGCGCGCCCGCGGAGCAGAAGTCGTAGCAATCGATCCACGACGCAGCGAATCAGCCCGCGAGACGCGCGCCGAGTGGATTGGGATCCGGCCGGGCACCGACGGCGCTTTGGCGCTCGCGATGATCGAAGTGCTGATTGAAGAAGAGCTGTACGACGAGGATTTCGTGCAAAGCTGGTCCGAAGGTTGG
>CAZRGL010000102.1:11488-23437 GCA_964599485.1 uncultured Polyangiaceae bacterium
CCTTAATCCAGTACTGCCAGCACTTCCGTCCAGAGGCAGTGGAGCCCATCACCGGCGTTCCGGCCGAAACCATCCGCTTGCTGGCGCGGCGCATCGCGGCTGCACGCGGGGCTTGTCCAGTGATGTACAGCGGCCTGGAGTACTCCGATAGCGGGGTCCAGGCCATTCGCGCCGTATTCACCCTCTTTGCGATTGCTGGGCAGCTCGATGTGCCGGGCGGACTGCAGTTTCGAATGGCAGAGAGCAGCTTTCCGATCAACCGCAACGGGCTAATCAGCAACCCAGACATGACCCTGGCGTTGGGTCGCGATCGCCACCCGGTCTACAGCGCTTTTCGAGGCGAGTCGCACGCGGTGGTGTTGCCGCAATCGGTGCTCGAAGGCGACCCATACCGCATTCGTTCGCTCATCGTACTGGGCGGCTCGTTGATCACGGCCTGGCCCAATCCCAAGCTGTGGCGCCGCACTCTCGGCGCGCTCGATTTCTTGGTCTGCATCGACCGCTACTTCACCGCCGACGCCGCCTACGCCGACATCGTGCTGCCGGCGACCACCATGTACGAGATCAACTCGTATATGACCTACGGCCCGCTGTTCAAGATCCGCAAGCGCCTGGTCGAGCCTCAGGGACAAGCGCGCGACGACTTTCATATTCTGGCCGAGCTAGCCCGCCGGCTTGGCTATGGCGACCAATACCCACAGTCCGACGAGGCTCGGCTCCGTCACGCGCTCGATGGATCTGGCTTCACCCTCGAGCAAGTGCGCGCGGCCGGCGGCGAGGTGCGGGTGCCGCCCGTGATGATGCAATACAAGAAGTGGGAGAAGGGCTTGTTGCGACGTGACGGCAAGCCGGGCTTCGAAACGCCGAGCGGCAAGTTCGAGATTGCTTCGTCGATCTTGCACGAGCACGGCTACGAGCCGCTACGTGCAAGCCAGCGGAAGGCGTCGAAGTACTCGCCCACGAGCCCATGGCATTCCAGATTCGGCTGCCAACTGCTCATGGACGTCGTGACATCGGCGACAGCGGACTCCGAAATGTCGACCGGCACGTATCGAAAACCGTGACCTGCTTTGAGCAGCGCATCGACGAGCAGCCGCGTCTTGCGCCCGTCGCCAGCACCGAGCTCGACCAAGTCGAAAGGAGCACGCGGCAGCATCTGAGCGATCTCTCCGCCGCGCTGCTCCAAGATCTCAGCCTCGCAGTTGGTCAGGTAGTACTCGGGCGCGTCCATGATCTGCGAGAACAGCTTGCTACCCGTCGCGTCGTAGAAATACTGCGAAGGCAAGGATTTGGGCGAGCCCGAAAGGCCGAGTAGCACGTCGAGCTCGAAGCGCTCACGCCACAAACTACTCTGACCAAACGCCTGCGAATCGATGACAGAGTACTTGTTGGTGTCGTCCATGGTCTCCCCGGTATAGCGCATCTGGCACGGTTGGCACCCCACCCTCCAGGAAGCTCCGCTTGTTTTCGCGATCTGCTTGGTTCTACAACGACACATGCGGTTGTTTGCGAACGTGGTGCTCGACAATTGCGTTGTGGCGTTGTTGATTCTGGCGCTGACTGGCTGCGGGACAAGCCGCGTCCCGACTCGGCCCACGAGCGAAGCAAGCTCGTCGGCCTCGCCGACAACTGTGACCACAGCTAGCCCGCTGGTCACCGTGACTGCGCTCGCCAGCGCCGCGGTCAGCGAGGGCACTGACGCCGGCGAAGCGCTTACTGAGCCGCCGCGCAAGCTGCACGCCGTTTTGCGCCAGCTGTGCGGGCTAGCAAAACAAGGAGACCGACTCGGCTGCAGCTGCTGTCCCCCTTTCGAGGATTGCCCCGCCAAACCGGGTGACCGATCCGTAGCGGCCACCGAGCCGGCTTGGACACCTCAGGTCGTGCACTTCGGCTCCTTCACCGCGCCCGGCGTCGAGGAAGTGGTGCTCGGCTCCGACTTCAGCTGTGGTCATAATCTCGGCAGCTATGGTCGCGTCGTCTTGGCACGCTACAACGGGGCTCGTTGGCGCTTGTCCAGTAGCTTCATCGACAGCTTGCAACACGCAACGAGCATCGTGCGCGACGACGGCCGAGCGCTGTTGGTCGTGGTGGCGCTGCTCGGCAAGACGCCTTTCTACCGGCTGCAGGCCTGGGATTATTCGCAGGTCAAAGACGGTCGACCCAAGGCCACCGAGCTAGCGTCTTGGGTTGATGATGCACGAAAGAGCTGCATCGTCGGTTCGGCTCCAGGCGACAAGGTGAGTGAGTCGAAGCTCGTCAGCGTTGAGCTAGCGGACCGCAAGGGCGGCGGGGGCAAAGAGGTAGTGGTCACCGTCGACGTGCACGCAGGCCTCCCCGACGCGAAGTTCAAACGAGCCTGCAAAGGCTTCAACGACGCGCTCGAGAAGGACAGCACCGAACCTGATGTGGCTGCCGCATTGCCAAAGAAACGATTCCGCCTGGTGTTCCCGTTCGATGGCAAGACCTTGGGAGTGTCGACCTCGGGAGTGCGCGAAATGAACGCCTTTCTAAGCACCTCGCCGTAGCTCCCTGGAGCAGCCACTACGAGCACTACTGCTTGTTCAGGTACTCCTTCATCACGTTGACGACGGCGTGGTAAGCGGGCTTGGGCTGCATGTCGGCGTCGAACATGCAGGCATCGATGTAGCCGGGGAATGCGTTGGCTACATTGAACCAGGAGTACTTGTCGGAGCCGTCCCAGAGGGTGATGCTGTTGCAGCTCTTCGACTCGAGCACGGCGCGCACCACAGTGGCGTAGATCTCCGCTTGCTCGGCGAGCTTGGCTTCTGTCACCGGCGGAGTGACACCGACATCGAGCTCGGTGACATAGACCTTCAAACCAAGCGCTCCGTAGCGCTCGAAGTTGTCGAGGATCTTCTTGACGGTGGGCTTGTCCTCGCCCGCAAAGAGGTGAAACTCGAAACCGACGCCATCGATGGGGGTGCCTTTTTCCAGCAGCTGGACCACGAAGTTGTAGAAACGATCCTCACGGTGCGGGTCGCCCTTGATGGCGCCCTTGCCGACGTAGTCGGCGCCGAACTCGTTGAGAATCAACGTCGCGTTTGGACTGGCCTTGCGGGCGCGCTTGAAGGCGAGCTCGACGTAGTCGTCGCCCAGCTTCTGGGTCCAGATGTCGTTCTTGAGCACGACGCTATCGTCCGGTCCCCAACCAAGCGGCTCGTTGACGACAATCCAGTCGTCGACCCGATGACCGACCTCAGCCATGACCTTGTCGATGTACTGATAAAGAATGGCGATCATCTGCTTGCGCGTGTAGTCGCCATTGTGAATCCACTCGGGGGTCGGCCACACGGGGTTGTCTGCAGGAGTCCAGTCGAGCCCGAGACCCCATACGAAGGGATGAAAGCGCACCTTCTGATTGTGGGTCTCGGCGAAGCTCAGCATCGTCTCGACCGACGTCCCCCAGTCAGTCGAAGGCTCGGTGAAGAACCACTCGTTGGGGCTCGGCTCGATTTCCGACATGGTCGCGTTGCCGGTGCAGTAGCGACCGAACTGCTCGGCAGCGAGGTTCATGTAGGCCTCGTCCACGAGCTTGTTGTTGCCGTGGAAGGCGTTGACCGCGATGCCCCAGTCGAGCCCGAGCTTGGCGCCGAGGGATTTGAGCGTCTCCTGCTCCGCCGCGTTGCCGCCGGTGGCCGAGCCCCCCGTAGCTGCGTTGCCGCCGCCGCCGACTGCCGCCTGACCGCCCTGGCCCCCTTCGTCCCCTCCCCCCAACGAGGTGTCGGCGGGCTCGGAGCCAGGCCACGGTCCACCACAACCTGCCACCAGCAAGCCACCCAGTCCAACCAGCAAGCAGGCAACCATCGATCGCGTGTTCTTGATCATCTCAACCTCCCACTCAGAGCCATCGCAAGGGCCGTACCGCGGCCCAAACCCCCGATTCGATTGGAAGCCCAACCCCAAATGTGAAAGCCAGTCAGCGACCTACCTGTGAACACATGGGCACACATGGACGCCGCTCGGCGACAGGTCTACGCCGGGACCACATGACGTCGTCCAGCCAACGAATGGGTCCCGCGGCCTTGCTGACAGCGGCTGGGTTGACCGCATTTGCGATGGTGACGTGCGCGCCGGCTGCGCCCGATCCTACCAAACGTCCCGAGCCCCCGACTCGCGACGCGGCCGCAACGGGCCACGTCACGACGTCTAGCCCAACCGTCGATGCGGGGATGCCAACATCAACAGCAGCGTGCGACGATCGGAAGGATCCCCAATGCATGTCGCAGGGCCGAAAGCTCGCCACAGGGATCAGCCTGCCTGAAGATCAGGTCGCCGCCGCCAAGTGGTTCGACGCCGCTTGCGGCAAGGGCGACTTGGCAAGCTGCGTCGAGCTAGCTGGACAGCGCCTCGAAGGACTCGGCGTCGCCTTCGACGCGCAGATCGCCGCTGGCTTGCTCGAGCGCGCCTGCCGAGGTGGTCAGCTCGAGGGTTGCACAACACTGGGCAAGCTGTTGCTCGAGGGTGACAGCCTCGTCATGGACCAGCGGCGCGCGGTCAGCCTCTTGGCGAAGGCTTGCTACGGCAACCAGGCAGCTGCGTGCTTGCAATTGAAGCGAGCCTACGAGGGTTGGGATGATAAGGCGGCCGCCCGCGGCTTCGCCACGCGCTTGCAGCAGATTCACCAGCGTCGCTGTCAGGCTGGATTCGCCTCCGGTTGTGGGGGTTGGGCCAGCAGCATCAATGATACCGGCAAGGACACGGCCACGCAGAAACGGGTCGATTCGCTGCTGGACCGCGCGTGCTCGCTCGGTGCGAGTGGCAGTTGCTATTGGCTTTCGTCGCGACGGCGCCGCGCAAAATACACCGAGGGCATGGAGAATGACCCCGAGGACATAGAGCGCGCCAACAAGCGCGGCAAGGCTATCGTCGAGCGTCAATGTCGCTCGGGCGATCTGGAAGGCTGCGAGCGGCTCTACAGCTTCGACCGAGCGCTACAACGGAAAGTCATTGCCCAGCTGTGTCAACGTGGTTGGGGGCGGGCGTGCCGGAAACAAGCCAACAGCGACTACGCGGGCTCTCACGCCTACAAGCCCAAAGAAGATCCGGCCACGCTGCTGGCCCGCGCCAATCCCATTTTCGCGCGCGCTTGCAAGCTCGGTGGCGGCTGCGACGGGGCGATCGCTTTCGCGCTCGGGCGGACCAACAAGGATGACTCGTTTCTGTACCCCGATCCGCTCGCTTGGCCAGGCACCCAGGCTATCGCCAAAGCCCCAAAACTGGTGCGTTTGGCGTGCGACAACGGCGATGGAGTCAAGTGTGGGTGGCTCGGTCTGCAGGCGCGCCGAACGGGAGACGCCGCCAAGGCCTTCGCGCTGCTGGTGCGTGGTTGTCTTCCCGCGCGACGAACCCGGGACGCGGGCGGCATGAGTCGCGAGGCCTGCCTCGAAGCAGCCAACATGGCGCTGCAGGGCAAGGGCACGAAGCGTGACGAGCAACGCGCAGCCGAGCTCTACCAACTCGGCTGCTATCCGCCGCCCAAGGAAACCATCGACCGCGGTTTGGACAACAGCCTCCGCGGCAGTCCGAAGGCGTGTATCGGGCTGGGCAACATGTACCGCAAGGGCACCGGCGTGGCGCGCAATCTAGGCCTAGCCGCCGCGCTCTACGCCGAGGCTTGCGACTCTGACTCGCGACAATGCGGCCCCCTCGCTCGAGCCTACCAGCGCGGTGAAGGCGTTCCGCGACATGCGGCGATGGCTCAATGGGCGCGCAAAGCCACCAAGATCCGCTGCAAGAGGAATGACTTCAGCTGCCGCGTGCCGAGGCCGCCCAGCGTGCCTGACAAAGGGAGGACGCCATGAGCCGGTTTGCTCGCCTGCTGTTTTCCTGCGCGCTGATGGTCGCGGTCTGGCCAGCGACAGCGCACGCCGACATCGTGGTCGAGCCGCCCGATGATGGCTGCAAGCTCGTACCGCTGGGCAACCCTTGTCGCTACGCGGGGATCAGCCCGGGCGTTTGCGCCCAGCTGTCACGCAAGCGGCGCAACGGCGTCTACCGCTACCGCGCTTGTCGCCCCACCGCCCAAGCCTCAGCTGCCATCCCGGTGCCTCCACCGCCTGCGGCCGAGCCAGCCAGCAGCGCGCATAGCCGCCGCGCTGTTCCTGCTGAGTCCTCCCCGGCCCAGCATCGAGCCGTCCCCACGTCGCGCGCTGGCTGCAGCGCCGCCACCACCTCTTGGGGCTTGCCCAAAGGACCTGCCATCCCGCTGTTGTTGCTCGCCGGCTGGTGGCTCGGGCTCGGCGTGTTCGTGCTCAGAACGCGCAAACGACAAGGCAGGCAGTGAGCGTCATACGCACCACCACTTCTAGGCAATGCCTGGACTACATGATGCATTTTTACATGTGGTTCAGCAAAGACCGCATCGGCAGCTACAAGCCGGTCATGCAAGAGCCCGAGGCGAGCACCAAACAAGGCGCACAAGCCGTCCAGCACATCCTGCTCGTGCCGAGCGACGAATCCCAAAAGACCGTGTCAGTCGGCTGGGTCAACCGCGCCGCCGACCAAGCGATGATTCGCTCATTCAGTTGTTTGCAGACCGTCCACGAGCAACGCCATGGCAGCGCGGCCAACGTCGACGAGCCGAGCTATGCGCAGTTCATGGAGAAGCTCGGCAGCTTTCTCAATGAAGAGAAGATGGTTTTCACGATTGAAGAGACGGCGACGGCCGCAGACGGCTGCGACACAGCAGCCGTGGAGTATGACGAGGGGGCCGAGCGGAAGCGAACCATGGTCCTGGCAATCGTGGCAGTTGTTTCTGCGCTGGCCATCATTGCCGTCATCGTCGCTCTGTCATTTCTGGGCTGAGCGCCCGGGTGTCCAAGCTGCTGGACGCGGGTGTCCAAAGTTCTAGACGATCGAGCAGCAGCGGCTGGGCTGCCGCACGGCTTGGGCTTGGAAGGTGTCGGAATCACAGTGGAGGGGCCACTGGCACGATTCGTGTTGAACAATTGCAAACTCAACCCAATCGACCCAGGAGGCTTCTGCCATGTTCTTACGTACCCGCCCACTTCGTTTTGGTATCGCATTGACCGCTTGCTTGGCGCTTGCGGCTTGCTCCACCGACACGGACACCACCGCTGACCCCGCTGCTGATGAGGCTGTGCAAGTCGAATCCGCCTTGGATCAGAACAACGGCGGTTTGGATACGCTCGATGAGACTGTGGCGTTCGGCGATCCCATGGTGCAGGCAACGCCGGAGCTCGTGAGCTTCTCCGACAGCACCGATCTGACACCGCCCGCCAATCCGCCGCCCGATCTCACCCGGCTGCGGGTCATGTTGCTGTGGGGCAATCTGCCCAGCGTGGCCGACCAACAGGCGACGACTCCGCCGGATGCCAAGCCCATCAGTTGGAACGGCAAGATCTCGCTGGATCTGGGCGCCATGAAGGTACACAAAACCCTCAAGTTCGACGCCAACGACGGCGTGGCGCCTCGTGAAAAGCCCAACGAGGTGAGCTTCAAGTCGACCACGCTGCCACACGTCGACGGTCTGCTCATCGAGCTCATCGCGCCATCGAGCGGATCGCTACACTTCAGCACCGACGCGCTCAGCGCCGACATCGCCATCAAAGATCTGATGCCGACGGGCCACGGCGCCGCCCTCGTAGGCGTCGGCGACAACGGGCTGGCAGTGGCTGGCAACGTGCCTACCGAAAGTGGCAGCGCAGACGGCATGCTCATCCGCCATTGGAAGAACATCGTCAACAACGTCGGTCGCTTCCGCGGCCGTGTCGTATCTGGCGAAGGCGACATGTTGGGCCACATCAAGGGCATCTACGGCCACGCCAAGAAGGTCAACAAGAACGTCTTCTTCGGCAAGTACATCGACACCGAGGGCAAGTTCAAAGGCTTGTTCGGCGGCGGCTACGGCATGGGCGCCTTCCAAGGCCAGTGGGCCACGCATGACCCGGGCAACGAGGGCATGCTCGACGGACTCTACTACCCAGGCCACCAGGGCGGCGACGGCGACGGCTTCTTCATCGGTCGCTGGATGGACAAGTGCGCTGACTGAAACTAGCGCCTGTCCTGATAGTCTTCCAGCAGTCGCGTGAAGCTCTGCAAATCGATACCCACGCTTGGACCATGATGAGCCTCGAGCTGCTCGGCCACCGACAGCAGGTGCTGGTTACTAGTCCAAGTGTGGCATTCGTTTTTTGCGCCGGGGCGCTCGTGTAGGTTCAGACCGATCCGTACCTCGCCTTTGAAATTGTCGACCTCCCAATCGACGGAACGTCGCACCTCGGCCTGCGAGTCACGACAGTAGGCCATCAAAGTCACGCCCTTGAGTGCCTGAGCCACAGTCGCGAACCAGTCGTCGCGAGCCTTGGGGCTCTGCCAGTGAAAGCGGGCGCTGGTGACGACGTTGTCGAACCAAACTGGCAACGAAGCGTAGATGGGCAGCGTCTTAGCACCGGCGTCGTCGAGTCGGGCGCGCACCTCGGAAAACAGGTTAGCCAGATAGCTCAGGAGCGCACGTTTCTGCTCGAGCGGCTCGTTGTCCCAATCGTAACCGCAAGCGTCGGGTCCGCCGCGTAGAGAATGAGGCTCCAAATCAATATGTATGCCGACGAAGCGCTGCGCGGCCGGACGGTTCTCGTTGAAGCTGAGCAAGCGCTTTTCGAGCTGCGCGAAGAGCTGATCGCGGTGACAGAACCAACGGTTTTGACCAAGCAGAAGCAACGAGGCGATTCCGCGGCCGTAGAGGGCCGCATTCCAGGAAGCCACCACCTCGGCATCGGCGTCGTACCACCCGTAGATGCGTTGGATCCCCCAGCTCTTGATCTGATCGAACGCCAGGGCTTGACCAGAAACGCTACCCACGACGTCATTGCTACCGTAGGCGCTCCGCGGATCGCTCCAGAACCAGCTTCCGCGATCACAAGGATGCAGGTGACACGGCTTGTAGCTGCCTCCACACGAGACGCAGATGGCGGCGAGCGCCAAGCTGAGCAGCGCACGCATCGATGCCCCACCCCCTCTTAGAGGCCAGCCTTGTCGCGTAGCTCGGCCCACGAATAGCCTTCGGTTACCTTTTCGGTGGCCAGCCCCAGGGTGGTCCAGCCATTTTCGACGTACTTGCCGTCAGGGCCGAGCAAGCCGATGTAGCCGGGGCGCAGCTCGCAAACCAGCTCATAACCTGCTTCGTCCAGCTCTTCTGCGGCTTTGATTGAGCGCTTGCCGATCTTGCCCACGACCAAGAGCTTGGTACTCATCGGGTAGAGCGCTGTCATGACCTCCATGAACTTGGGGTTTGGCTTGTAGCCACCCGAAGAGTTGTAGAACTTGTACGGCAGGTTGACAGCGCCCTTGGGATGCCCTTTGGCATATTCCTCGGGCGTACGTATGTCGAGAAAGACAAATCCCACCTGCTGCAGCGGCACCGCCTCCTTCGCAGACACTCGTCTGACTGCCATGGGAGGATCGATAGCACCGCCGCAGCGGGGATTGTTTCGCTAATACGCGCGCAGGGCTCAGGCGCGATACATGGTCATCACACAGGCGCCGCCCAGGCCGAGGTTGTGCTGCAAAGCGATCTTGGCCCCTTCGACCTGTCGCTTCTCGCCCTGACCGCGCAGCTGCCAGACGAGCTCGGTGCACTGCGCCAAGCCCGTGGCGCCGAGCGGATGGCCCTTCGAGAGCAGTCCGCCGGAGGGATTGACGACGTACTTGCCGCCGTAGGTGTTGTCACCATCCCAGATGAACTTCTCGGCCTCACCCTCCTTGCACAGACCGATGGCCTCGTAGGTGAGCAGCTCGTTGGCGGTGAAGCAGTCGTGTAGCTCGACCACGTCGACGTCCTCGGGGCCAACGCCGGCCTGCTCGTAGAGCTGATCGGCGGCGTTCTTGGCCATGTCGTAGCCGATCATCTTGATCATGCTGTCGCCGAAGGCCGACTCCACGTCCGTAGCCATCACCTGGGCGATGATCTGCACGGGGCTGGAGATCTTGTTCTTCTTGGCGAAGGCGTCCGAGCAGAGCACTGCCGCGGCAGCGCCACAGGTCGGCGGACAGCACTGGAAGCGCGTGAGCGGATCGAACACCTCAGGCGAAGCCATCACTTCTTCGACCGTCAGCACATCGTTGAACAGCGCGTAGGGATTCTTGGACGCGTGCTCGCGGGCCTTGGAGGCGATCTTGGCGAAGGTCTCGCGCTTGGTTCCATACTTCCAGCGGTACTCGCGGGCCGCTCCGCCAAACATCTGCGCGGTGGGCGGCGCCTGGCCGAAACCCTGCAAGCGGTTCATGACTTCAGCGTGTTTCTCGATGGGGTTGGTGCGATCGCCCCACTTGGAAGCCAGCGCGCCCTTTTCCATCTGCTCGAAGCCAACCACCAGCGCGCAGTCGATGATGCCGCCCTTGATGGCTTGAGCACCGAGCATGAGAGCGCTCGAGCCGGTCGAGCAGTTGTTGTTGACGTTGAAGACGGGGATCCCGGTCAGGCCCAGCTCATACATCACCCGCTGGCCACACGTGCTGTCGCCGAAGACGTAGCCCGCGTAGCCCTGCTGGACTTTGTCGTAACCAACACCGGAGTCTTCGAGGGCAGCCTTGGCCGCCTGCGAAGCCATGACATCGTACGGATCGCTCTTGCCGGGCTTGCCAAACTTGACCATCCCGACACCAATGACGTTGACGTTGCTCATAATTTTCGCAGCTCCCTTAGACCAACTTATTCAAGAACCCGAGACGGTGCGCAACCTGTACGTCACCATCCACCCGTAGTTTGCCGAATTGAAACAGCGACTCGGCGCTCTGCTCACCTGTCACCAGGGCGACCAGATCCTCGTCGCTGATGGTGAAGGTCGTGTCGGGCTTGTCGTTCGTGCCCTTGCTCACACTGCCCTTGTCACCCTTGAAGTCGGCGACCCATGAAGCTGCCGGATCGGTGATGGTGAACTGAATGAGCGCTTGGACCTCTTTGCTGAGCTCAGGCTTGTCGGCGATGCGTTTTTCGAGCGCTGCGAAGATGGCCGCTGCTTGCGGGCCTTGCCCTTCGTCCTCCTCGCCCTGCGGCGTGAAGTCCACGCCTTCGGCTTTGAGCTTCATGACAGCCTCACGAGCCCACTCCGGATCGATCTTCTGCAAGAAGGACAGCTTCTGCGAAGCCATGATGTTGCCGCTGACCTTGAGCTTGCCGCTGAAGTAGAGCTTCTGCGGATCGGCTTTGCCGCTGGTCATGTCCATGAAGTCGCTGTCGGCGATCTCCAAGGTGCAGTCGGGTTTTTCCGGAGCGCCGGGGGCTACCGCGCCGTTGTCGTTAGCCAAATCGAGCGTCCAGGAGCTGTTCGGATCGGTCAGCTTGAACAGGTAGACGGTCTTGACCTTGTCGACGAGCTCGGGGTTGTCGGCCACGTAGGCTTTGATCCCCAAGAAGACGTCACTGCTCTGGGGCTCATCGCTCGCCGCCGGAGCAGCTGCCGCGCCGCCGGCTGCCGGAGCCGAGCCGCCACGCGCTTGCATGGCGTCGATGACCAGCTGCGGATCGAGCTTCTTGAGGAAGGTCAGCTTCTGCGAAGCCATGATGTCGCCGCTGATCTTCAGGTCGCCCGAGAAGTAGAGCTTCTGCGGATCAGCCTTGCCGGTGCACATGGCCATGAAGTTGGCGTCGGTGAGCTCGAGGGTGCAGTCGGGCTTGGTCTTGCCGCCTTCGGTCACCCCTGAGCCATCCTTGACGTCCACCGTCCAAACGCTGGCGGGGCTCGTCAGCTTGAACTGGAAGATCTTGCCAACCTGCTTCAGCAGCCCGGCGTCGGCGCCGATGTGCTTGCCGATTCCGGTGAAGATGTCGGCGCTGATCGGCTCGGTCGGCGCAGCTGCTGCTGGCGCGTCGGCCTTGGGCGCCGCCTTCGGCTTGGGCTTGGGGATCTCGGTGTAGAGCTCGACGGCGGCGTTGCTGATGACCACCTCGTCGCGCTCTTTGACCTTGCA
>CAZRGL010000103.1:0-23397 GCA_964599485.1 uncultured Polyangiaceae bacterium
GTCGTACCGCGCCGCACCGAGCAGCTCGATGAAGGCAGCGAGGTGCGCGTGGCGGCGATGGCCGGCAGCCGCCCACGCCAGGTCGATTTGGTGGTGCTGGGGAGTCACTGCGTCGGCTTGGACTTGCTCATCTCGGAGCTGGGCAGCCTCGGCTTCGAATGCAAGCTGGGGGCTGCCGGCAGTGAAGCTGGGCTCGCCGCCGCAAAACGTGGCGCTTGCGACATCGCGCCCGTCCACTTGCTGGACGCCGAGAGCGGACAATACAACCGCCCGTTCTTGAGCGAAGGCCTGGTGCTGCTCGAAGGCTATGGCCGGATGCAGGGCGTGGTGTATCGAAGCGGTGACCATCGGTTCGAGGGCAAGACCGCCGCAGCAGCGATGCGCGACGCCATTGCCGACAACACGCTGACCATGATCAACCGAAACCGCGGCAGCGGAACCAGACTGCTCTACGATCAGCTGCTCGGTGCCGCACGCCCCCCCGGCCATAGCGTAGAAGCAAGCTCCCACCACGCGGTAGCTGCCGCGGTCGAGCAAAAGCGGGCCGACTTCGGAATCGCCATCGACGTAGTTGCGAGCGACCGTGGGCTGGCCTTGCTACCGCTCACTGAGGAGCACTTCGACTTCGTCGTGCCGAAGGGCCGACAGGAGCAGCCCGCCGTACGAGCGTTCGCCACGCTCCTGGGCGACGAGCAAGTGAGGGCAAAACTAGCGGCTCGCGGCCTCCAGCCGAGGCCAAAGCAATGAGCGCGCCCCGCAGCGAGCTGGGCGCGGTAGTGCTGTGCGGCGGACAGAGCAGCCGCATGGGTCAGCCCAAGGCTTGGCTCGACTTCGGAGCCGAGACGCTACTGCAGCGCGTGGTACGCGTTTGCAGTGAGGTCGCCCGGCCCGTTGTCGTGGTCGCCGCACCCGACCAAGACCTTCCTGAGCTACCCGCCGGGACCATCTTGGCCCACGACCCGGTCGAAGGTCGGGGCCCACTACAAGGAATCGCCGTAGGTCTGGCGACGCTCGAGCGCCACGCTCGTTTCGGTTTCGTGACCTCGACCGATGCTCCATTTTTGGCGCCGAGCTTCATCCGGCGCATGCACCAACTTTGCCGCTCGGATCAGCCCGCTGACACCTTCGAGGTTGCCGTCGCCCACATCGACGGCCGTCATCAACCCCTCGGAGCGGTCTACGCTTGCGCGCTGCACCAGCAGGCTTCAGCGCTGCTCGGCAAAGACCGGCGCCGGCTCATGTCGCTGATCGAGCTGGCACGTGCCAACTATGTCGATCGCGCCGCGCTACTCGCAGATACAGCCCTGGCAGCTGCCGACCCAGATCTGCGCAGCCTGAGCAATCTCAATACCCCCGAAGACTATCAACGTGCGCGGTTGCAGGCGGGTCTAGACCCAACCTGAGCGGGTCACCGCCAGCGGCAAGCCTCATGGGGCCATGGGGCAATGAGGCAATGAGGCGGGGTCTCTAGCAGAGGCCCCGAAGAAGGCCAGCGGCTAGGGCACTCCAGCGGTCTTCTTGAGCAGCTCGACGATCCGCTTGAGCCCTTTGTAAGCATCGAGATTGCCGGTCTTCAGCTCCACCGCTGTAGCGCCAACAGTGACGTTGAAACCAAAGATCGTGCCGCCCTCTTGGGCTTCTTCGAGGGAGGTGCGCATTTTCATCTTTTTCCAGTCCGTCGAAGTCATCAGCTGGTCGAGCTCGGCTGCTTCAGCGGCGTTGTCGAGCGTCCAGTTCTTCTTCAGCGTCTTGTGCTCCACCTGCAGGCGGCCATCTTTCACACTGGCAGCATGGTCGAAGAACACTTTGGCGCGCTTTTCGGGCGTGTCGAACATCTCTGGATTGATGGATTGCTCCTCTGAGCTCAGATGCACCGTCCAGCCCCCTTTTAGGGCGGCGGTTGGGGCTGCGGCCGTTGTGGTCAGGCTCGGCGTGACACTAGCGGCCGCGGTCGAGACCGCGGTCGGGGCCGTTTCGATGGGGTCTCCGTTGGGGGTCTTGCTGGGCGGACAGCCAGCCACTACCGATGCCAACAAACCTGCGCCCAAAACACGAAGCACGCTCATGGCGAAACGCTAACGTGGCAAAACGGCGATAGCTATCACAATTGGGCCTGGACGCCGCGCAAGCTCGGCAGTTGCCCGAGGCACTGCAGCGATGCGCAGTCTGAGCGCCCAAGTCCGCCCGCATTGCTTGGGCTGCCGCCAAAACGTTGACTGGTTTTTTTCAGCCTCAGGTCTGCAAGCACTCGAAAAGCCAGCCAAACTGCCTTATCCTGCTTGACTGGGAACGATGCGTCATCAGCATGGGAGACGAGCTGCGCCAACCAGGGGCCGCCAAAGCGAGCCGGTCCCCGTCAAGGGAGTCGCGATCGTGCAGCTCCCGGGCAAGCCGCAGCCGTTGAAAGCAGGGATTGGGCCACCAAATACGGAAGGCTGGCTGCTGACCATGGCCGATCCTCCGCAAGCCATTGGAATGCTCTCCATCCACCTGCGCGGATCGGACGACGGGGTGCTGACGGCGCACGCGCGCGTGGTTCGCGTGGTCAGCCGAGACATGGCCGCGAATCGCGGACTCGAGGCTGGCCTGCGCGTCAAGCTCGTGCGGCCAGACGAGACCTTCGAGTCACACCTTCGGGAGCTATTGCAAGCGCGCGAGAAGGGCGAAGCGGAAGCTGAGGCCGAGGCGGAGAAACAACGTCGTGCTTTACGCGACTCGCATCCTCGCCCCAAGAAGCCGCCCCCACTACCGCACCGACGCGGCTCGCAAACCCGGCCTGAAGCATCAACGGTCGCTTCGGATCTGCGCAATGACGCCGACAACCTGTCGGAGCTGAGCGATCCGCATCGTTTGGGCGTACCAGAAGACGCCGACCGACCCACCATACGCAAGGCCTACATCGCCTTGGCACGGCGCTACGATCCTGCCCTGTTTCGCCAGTACGGCCGTCACGACATCGTGCAGATTGCACAGGAGATTTGCGGGCTGTTCGCCGAGAGCGAGCGGCGCATGTTGGCAGCACTGACTCGACCCAGCCAACCAGCCATTGAAGTCGGTCCTGATGACGAGCCCGTGTGGACCGATAGCGATCAGCCACCACCTTCTCCCCGGCGCCAGGCTTCGACCAAGCCGCTCTATGGCGCGACGAAGAAGCGCTGAAGGCGCGGAGCCATCCGACCTTGGGGCGCAGCCGAAGAACGCCGAATCAAACGCCAGCAGGCGCTCCCACGGCCGAGCTCCCGACTGTGCACATTGACGTTGGCGACGCGGTCGGCATGCCCGTACAGGTTCTGCAACGACTCACCGGCGGCTGGTTGCTGAGGCTCGACCGCGACGACGAGCGACGACTGAACCTGCTCGGAACAGTGAAGCTTCACGTAAGGGCGCCGGGGCGGCAACAGATGCTCGACGCAAAGGCACGGGTCGTGCGGGTAATCAACCGCGAGGTGGCCCAATCGCGAGGAATGCAAGCTGGCGTGCACATCGAACTGTTGCGTCATGATCCAGTAGTCGACGCTCAGCTTGCACGTGCCCTCGAACGACCCCAAGAGGCGGCGCCGCAGCAGGCCAAGACAGCGGCGCGCTCATCATCAACAACGGCTAAAACACCTAGCGCAGCCCTCGCAGAACAGCGGCGCTCGCCGACGCCTGCCCCAGCCAGATCCACACAGAGACGCTCCCCGACTCCAGCCGGGCCCCGGACCGCTGACAGGCGCTCCCCGACTCCAGCCGGGCCCCGGGCCGCTGACGGGCGCTCCCCGACGCCCACCGCGCGCCGGACGGCTGACAGGCGCTCCCCGACTCCAGCCGGGACGCCGCGGGCAAGGACGCAAGACTCAAAACGTGGCGACGAACATGGCGCGAAACGAAAGCCCGATCCGCTCGCGGTCGAGGCCTCCGCGACCGCGGTCAAGTTGCGCGGCGAGCTGAGAAGACTGTCGAATATGGCAGCCGCGGACCGACTCGGGATCGAACGCGATTCCTCGACCCGCGAGATCAGGCGCGGCTTCGTTCAAGCTGCTCGGCGCTTCCATCCCGACAGCTACCACCGCTATGGTCGTCAGGACATCGTGCAACTCGCCGAAGAAATCTACCTGCTGTTGAGTGAGGCCGAGCAACGTTTGCTGCAGCGACGGCCGTCGAGCGCCCCGCGTAATACGCCAGCGCCCTCAACCAAGAGTGGCTCGCGCCGGCGCCCGCGGCGCCGTGGTCGGAGATGACGAAGGTCATTGGCATCGATCTGGGGACGACCAACTGCTGCGTGCACGTCGTCGAAGGCGGACGCCCAACGCTGATCCCGTGCCGTGAGGGCGGTCCCACCACGCCATCGGTGGTGGCGTTTGCCTCGGGGGGCAAAGTCTTGGTGGGAGCGCCTGCCATGCGGCAGGCCGCCACCAATCCGCGACGCACGGTGTTTGCGGTCAAGCGGCTCATGGGCCTAAAGCTCTTCGATCCGGACGTGGTGGTCCTGAGGGATACCTGTCCCTTCGAGATTGTGCCGGCCGCCAACGGCGATGCCTGGATTCGAATCGGCAAACGCGACTACAGCCCTCCGGAAATCTCAGGTTTGCTCCTCGAGCATCTCAAAGAGGATGCAGAGCGTTTCTTGGGCGAGCCCGTCACCCAAGCTGTGGTCACCGTCCCAGCGTTCTTCGACGAACGACAACGACAAGCCACCAAAGACGCTGCACACTTGGCCGGGCTCCAGATTGCACGCCTCTTGAACGAGCCCACCGCGGCCGCACTGTCCTACGGACTCGACAGCAGTGAGCCGCAGCGTCTTGCGGTCTTCGACCTCGGCGGAGGAACCTTCGACGTATCTGTGCTCGAAGTCTACGAAGGCGCCTTCGAGGTCCTGGCCAGCGTCGGCGACAACCTCCTGGGTGGTGATGACTTCGATCGACGCATCATCGCCCACCTGCTGGACGCATTCTACGAGGCCCATGGGATCGAGCTGCAAGACGATCCAACCGCCATGCAACGGCTCTACGAAGCCGCACGCAACGCCAAGCACGAGCTGTCGGTCATGTCGAGCGTCGACGTGCAGTTGCCGTTCATCACCGCTCGAGACAACGAGCCGATTCACTTGAGCCACGAAGGGCTCAGCCGTGACACCTTCGAGCAGCTGGTCAGCGAGGAAATCGAAGCGCTCGCAGAGCCCTGCGCCATGGCCCTCGAAGACTGCGAGCTGGGCACGGACGATATCGACCAAGTGCTGCTCGTCGGCGGAATGACACGCATGCCAGCGGTGCAGCGCGCCGTGGAGAGCTTGTTTCGAGTTCGTCCACGCCGAGACATCGACCCAGATCAAATCGTGGCCCAAGGCGCCGCGCTGCAGGCTTCGGTTCTGACCGGCAGGCTCCGCGACGTGGTGCTGCTCGACGTAACCCCCCACTCGCTCGGGATTCGTTTGCGCGGCGGTCGTTTCAGCCCGGTAATCGAGCGCAACAGCCGCGTGCCCTGTCGCGCCCAGAAGCTTTATGCGGCGGCCCAAGAGCACCAGAATTACGTCGAGCTGGAGATCTACCAAGGTGAGTCTGAGTCAGTTGCTGACAACACCCACCTGGGCAGCTTCGAGCTGCAAGGGCTGCCCTATGCGGCCCAAGTCATGGTCAGCTTCACGTTGGATGCCAATGGCCTGCTCTCGGTGTCGGCCGAGGAGCCCAGCACCGGCACCGCTGCTCACGTCGACATTCGCCCCTCGAGCGGCCTGAGCAATGCCGAGATAGAGCGCTTACTCAAGCAGCGCGCCAAGAGACGACCATCACCCCATGAGCAGGCTGACGAACCGGCGCGCTCCGACGCAGCCGCTGAGCCGCCGGCCAACGCTCCCCCGGTTCAACGCCACACGGCACCGAAACGACAAGAGCCCAGCGCGGAAGAGTCTAAACCTCCGGCCAGCGAGCCCGAACCATCGGACCAAAGCGAAGAAGCAGCACCGACGAGCCAAGAACCCAGCTCAAACCGCCCTTCGAGCCAGTCGCTACCCGCTCCACCACCATCATCGAAACCGCCCACCCAAGGTGCCGACCAAGCAAGCGTCGACTACGACGACCCCTTGGTTGGCTCCATGCTCGATGGTCGCTACCAAATCGAGAAACTTCTCGACGAAGGCGGCATGGGGCGGGTGTACCGAGCACGACACTGCGAGCTCGACCGTACGGTCGCCATCAAAGTGCTGCATGCGGATTTGGCCCTCAACGAAAAGCTGGCCGCGCGCTTCTTGCTCGAAGCGCGGGCAGCTGCCTCCGTCGACAACCCCAACGTAGTGCGCATCAGCGACTTCGGTCGCCTCGAGGACGGGTCCGGCTTCTTGGTGATGGAATACCTGGAAGGAATCACGCTCAAGGATCTGCTCACCAAGAACGAAGGACCGCTTCCCGGCAAGAGCATCGCCGAGATCGGCCGGCAGATGGCCAACGGGCTTGCCGCCGCCCACGACAAGGGCATCATTCACCGCGACCTCAAGCCCGACAACGTGACGATCGTCGAACAATCGGGACTTCCTCTTCTGTGCAAGCTCCTCGACTTCGGCATCGCACGCCATCGCGGTCGGCCGGCCAGTGAAAAACGTCTCACCGACGCAGGCGTGATGGTGGGCACGCCCATGTACATGGCCCCGGAGCAAATCGAAGGCGGCGACGTCGACGCCCGCAGCGACATCTACAGCCTCGGCGTGGTGCTCTATGAGCTCGCAACAGCCGCACCACCGTTTCAGGCGGACAGCAAAGTCGGCCTGCTCGCCCAACACAAATACGTCATTCCCATGCCGATCCGAGAGCGGGTATCGGGCGCTTCGTGCCCGCCCAAGCTCGAAGCCATCATCCTGAGGTGTCTAGCCAAGAAGGCGGCCGACCGATTCGCGACCGCTACGGAGCTACAGGACGAGCTTGCAGGACTGCTGCCATCGCTCGATGGCGAGCACTAGTGTCTGGCCTTTCAAGGTGTCTGGCCTAAGAAGGTGTCTGGCCCAAGCGCTACGGACGCGCGCCCCTGACATGCTCGCGCGGGCGACGATCGAACGAGCGCTACCAGGATGCTGATTCGACGCGCGCCGTGGCCTCGCGCATGGCCTCGGGCCAGGCTGGGTCGCTCTGGCTGACCATTTCGGCGACGGCGCGCGGAGGCTCTCCGGCCAAGATGGCGAGCCGAGCACGATCCGAACCGGTGAGCAGATCGAAAGCCGGTATGTCATCCACGAACTCATAGCGCTCGGTGCGAAACACGAAGCGCTGCGGATCCTGATGATACGCCAGCGCGATGATGGCCACATAGGTCGCAACTGGACGCATAATCGCTGCATCACGCACGTGCACCTGCAACCCGCCGCAAAGCTGACCAGCGTGCTTGTGGAAGGTTGGAATGAAACTGAGCGGCCGGGCGACAAAGCCCTCGAGCCCCGTGGCGTGTAGCTCACGTGCCAAACGCTGACCGTCGAGCCAGGGCGCACCAAACACCTCGAACGGTCGGGTGTGGCCACGTCCCTCGGACAAGTTGGTACCTTCGAGCAGACAACCACCCGGATACACGAGGGCCGTTTCCCAGCTCGGCATGTTGGGCGAAGGCAGCACAAAAGGCCGGTCCCAGCTTGGCGCCATGACCGCACGGTCCCAGTCACGCAGTCCCATCACGCTGACGGCAGCGTCAGGTCCCAAAAGCCCCTCCGGCAGGTGCAAACAAACCATCTCGGCGAGCGTCAAGCTGTGGCGAATGGGTACCGGCTCCCAGCCGACGAAGGAGGTGTAGCCCTGGTGTTGGCTCGCCCCTTCGACCGCACCCGGCAGGCCACCGAGGGGGTTGGGGCGATCGAGCAGCACCACGTGCACGCCAGCCTCGACTGCTGCGCGGGCCGACAGCAACGCGGTCCATACATAAGTGTAGTAGCGCGAACCAACCTCACAGAGATCGATGAGCAGCACGTCGAGATTCTGCAGATCCTCTTGACGGACCACGAGGTCGTCGAGCTCGTCGCCATAGAGACTGACGATGCGAGCGCCGCTGCTACGATCACGGCTGTTGTCGATGGCGGCCATATCCTGAGCTGCTCCACCAAAGCCGTGCTCTGGAGCGAACAGCATCTGGGGGACCACTTCGAGCCCTGTGAGCAGCTCCAGCGCGTGCGTCAGGTTCCGATCTACACTGGCTGCGTGGCCGACGAGGCCCACCCGAGCACCGCGCAGACGCGCCAACAAGTCCCCGTGCTGCGGCAATCTGTCCAGACCAATTTGCATGAGCGGCACACTACTTTTTCAAGGCTGCTGTTGGCCACCCAAAGTCGGTGACCGTTTCGTGCGACAACTACATTCTCGGCGGTTGGCATGCTACCTTTGCAACTCTGAGGACTTGTAGCCGGCTGCCTGCGATGACCCTGTTGACTGGCCAAATCATCGACCGCAAGTACCGCATCGTGCGCGAGCTCGGCAGTGGTGCGATGGGCGCCGTGTACGAAGGCGAAAACGTTCGCATCAAGCGCCGCGTCGCCATCAAGGTCTTGCTGCCCGGTGTAGCCGATCGCGAGGACACGGTCCGGCGCTTCGAACGTGAGGCTCAGGCGGCGGGTCGGATTGGGTCCGACCACATCGTCGAGGTGCTCGACCTAGGGACGCTACCAGACGGCGGCCTCTACATGGTCATGGAGTTCTTGGAGGGGATGACCCTGGGTGAGCGCATCCGCTCTCGCGGCCGCCTTGATGCAACCGAGATCATACCCATCACCCAACAGCTGCTCATGGGTCTCGAGCTCGCCCACGAAGCCGGCATCGTGCATCGCGATCTGAAACCAGACAACGTGTACTTGTGCAGCTTGCACGGCGGCCAGGAGGACTTCGTCAAGATCCTCGATTTCGGCATCTCGAAATTCAACCCGCTCAACACCGACGACGGCCACAGCATGACCAAAACCGGCACGGTCATGGGCACCCCGTTCTACATGGCTCCTGAGCAAGCCAAAGGTGCTCGCGACATCGATCACCGAAGTGACCTCTATTCCGTCGGGGTCATTTTGTATGAGGCCATCACGGGACAAGTGCCGTTTCACGCCGGCACCTTCAACGAGCTGATCTTCAAGATTGTGCTCGAAACGCCGCCTCCACCCGAGAACTTCGTGCCGGACTTGGATCCTGCCTTCAGCATGTTGATCCGCCGTGCCATGTCCCGCGAGCCGGCGGACCGCTTCCAAACCGCCGCTGATTTCAGCGATGGGCTGAGCATTTGGCTTCATACCGGACGTGAGGAGTCGGCCGAAGCGCCTGTGGAGCCGCCGGTGCCTTCGTCCTCGTACGTCAACGCCGACATGGCCTGGGATGATGACGACGGGGCGGCCACGGTGATGGCCGCAGGACCGCCCAACCCGGGCGCCTATCCTGCTGCTCGGGGAGGCGTCCCGGACCCGGGCTATCCGCCAGCACCACCAGGGCAAGGCTACGCAACGGACGAGGATCTCTGGCCCATCGCTGGGATCCCTGGCGCGGGCAAACCCGCGCGCAAGACCGCAGCGTTGATCGGTGGGGCCGTGGCAACCCTGGGGGCGGGGGCGGTGGCTGCGATGCTCCTGCTGTCTCCCGGCTCCGCAGACAGCACCAAGACCTCTCCGGGCAACGACGCAACACTAGGGGCGCCCAACACGACCGAAACCAGCCAACAGCCTGCTGCAGCTGCGCAAGATGAGAACGACGAGGACGACGAGGACGACGAAACGGACGAAGAGGAGGACGACGACGACGCCGACGAGGACGAGGACAGCGATGACGATGATGCTGAAACCGACCAAGCAAGTCAGCCCCAAGCAGGGCCTGGCAACAACGTGGCCGCCTCCGGTGGGACGGCAAAGGCGAGCCCCCAGCCACGTGTCGCCACCAAACCGTCAGCTCTGCCCCCGAAGACCGCTCCAACGAGCAAGCTCGCCACTGGAAAACCGCCCAAGCCCAAATCGACCTCTGGCCGGTCGGTCCCAACGAGGGGCGCAGGTCGACGACTTGCCACCGAGCTTTGATGAAGGCGCTCGCATCCACTGGGTCGAATCCACTGAGGATTATCTTGCACGCTCGGTCTATCAACCTCTTTGGGCCACCCCTTCAGAACCTAGTGGCCAAGCGAATCACCAACGCATAGGATAAGAACGCATGGCACTTCAGCCTGGCGAGATCCTCGACGGCAAATATCGCATCGTCCGCCTGCTCGGTGAAGGCGGCATGGGTGCGGTCTATGAGGGCGAAAACACTCGCATCAAGCGCCGAGTCGCCATCAAAGTTCTGCACGCCGCCGTTGCCGAGAAGACAGACGTGGTGCAGCGCTTCGAGCGCGAGGCACAAGCAGCCGGCCGGATTGGCTCCGATCACATCGTCGAGGTCCTCGATCTAGGCAATTTGCCCAGCGGCGAGCGCTTCATGGTGATGGAGTACATGGACGGCCAGGATTTGACTGGCCGTATCAAGAGCAAGAAGCGGCTCACGCCCCAGGAGTGCGTGCCCATCATGCACCAAATCCTGGAGGGGCTGGCCGCCGCTCACGACGCCCAAATCGTCCACCGCGACCTCAAGCCCGACAACATTTTCATCTTGCACAAGCACGCGGGCCGCCCGGACTTCGTCAAGATCCTCGATTTCGGCGTCTCCAAGTTCAACGCCCTCGACGCCGAGATGAGCATGACCCGCACGGGCGCCGTAATGGGCACGCCGTATTACATGTCGCCCGAGCAAGCCAAAGGCGGAAAGGTCGACAACCGAAGCGACCTGTACGCGATCGGCGTGGTGCTCTACCAAATGGTGACCGGTCGGGTCCCTTTCAACGCCAGCTCTTTCAACGAGTTGCTCTTCAAGATCGCGCTCGAAGCACCTGAGCCGATCGAACAGATCGTGCCCGACATCAACCCTGCGTTCGTGGCCCTGGTGACCCGCTCGATGCAGCGCGACCCCGCCGCTCGTTTCCAAAGCGCAAGGGAGTTCCAAGAGGCCCTTGCCAACTGGCACATGACGGCACCGCAAGCAGCCGCCGGGGCTCCGGCAACCACCGCCCTGCCACAAATGCCCCATATCCCGGGCAGCAATCCCGGATTGATGCAGTCCACGCCTGGCGCGAGCCCGTCTCATCCCGGTCTGGCTCAATCCTCGCCACAGTTTGGCTCCGGCAGCTATCCCAGTGTGCCAGGAGCGGACACACCAGTGCCAGGAGCGCTCGGCGTATCGCACTCGCCGCTGGCCGTGACACCGCAGCCGAGCGGCAAGAAGAGTGGGCTGATGGTAGCGCTCGTGGCCGTCACCGTCGGGATCCTCGGCGCAGCGGGAATCGGTGCGTATATTTTGATGAAGCCGCCGGCAGGCGATAGCGGCCAGGCCTCGTCACCTACTGCCTCGGCGACAACCGCCGTCAATACGGCGTCAGCGGATCCAGCAGGCGATCCAGCAGGCTCGGCAGAGCCGACGACCACTTCGGCTGTGGCCGCCGCCGACACCGACACCGCCGACACGGCATCCACAGAGACGGAGTCGGCCGCACCCGCAACCACTACCTATGGCCGAGGAACCTACACGCCTCCTTCGACCATAACGACCAGGCCGAAGACCACCAAACCGCCCGAGACCAAGCCGCCCGAGACCAAGCCGCCTGAAACGAAGAAGTCCAACTGCATCAAAGTTGGTGGGCGTACCGTGTGCGGCGGGCTCTAGCTGACTGGTGACACGAGAGCGACTGGTGACCCCGAGTCTGGTGATACGAGCGGAGCGTCTGGTGATACGAGCGGAGCGGCCGGTTTGAATCAGGTCAACGACAGCGAGCTGGACCCGTCCGAGCCGGCGGCCTCCCCAGATGAGGACGATGGTGAGCAAGCACCGCCAGGCGGGGAAGAGCAAGAAGACGAGGCGGCGGACGCCCACGCCGCTGACGGCAAGAGCAAGGCCCAGAAGAAGCGCAAGAAGCGCAAGAAGCGCAAGAAGCGCAAGAACAAGGCCCAGAAAGCAACCCGTGAACGCCGGCCGCCGTTCGCAGCGAGCTATCCCCGTGACCC
Source organism: uncultured Polyangiaceae bacterium (assembly GCA_964599485.1). Taxonomy (GTDB): domain Bacteria; phylum Myxococcota_A; class Polyangia; order Polyangiales; family Polyangiaceae; genus JAPYTK01. The sequence continues at coordinate 12,002 of CAZRGL010000103.1, forward strand.
CGAGCTGAAACAACTGCTCGAAGCCTTCGCTGACGGCAACTACGCCTTCGTCCGCGCTGGCGCACACAAGCTCGCCAAAGACGGCCCCAGCGCAGAGGTGCGCAGGGCGGCGCTCGATCTGGGCAGCCGAATCCGGGCCGACCGCACCGCCATCTTGCTCTGGGCTTTGGGCTTCGGGCTGCTGCTGTTCCTGTTGGCGTTCTACTTGCTCAAGCACGCCCACGGCTGACGGCAGGCAGCTCCGCTTTTTGGTCAGAACGCGGCGCGCACGCTTTGCTCGACGATGCCGAGCAACTCTTCGAGCTCGTCGTCAGCAATGTTGAGGGGCGGCGCCACGTAAACCGTGTCGCCGAGCGGCCTCAAGTATGCGCCTAGCTGCAGCGCTCGCTCGTAGACGCGCCATCCACCTGCTCCCAAATAGCCGCCTTCACCCGCAAGATCGATTGCGGCGGTCATCCCCAAGGCGCGCCAACGCAGCACGCCTGGCAGCTGGCCGAGCGATTCGAAAGCGCCCGCGATTCGTTTCGCCTTCGGCTGCGCGGCAGCGATGATCTGTTCTTCGCGATAAACAGCGAGCACCTCGCGCGCCACCGCCGCTCCCAGCGGATTGCCACAGAACGTGTGACCGTAGAAAAAACTGCGATCGCGCTCGCCTAAGAACGCCTCGAATATCCGGTCGCTACAGAGCGTCGCCGCCATGGGCAGCACGCCACCTGAGAACCCTTTGGCAGTACAAAGAACGTCGGGACACACGTCGGCTTGCTCGCAAGCCCACATGCTGCCCGCACGCCCATAGCCTGTGAACACCTCGTCGACGATGAGCAGCACGTCGCGCTCAGAGCAGTGCTGCCGAAGCGCCTTCAGATAGCTCGCTGGGTAGCAGCGCATGCCAGCAGCGCCCTGCAAGAGCGGCTCGACCAAAACTGCGGCGATGCCGTCGCCTTGTTGTTCGAGCAGCTCAGCAATCGCCCCAAACGCCTTCTCATAAGCAGCGCTGCCGTCGTCGTCGCTGCTCATCGACGGCACCGGCACATGCACACAGTCGAGCACGACTGAGGCAAATGGTCGGCGAAACACTTCCACTCCCCCCACCCCCGTCGCCCCAAGAGTGTCGCCATGAAATGCGCCATCGAGCGCTACGAAGCGCTTTTTTTCTGGCCGTCCGAGATTGTGCCAGAACTGCAAGGCTAGCTTGAGGGCGACTTCGACGGCGGTAGAGCCGTCGTCGCTGTAGAACACGTGCGTGAGCCCCTCAGGTGCCACCGCCACGAGCTCCTCGGCGAGCAAGGCCGCGGGCTCGTGGGTGATCCCAGCCAGAGCAACATGGCAGAGCTTTTCACTCTGCCGACGCATGGCCTCGAGCAAACGCGGATGGCGGTGGCCGAGCAGCGCCACCCACCAGCTGGCATTGGCGTCCAGGTATCCGCGACCGTTCATGTCGAAGATACGTGCCCCTTCGGCCCGATCGATGACCAGCGGCTCGACCTCGTCGATGTACTGCTGCATCGCCGTGTAGGGATGCCAGAGATAGCGCTTGTCAGCTTCGATCACGGAGGCGCGACGGGTCATGTGGGCAGGCTACAGGCTACCCACGGCGGCCCACAAGCACTTACGTGCGCGCCCGGTTGACCACCTGAGCGCATATGAAACCATTTCGTACTTTTGTACATTTTCGCCATCTGTTGTCCCATTTCGTCAGTATTTCTCGCTCGGGGTCTGCCCTTGCAGAGGGCACATGGATTGCTTCTCCAATATCCTTGAGGATTTATGTCTTTTGCGCGTGTGTGTACGCGCGCGCGGGATGTTGTGGGTAGATTCATGACAAAGGTGCCCCGTTACACAGGCCACTTGGCCGCGCGATGGTTGGCCCGATGCCTCATTCTGACGTTTTTCGTAGCCACCGGTTTGGCCGCATGCGGCGGAGGCGACGACGAGCGCAGCAATCCTGAGGGTTGGGGCCAAGGACTAGGCGAAGGCGAGCAGCCGAATTCCAATCCGCAAGGAGAGGGCTGCGCAGAAGGCGAGGAGCGAACTTGCCACATCACCTTGGGGCGGCACAACGGCGTGCTCAGCTGCTACACCGGCGCGCAGCGCTGCGAAGGTGGCGAGTGGGGCGAGTGCACCGATGGCGTGGTCGAAAACAAGATCAGCCCCGGCCCAGACTTCACGTCCGACTCGGTGCAGGGCAGCGCCGACTCCGAGTGGAAGAGCTACAGCAAGGCCAAGCCCTGCAGTCAGAATCCCTGTGATCCGTCCTGCACGACCTGGGAAGAGCAACCGGACGGCGGCCTCGGCGTAACCGGCGAAGAGTTCATCTTCAACTGGAAGCAGGGAAAAAAGAGCAACCTGCCTGGTGACGTCTACCAGAAAGCTTTCGATGAACCCTGCCAGATCGGCTCCGACTGCCAGATGAATCACTACTGCTACGACCCCGACAGCGGGAGTTGTGGCCACGACATCTGCTCTACCGGCACCGGACTTGCGGACGGCTGTAGTCCTTGCGTAACCGAGATCTGCAAAACCAAGCCGCAGTGTTGCGGCACGCTCGGCGGCAGCAGCTGCAGCCATACGCCCTGCAAGACCGGCAGCGGTCTCAAGCCGAGCTGCGATCCTTTCGTCAAGAAGGTCTGCGCAGCGGACAAGACCTGCTGTCCCTACAGCATCACCACCAACGTGTGCGGCTGGAAGTACTCCAAGTACTCATGCAAGAAGAGCAAGTACTGCTGGAGCTGGCAGCCTTGCCTGAAGTCCTACCAGTGCGGCTGGAAGAACTACGCTTGCACCAAGTGCGGCTACAAGTGGAAGTGTTGGAACCAGTACAAGTGTGGCTACAAGCCGTATTGCTACTGGAAGACCAAGTGCAAGTGGACGCTCAAGAAGACCAAGAAGTACAAGTGCGTCACCCAGTACAAGTGGAAGTGCGGTTACTCCTGGAAGACCGTCTGCACCACCCAGTGGAAGAAGGTGCCCAAGTATTCGTGGTGCCCCTGGTGGTTCTGCCCCAAGAAGTGGGTCAAGAAGAAGACCTGTAAATACAAGAAGGTCTACTCCTGCAAACTCGTCAAGTCCTCGTACTGCTATTCCTACACCGTCTACTCGTGGGTGAAGAGCTGCTACCAATACAAGTACTGCTACAACAAGTGGCAGTGCGGATACCAATGGACCTGCGGCAACAAGTGGAGCTGCTGGTGGAGCACCTGCAAGAAGCCCAAGTACTGCTACAAGAACAGCACTTGTTACAAGTACGGTAAGTACTGCAAGTACTGGAGCACTTGCTACGGCTACCAATGGAAATGCACGCCCAAAACCAAGAACTATGCGGGTAGCTGGAAGTCGAGCTGCGTAACCAAGTACAAGCAATATGGTGGCACCTGCACTTCGGGCACCTGGGATCAGTCGTGCGTCGACGCGGTGCACGACAAGTGCGGGGCCTTCTGCAAGGATCCGCCACCACCGACGGGCGACGGCGAGTGCATCCCCTGGGATCCCGGTCAAAAGGACGACAAGTGCAATGGTATTTCGCTTGCCGTAGGGTTCACTTGTGACGATCCGGTCGGCACGGTCCCGATCTGCAATCATGGCAAGACGAATGCGCCCAAGGGCATCACGATCATGCACGTGCCCAAGAACTCGGGCGCATTCGGCAAGAGCAACCCGGGCAACGTGGCAGGGGCGCAGTATTGCACCACCGACCAGGAAATCCCTGCCGGCCAATGCATCAACGTCACCACCTGCAAGGGATTGACTAATGGCCGCGAGATCATGGTCAACCCGAAGAACCAGCCGACGGAGTGCTACCACGGCGACAATTGGGGCATCTATGTGACGGGCAAGTGCGGCCCGCCGACCTGCGCTGGTGACAACATCAAGGCCAAGCTCAAGCCGGTCAACATGTTCATCACCGTCGACAAGTCGGGCTCGATGTGGTCGCGCTGGACGCCGACACGCAAGGCCTTCAACGCCTTCTTCAAGGACAAGAACTCGGCGGGTATGAGCGTAGGGTTGGAGTTCTGGCCCATGAGCTCCTGTGGCTACTCATGCAACTCGAGCGGAGTGGCCGCTTGCGCGAAGCCCTACGTTCCCTTCGGCAAGCTGCTGGCCAGCTACGCGCCAACGGACAAGCATGAAAAAGCGCTCACCGACGCCTTCAACAAGACGAGCCCAGGAGGCGGCACGCCCGGCTTGGTGGCGCTCAAGGGCGCCGAGAGCTGGGCCTCGAGCTACACCAAGACGCACCCCAACGAGCAACAGGTGGTGATCTTCGTAACCGACGGCTACCCGAACACCTGCGGCGGTAGCCACGGGCCCTTCGTGACCGCGGCCAAGGACGCGTACGACAATTATGGGGTGCTCACTTACGGCATCGGAATCGTGGGAGCGAGCACCAGCTTGCTCAACAAGGTGGCGGCCGCAGGCGGCACGACCAAGGGCATGTTCATCGACAGCAACAACCAGATCGAGCAGAAGCTGATCCAGGCGATGCAGAAGATCAAGGGCGACACCGTCTCCTGCGACTTCATACTGCCCAAGAGCAACGTCAAATACGATCCCGAGGATGCCGAGGTCACCTACACGCCGAGTAAGGGCGGCTCGCCCATCCCCATCGCCGAAGTGGCCGGGGCAGGCAGCTGCGGCAAGGGCTGGTACTTCGACGACAAGAACAACCCGACCAAGATCATCTTGTGCCCGCTGACCTGTACGGCGGTACAGAATGATCCAGAAGCCGAGATCGACATCTCCTTCGGCTGTCCCGGCGGCTACGAGGAGACCGTCCACACCCAAACCTACCAAGCCAGTTGCCCGCCCGGCACGACCACACAATGGGGCTATCTCGCCTGGGATGCAGTGACGCCGAGTAGCTCCAAGGCGACCTTCGACATGCGTACGGCAACCAGCAAAGCTGGGCTCGCCAGCGCGACCTATCTCAACGTCGCAGTCGCTCAATCCAAACCGACCGATACGCAAGTCTGCAAGATGAGCGGACCGGCACCCTGTCCCACGGATTTGGTTACCAAGCTCGGTAGCCAGGCCTACTCCAAGTCGTGGCTGGAGCTACGGGTAACCAACACACCCAACGGCAAGAAGAACAAGGCGCCAACATTGAATAGCTGGAACATCACCTATTCATGCCCGGCTGCCGAGTAGGTGCAGCGCCCTACAGAGCTCACGCGCCGAGCAGGCGGCTCGGCGCGCGTGCCTGCGTGGCAATGGTTCGCGCCATCGGCAACAGCTTCTTTCCATGCCGCGGGACGGCAATTTGGATACCCTGAGGCAATAGGGACGATTTGATGACCATGAGCGTGACGAGGACAATTAGCTTGTTTGCTGCCGGCCTCGGTGTGGCAGCGATGACGATGGCCGGCTGCGAGGAAGACCGAAAACCCCCAGGCGGGCCAGCACCACCCACGAGCACAGCCACGACCAGCAACCAGGGCGGCGGCGACGAAGGCGGCGGCGGGCAAGCAGGCGGGGCCCAAGGCGGGCAAGGCGGGCAAGGCGGCCTCACCCCTACCGACGAAGATTGCTACGACGGGGGGGACAACGACCTGAACGACAAGATTGACTGCATCGACCCCGATCCAGCGTGCACCGAAGTTTGCGGCGACGCGTGCGCTGCGCCGGCTGAGCTAGCGGATCCCACCGAGCAAATCACGGGAAGCAACGCTAGCCACGCAAAGCTGGGCGGCTCCAGCTGCTCGGCTGCTCAGGGCAGCGGCCCGGCCAACGTCTACAAGTTCGTCTCCAACAACGACGGCATGATTGACGTCACGCTGCAGTCCAAGACCGGCGACCACACGTTGTCGATCCGCACCGACTGCGCTACGGCAAGCACCGAGCAGGCTTGCAGCGAGCGGGCGGTGACTGACGAAACGCCTCCGTTCTTCGAATACTTGAGCGTTACAACCAAAGCCAACGACGTCGCCTACATCGTCGTGGAGGGTTATTCGACGATCGACGAAGGCTCCTATCTGCTTTCTGCCAAGAGCCGCATCATCGAGTGCGGCGACGCCATCATCGATGCGGACGAGGAGTGCGATGACGGAAATACCCAAGCCAACGACGGTTGCAGCAATCTGTGTGATCTCGAAGCCACCGAGACCGAGCCCAATGACACCATTGGCACCGCCGACCCATGGTCGGAAAGTTGGTTTGCGAAGATCGATCCGAATTCCGACATAGACTTCATTTCGATCGTCATTCCCGCTGGCAAAGACTCGGTGAAGGTCAGCATCACCGATTTGGGCAACGGCGGCTGCTCCTACGGCTTCCTCGATCCGTATGTCAAACTCTACGACTCGCAACCGCAACTGATCGCCGAAAAGGATGATGGCGGTGACACCTACTGTACTGAGCTGAAGAAGACTGCACTGTCAGCGGGCACCTACTATGCGGCCATTTCGGACGCAGAGTCCTCCAAAGGCCAATCGACCTTCGTCTACGCGGTGTTCGTGGAGTTTGGCAAGTGCGGAGACGGCTCGGAAGAGGGCGGCGAAGAGTGTGATGACGGCAATACGATGAGTGGGGACGGCTGCTCTTCGACGTGCGAGCAAGAAGGCTCCTGAGTCCGTGCCCGCCTGGGCGCTGACCGAGACGATGGCGGGCGGCTATCGTCTCGACGCCGCTGAGGACGCCCATCTCGACCTACCTATTTCGCTCCAGATTGAGCTTCACGCCAGCTCTTGGCGATCGTTGACACGAGGGCAACTCGAGCTGCAGGGTGAGCTCGACGCTGGCGGTTTCGCCGACCACAAGACGGTCAGCGGAACGCTCCGGCTGCGAGGCAGAACGCTCCGTTACGCATTCGTTTTCCAGGACAACCAGGGCGAGCCGTTTCGTTTCGTCGGGCGCCGCATGTTGCGCCTCGGCGGCTTGCCTTCGGAGATGACGGTGCTGCGTGGTCGTTTCGAGGACGCGCGGGGACGCGTGGTCGGCCGCGTGTTGCTGCGCATCGACCTTCGAACGCAGTTGTCGAGCTGGCTGCGACGGCGCTGAACGGCGAATCAAGACTCGAGCAACAACCCTCGTGCAGCTGTCGACGCTGGCTATAATGCGCTGCAATGATCGAAGCCGTCCGCACCGTCAGCATGCTGCAAGTGAGATCCGGACCTAGCAAGCACCATTGCATGTTGCTCGCTGTTGCGAGCTTGGCTTTGAGCATCACTGTGGCCCAGCCCTCGAGTGCAGCCACCCCCAAGCAGGCGGCCGAAGCTGAGGCGACGTTCAAGGAAGCGCTCGCGCTGATGGACAACAAGAAGTACGTGCAAGCTTGTCCGCTGCTCGAGAAAAGTCAGCAGCTCGATCCGGGCATGGGCACACAGTTTCAGCTAGCCCAGTGCTACGAGCACACAGGCCGGCTCGCGAGCGCCTGGCACAACTACCGCGCGGTCGTCCGGGTTGCGCAGATGGCCAACATGTCCGCCCGAGAGCAGTTCGCCCGTAAGAAGGCCGAGTCGCTCGAAGCGCGCTTACCGAGACTGGCCATCCGGTTGCCCTCGAAACTCGCCGCCATCGAGCGGCTCAGCGTCGAGCGCGACGGCGTCCAGCTCGAACGGAGCGAATGGACCAGCGCCGTCCCGGTCGATCCTGGCCCCCATCACGTGACGATCACCGCGCCTGGCAAGCGGCCTTGGTCCACGGAGGTGCAAATCCCGTTGGACAAGACCCCTGTGCCAACGGACGGGCCGCCGAAGAAGGGCAAGACGTTTACCGTCGAGGCTCCCGAGCTCGATGCGCTGACCGACGACCCCAATAGCGGCAGCAAGACCCAACTCATTACCGGCGTGGTCGTTGCCGGGGTGGGCGTCGCGGCCATCGGTGCCGGCGTGGTGGTCGGACTGCTGGCCCGATCGGACTTCAAGGCTGCCGATGAGTACTGCAAGGAAAACCTGTGCAAACAGCCCGGCTTCGACGCCCGCAACAGCGCCCGAACGCAGGGCGATGTCTCGACCGGGGTCGTCATCGCCGGCGCCGCCATGGCCACTGCGGGCGTAATCGTCTGGCTGACCGCCCCATCCAGCAACGCGCCTGACAGCGAGCCCGCAAGCGCCAATTTGCGCCTTACCGTCTCGCCGATGGGCATGAACGCACAGCTGACATGGTGATACGTCCTATCGCAACAGCCGCGCTGGCCGCCATGTGGATTCTGGCGGGCTGCAACGACATCTTCAGTCTCGACGAGCCGGTGCTGGATCCGTCGTGTGAGCAAGGGCTCGAGAGCTGCGGCGGCAAGTGCGTCGACACCGACGTCACCCCAGCCCACTGTGGCGGTTGCGACAGTGCCTGCGAAATAGGTCAGGCCTGCTCGTCAGGAAGCTGCATCTTGAGCTGTGTGGGTGGCACCACCAGCTGCGGCGGCGCGTGCGTGAACACTCAGAACGACCCAGCCCACTGCGGCGCCTGCGACAACGCCTGCAAGGGCAACGAGCTCTGCGCGGAGGGCGAATGCGGGCTGACATGTGGAGGCGAAACCACAAACTGCGGAGGCATTTGCAGGAACACCCAAACCGACCCCGACCATTGCGGCGGCTGCAACATGACCTGCCAGACGAACGAAGTCTGCTTGATGGGCAGCTGCGGTCTCAGCTGCCCTGCGGGTAAGTCTAACTGCGACAACGAATGCGTCATCACGAGCAATGATCCCGCCCACTGCGGCAAGTGCAACCACGACTGCCTAGGAGGCACGTGCAAGAGCTCACTTTGCCAACTCGCGTCTGGTCAGGGCAACCCTGCGCACCTAGCGGTCGACGGCAACAATGTCTACTGGACGACGTGGACCGGCGGCGCGGTGATGAAGGCTTCCCTCAGCGGCGGAGACGCCACGCTTTTCGCCTCTAGCCAATGGCTCTATTACATCGCGCTGGACAGTGCGAACGTCTACTGGGCGAGCGCTGGGGCTGACGCCGTCATGAAGGCTCCCATTAGCGGCGGCAGCGCGACTGCACTCGCAACAGGACACCCCGACCCTTACGGCATCGCAGTGGACAGGAACAACGTCTACTGGACGGACGTAAGCGATGGCGTGGTGATGCAGGCTCCCCTTGCCGGCGGAGGATCGATCACGCTCGCTTCTGGCCAGTCTGCCCCGGCCGCAATCGCAGTTGACAGCGCCAACGTCTACTGGGCAACCAACGGTGGCGGAACGGTGATGAAGGTTGCCATCGGCGGCGGTAACCCCATCACGCTCGCAGCTGGGCAAGAAAAACCCGCCGGTATTGCGGTCGATGGCTCCGCTGTCTACTGGACGAACTACGTCGGCGGTGGCGCAGTGATGAAAATCCCCCTCGAGGGCGGCACTGCTACCGCACTCGCTCCAAATGAGGCTTCCCCATTTGGCATCGCGATTGACAGCACCAGTGTCTACTGGACCAACCCTTCGAACGGCACCGTGATGAAAGCACCGCTCGGTGGCGGGAGCCCTACCACGCTCGCCAGTGGCCCGAAGGGGCCGTGGGGGATAGCGGTCGATGACAGCAGTGTCTACTGGGCCAACTACGAAGACGGCACGGTGATGAAGGTTGCCAAGTAGGCGGAGCGGATCCATGTCCGTGTCCGTGTCTGAATCGGCGAGTCGCCGTAGGGGCATCTCGGGCGGTTTATCCCCGCCCGCAATGATTCGGGCTAGGCTTCGGCGCAGGAAAGGCAAACATGGGAGTCGAAAGAACCAAACCCAGCGCAACCGCGATCATCGTGGTGGACGTCCAAGAGAAACTGGTGCCGAGCATGCCGCCCGCGCAGCTCGAGCAGCTCTATCGAGCGGCCCGCATTCTGCTCAACGCTGCGGTAGAGCTCGATGCGCCGGTCATCCTCACCGAGCAATACCCCAAGGGCCTCGGTCCGACGGTGTCACCAGTGCGCGAATTGCTAGCTGACGGCGCAGTAAAGCCCATCGAGAAGATGGCCTTCTCCGCCTGCAACGAGCCCGCTTTCGTGGAGGCGCTCAAGGAAACCAAAGCGGATGCAGCGATCATCATTGGCATGGAGACCCACATTTGCGTCTTCCAAACCGTTCGCGATCTAGCCGCGCGGGGCGTGCGTGTGGACGTGCCCATCGACGGCGTGGCGTCCCGGCGTGAAGATCACCGCCAAGTGGGGCTCGATCTATGCGCCAAGGCTGGCGCGACCCTCACCACGGCCGAGACGATCTTGTTCGATTGGCTCGTGCAGAGCGGCACCGACTCCTTCCGCAAGCTCGCCAAGCTGGTGCGGTAGTCGAGGCGCGCGCTGGACGCTGCAACGCCGGCGTGTCAAGTTGTCAACGTGAGTGACAATGTGACACGGGCAGACGCTTCGACGGTACTGGTGGTCGATGACGAGCAGGCCAACGTGGCATCACTCGAGCGCATCTTCAAACGTGAAGGCATGCGAGTGCTCAGCGCCGCGAGCGCCAAAGCCGCGCTCGAGCTCACGCGCAAACACCGTGTTGAGGTTGTGCTGACCGACTTGATGATGCCCGGTGTCAGCGGCCTCGAGCTACTGCGCGCCCTCAAGCAGGCTTCGCCAGATACGGAGGTGGTGATGATGACCGCCTACGGCACCGTGGAAAACGCAGTGCAGGCCATGCGTGAAGGCGCCTACGACTTCGTGGAGAAGCCGCTCAAGCGGATGAGCATCGTCAAGTCTGTGCGTAAAGCCGCTGAACGCCGGAATCTCCTGGCCGAGAACCGATCGCTTCGCCAAGAGATCAAGAACCTCACTCGTCGTGAGATTGTCGGCTCGAGCCCGGCGCTACGGCGCGTGCTCGACATCGCCGCACAAGCCGCTCCCTCGAGCGCCACGGTGCTCGTGCTCGGTGAGAGCGGAACGGGCAAGGAGTTGTTGGCGCGCTATATCCACGAGCGAAGCACCCGCGCGACCAGCCCTTTTGTGGCCGTCAACTGCGCAGCCATCCCCGAGGCAATCCTCGAAGCAGAGCTCTTTGGCCATGAGCGGGGCGCGTTTACGGGCGCCCACGACCGGCGTCAGGGTCGCTTCGCCAAAGCAGCGGGAGGCACCCTCTTCTTGGACGAGATCGGTGAGCTGTCACCCGCCGTGCAAGTCAAGCTGCTGCGGGTGTTGCAGGAAGGCGAGTACGAGCCGGTGGGCGGTGACACCGTTACTGCGGACGTTCGTATCGTGGCCGCCACCAACAAGGACTTGCACCAAGAAGTACAGTCGGGACGTTTTCGAGAGGATCTGTTCTACCGCCTCAACGTCATCGCCATCACCGCGCCACCGCTTCGCGCAAGACGTGAGGACATCCCCTTGTTGGTCGACCACTTCCTCGGTGTGTACTGCGCGAAGAACAATCGCCCTCGACTCACTGCACCTCACGAGGTCGTTCAGCTCCTGAGTGATCACGGCTGGCCGGGAAATGTCCGTGAGCTCGAAAACGTCATCGAGCGATCGGTGGTTCTTTG
>CAZRGL010000104.1:0-23256 GCA_964599485.1 uncultured Polyangiaceae bacterium
GACAGCCTGGCCGAGATCCACCGCGACACTCTCGATTGCTTGCATCTGTTTGGTCGGGTTGTCGATGTGAAAGGAACAGTCGCCCTGTGCGTCGAGCACCGCCAAGAAGATGTTGCTGATCCCCGATTCGCTCTTGAAGAGGGGACAATTGCCAATGGTGAGCTCGCCGCCGAAGCCGCCACCGAGCACGACGTTCTTTCCGTTGTCGTCGAAGGCCACGTCGAGCTTGTCGAAGGTGAAAAAGCCTGTGCCGGAAAATGACTCGGCCTGTTTGAAGCTACCGTCCTTGCTTGCGTCGAGCTCGACCAAGAAGATGGCTTGCTTCTCGGTGCCGCTGTTGATTTTGGGCCCGCTCAAGCTGCCTGAAAACGTGCCGGCTATGAACGGCCAGCTCGCGGCCAAGGGCCGAGCCCATTGGTCTGCCCCGAGCGGCACGCCGTAGGTCAGCTCTCCACGGCTGTTGAGCCTTCCAATGAAGCCATCGCTGGTCGCGCCGACTTGTGTTGTGAGCTGCACGTCACCGCCCAGTGCGTCCATGGCGATGGATTTTTCGAAGACACCAGTGAAGACCACCTCTTTGCCGGTGGTCGTGATGGCCGTGACCGCCTCGCTTTCGGAGCCAATCAAGTGCCTGCTCCACTGATGCACTGCCGACTCGCGCAGGTCCAGAGCGTCGAAGCCGGCGACGATGTGACAACCGCTGGCCAAAGCGACTGCCGCCAGCGCGACGAGCTTGCGGGTCATCATCAGAACTGCCCTCCCAAGCCCAAATAGCCGGGACCCACCACGGGCGTCAGCCGGATGCCTCGAGCTTCTTTCGTGCCGTCGTCCTTCGCGGGTGTGTCGTCGGGGTCATCGGTGTCGAACACGAACAAGCTGACCAGCCCGAAGACCAGGGATGCGCCGCCCACGGACAAGAACACCGTCGAGGTATGCGCCAGCGCTGTGCCACTTTCCAACGCTTGCTGCTGAGGCGGGTGGCAAATGTCGTTCTCACATTCGTCCTCCAAGCTGTCGCCTTTGGCCATCGCGATGGCGCCGGTGAGGCTGCCGACCAGCATCCCGGCCGCGCCTACCCCAAAGCCGATCCAGCTGGGGATGGGCATTCTGAAACTGAATGGTTTCCCCACTGGAGGCTTTGGGCCGTCGGGGCCGTCTTCCGACTTGAACACTACTTTGATGACGTGGTTCTTGCGTCCTTGCACTGCGACGAAGCGTTGCTCCAACGTCTTGTCTTTGTGCGTTACGCGCAGCTGGTGCGGTCCCGGGTTCAGCTCGATGGGCGTGCCTTGTGGGCTGCTGATCGCTGTGCCATCGAGCCACACACGGATGTCGACGATGTCCTTGCCGCTGCTGTCCGTGGCTGCCACCACGACGGTGGGGATGGCGGCGCGCACCTCGACCATCCAGGAGACACACTTGACGCGAATCACCGCTGGGCATTTGGCTTGGCTGCACAGCAGTAGCTCCGAGCGTGAGGCGAGCAATTGACTCTTGTTACGAGCGCGCTGTGATTTGCTGAATGCAGCCAGGCAGACGTTCTTGCTCGTGGCCGCATCGGCGTCGCTGGGACTTGGTTGTGGGGCTGCTGGCGGTCCGCCTGCCTCTGGTGGGCCTGCTGGGGGCGGCTGGCCCGCCCCGGGTGGTGTTGCACTAGGTGGTGGTGTTGCACTAGGTGGCGCTGTTGCAGATGGTGGTGCAGCGGGCGGCGCTGAAGCAGACGGCGCAGCGGTAGATGGCTGGGTTGTCGGAGAGGCTGTTGGCGCAGTCGTCGCTGAGGCCGAGGGTTGAGCTGGCTGAGCGGCTGCGAGAGGGCTCAAACAGATCAACACCAACGAGCAGGCGAGCACCAGCCGATTGCGGCGGTAGTGGATGGTCGTCACAGCAAGCACAACGCAAGGCTCGACGCTCCGCCGCGCGTTTTCAAGCACGAAATGCGCGGCGCCCGATGGTGCTGTGCGTCCAGCCCCTTCAAGGCTGACTTGAACGTGGACCCGGATGCGGACCCGGACTCAAACCCGGATGCGAACGCCCACCCGGACTCGGACCCGCCGACCGCAAAAGGGCTGTGGCTCATCGCGGCTACAGACATCCGTCGCGGACTTTGAGCTCCCCGTCCTCGTGGTAGTAGCAGTCGGCGCTGATGCCAGTGGGGGCCTTGCTGGTCGGGTCGGCCTTTGTGGCCGGGCTGGTCGAGCTTGGGGGCGGATCGGGATCGGTAGCAGCCGTCGTGGAGGTGCCCTTGCCCGAGGGCGTTTTGCCTGGCCCAGGACCGTGAACCGCGACCCGAGCGGCGCTCGAGCTAGCGGTTGCGGGCTCACTGTCCGTGGCAGATTCGCTGCTCGTAGCCGTGCTGCTCGCTGGCGGCAGCGGGCGTGCTGTGGTGCGCTGCTTGGCCGTTTGATCCTCGGGGTCGTTCCACGGATCCGGGACGGTGGTGGTCGTCGCGGCGCTCTGGGCCGAAGTTGGCAGCTTCTTGACGGCCGGGCCGGTGCGCCGCAGCACCAGATCTGCGGCGGCTGCAAGTAGCACTGCGCCGACCAGCACCAGGCCGAGCTTGGCCCATGAGCGGTGCCGTGCCGGTACTGACCCGTCGGAGCCCAAAGTGGATGAGGCCCCGGAAAACGTAGGGGTTTGTGGTGCAAGATCGGGATCGATCGGCCGTCGCCCACTGGCCTCCGCGTCGACCATGGGCTCGATGAAAGGGCGTTCACCGCTTTCTGCCGGCGGTGCTTCCTCGACGGAAATGGCCGAAGCGGCAGCGGCGACATGCTCCTCGTCGCTCGCCGCGGAGGCGAGGGTAGCGCCTTGAGCTTCGAAGTTCTCCGGATCGGTGCGTACGGTCTCAGCTTCGGCGTCGGCATCAGGATCGGAGCTGATGGCGGCGACCCGCGCATCGCTGCTCTGTTTGCGTCGCCTTCCACTGCTCTTGCCGCTACCGGGTCGTGGCTGGCTCGAAGAACGGTCTGGCTGTGAGCCACGGACGATGGTGCGCAAGGTATCGGCCATGTCGCTGACCGATCGGAAGCGGTCATCGGGATCGGGCTGAAAAGCGCGTGCGCACCATTCGTCGAGCTCGGCTGGAAGGTCCTCGCAGAGCTCGCTCGGCGGCGTGTAGCGACCACTGCAAATCGACAGCGACAGCGAAGGAAGCGTTTCGCCCGCGAAGGGCACCCGTCCGGTGAAGCCGTGATAGGCCAAAACAGCGAGCGACCACAGATCGGCACGGAAGTCGGCGCTCTTCGTGCTGAGTAGCTGCTCGGGGCTCATGTACTCCGGCGTCCCCACGATGGTACCGGTCGAGGTCACCGAGCTGACACTGGCGATCTTGGTTTGCTTGGCGATGCCGAAGTCGAGCACTTTGACGAACACGTCATAGCCGGCATCGATAAGAAAGACGTTGTCAGGCTTGATGTCGCGATGCACTACGCCGAGCTGATGAGCTTCGCCGAGCACGGCGGCAATTTGTGACACCACCGTGGCGGCGTCTCGGGGGCAGAGGCGCTCGTGCTCAATCAAGTACTCGCCGAGCGTCTCGCCTTCGAGCAGCTCCATGACGATGTAGGGACGGCCGTCGGCCATCACGCCGTGATCGAAGGTCTTGACCACGTGCGGGCTCTTGATTTTTGCCGACAGCGCTGCCTCGCGCTTGAAACGCGTGATGATTGTGGGGTCTTTCTCGGCCAGCTCGGCGGAGACGAACTTGACGGCGACCTCTGCGTCCAGAGCGGCATGATGGGCGACCCACACCGAGCCCATCCCGCCCCGCCCCAGCGGACGAACCAACGTCACGCTGTCGGTTACTTTGGTGCCGGCGTCCAAGTCCATCTGCCGTGATGGTAGCAGGATGTGCCGGGGGTCGGCAGGCTCCGTTGCGCATTCATGGGTTGGTTTGCTCTGCGGTGTGGATCGGTCGAGGCGCTTGCCTTGCGGCACGGTGGACGGCTCGCAAGGATTCGCGCAAGACGACGTCGGTCGACGATTCCATCACCAGCTCTTGATAGCGCGCGGGCGATAAGCCTGCGTCGGGAAGTAGGCGCTCGATGATATCGATGGCGTCGGCCATGCGTGATAGCTCGCTACCACCCATTTCTCCCACAACCTCGGCGACGGTTGAAAGCAACACTATCGCGATATCGTTGTCTTTTTCGGACGGCTCTGGGGCCTGCTCGGGGGCGGCGCCAGGCTTGGGAAACCAGCGCCCATATCGCTTTTGCAAGGCCCGGCGCTCTCGTTGATTGGCCTCACGCAGTGCTCGCGCGCCTTCGCTTTGCGTGGGTGGTGGCAGGCCAAGCTCGGCGTAGGCACTCGCGAGCTCTTCGTCCCTGCTGCTGAGCAAGGCGCGGTGACGGTCGATATCGAGGCTGGCCAAGCCGTCGAGTAGCTCGGTCAGCTCGCCACGTAGCGTCTCGCTATCAGGCGGGGCCCCAGCGGGCAGATGCAAGCTCCGTCCGTCGTCGAGCCGCCCGCTGCATAGAGCCGCGAGGGTGGAGTCGTCGATGAAATGGTAGAAGCAGCGGTCCCCATTGGCGCGTTGGCGGGCCACCAGCTTACGCAGCGTTTCGTTCTCTTCACCAAGGGCGATGACGCTGACATCAATGGGGATTTGTCCGGTTTCCTCACGGGCCGCCTGGACTAGGCGCTCGCCCACTCTGGCGTTGCCATCGGTCACCAGCACGACCTGGGCGCGCGCCAAAATGGGGTCGCTCTCTTTGGCTTCTCGGATGGTCTCGAAACAATCACAAAGAGCTCGCTCGATATCGGTGCCGCCGTGCCGAACGGTTCCAATGACATCGCCAATAGCGGCCAGCGCTGCTGCCGCCGAATCGACTCGACCGATCGGCCACATGCGCTTGGTGAAATACCGGTAGTACAGCGCCACACGCACGTACTTGTCCGGGCTCTGAAAGCGCTGCATCAAGGAGGCCAGCTCCGCGACGAGGATGGCGTCGCGCATGCGAGCGCGCGCCCCTCCGACGCCATCACTCATCATCGAAGTGGAGCCATCGAGGAGGTAGACGCGCACCTCTCCTACGAGCTTGGTGCGCTGCCGCTTTCGTGGTTCAGACTTGATGTATTTTCGCGTCAGCAGTCGTCCAGTAGCGAGCTGCAAGATCAAGGCGCGGGGGTCGTCGATCACCGCTTGGGCGAGATCCTCGGCCCGCCGCGCCCTCTTCAACGCCAGATCTTCGGTGGGGTGGGTTACCACGCGCCAGCTCTGCTCAGTCTCGACGAAGCGCACCGGACACAGCGGCGCGCCGACGTCAAAGCAGCCGTCGCTGCCCAGCAGGGCCGACATCGTGGCGCGGTCCGATCCCGGCGCCAAGAACTCGAGCGCTAGCTGATAGGTCTCCTGGTCCGCGTTGGGCCGGTCGAGAACATCTTCGACCGCTTCTCGCGCCCCCTCGTGGGCCTCGCAGACGGCCTGGCGCACCTGTGTTCCGAACATCTCGGTCGTAGAGCGCTCCAGGCTGGCCGCTAGCGCTTCTTCGCTGCCAGCTTCGGCCTCGCCGATCAGTTGCCCAAGTGCAGTGCTGGTATCCGCGCTGAGCTTTGCGTCACCCGCGCCGAGGGCAAATGTGTCCATGGCAATCAGAGCGGCATGCAGCCGTTGCCGGTCCCCCCGACTGAGCGCGGAGCGGGCTTGATGAAGCAGCGCGACGCCCGGCGAAAGGCCGCAGGCTTGCAAGCGATCGATGCGCACGATTTCTTCGGCCAAATAGCGCTTTCGCTCGCGGACCCCAGCTTGTTGCAGCGGCAGTGAGGCGTCGGCGTCGAGCAGCAAGCGACGGGCTGCTTCGAGCAGAGCGCGCCGTCGCTGCAAGAAGCTGGTCTCACTGCGGGCTGCCTCGATGATGTGGTCGATGGCAGCGAGCTGCAGGCCGATGAGCTGGCTGGTCGTGCGCTCTGCCGGGTTGCTGGGAGCGGTCGCCTTCTTACCCTTGGACGCGTCCTTGTCGGCCTCATCGAGTGCGAGCGGCGGCGCGAGCATGGCACTGTCGAACGCGGCGGCGATGCGCGCAGACGAGCTGGCCAGCCCCTGCTCGAGCGTGGCCAGGATTCGTTGGAGCACGATGAGCAAGCGCTGCAGCCACGCGACGTGTGAAGTAGGCAGCTGCCCGTGCACGACGCAGGCACGCTCCGCTCGGCGTATGTTCTGCTCTTGCTCTTCGATGGACGCTTGGAGGGCAACGAGCACGTCGTCAGTCGAGTCGTCTTTGCTTTCGGGCGCCCCGAACAGATCGAGTAGCAACCGGGTGCGTGCGACTTCGAAGGTGGCCTCGTAGCCAAACCAGCGCAATAACGGTCGCGCGAGGCCAAACCAACCTCTGGGAATCCGCTCAGGTTGTACGGCGACGCGTTCTGCGCGCGCGATCAGCTGTTCGAGCTCAGCCGCCAGCTCAGCCAAACGCGCACCATCGTCGTCGCGACGCCCATGCGACCGCTCGAGCGCTTCGTCGCTCGTCTCAGCCATGGTTGCCGCCAGACAAGGCTGCGCGCCAAGCGGCGTCCGTGCGCTCCACCAACAGCGCTCGGGCGCCAAGACGGGTGTCGGACTGTAGCGCGGCGAGCTGCTCGATCATCTTCATGACGCGGTCTCGCTGCTCGGGCAGCAAATCGGCGACAAGTCCGGCTTCCACGGCAAAACGGGCGAGGGCAGCCTCATCCCACAGCACCTGGAATAGTTGCGAGCGCACCACCTCGTCGAGCTTCGGGCCAGCATCGCTCAGCTCGCTCCACCAGCGTCGCAGATAACCGGTCGCGCGCTCGATGCGTGCCAAGTCGAGGGTAGCGATCTGGTCGCGTAGCGCAGCGGGAAGTCGCGCCACGAGCTCGGCGATACCTGCCATGGTGGCAACAGGGTTTTCCTGGCTCAGCTCGGGGGCCAGCTGCAGGGCCACCTCGCAAAGCGAGAGGCTCAGCGCTGAGCGCTGTTCGTGCAGGCGCAGCTTGCGATAGCCGGCGAGGTTGGCGCGCCCGGTGTCGTTCTGCGCTGTCTGCGGCTCGGAGCGGACCAGTGCTTCGGCAGCCCACATCAACCATTGCTCGGCCACGACCGAGCCCTCGAGGCCTGCTTGCTCGAGCAGGGCGTGCACACTAGCGATCTCCTTGTGCAGCGTTTCGCGCGTCACCGCCTCGACCCGTCCCATCAACGCCGCGAGCAGCTCCAGTAAGCGCCGCTCGACGGCAATCGACTTGAGTGGCGAGGGGCCACCTCGCAGCGTGCTCATGCGCGAGCTGATGATGTCGAGCCATCCGAGCTCGCGCGACACAGCTGACAGCAGAGTGGCGAGTGGTGTGTTGGGATCATCGTGGAGCAGCTGCTCGACCGCTAGGCAGAAGGCAGCATCCCAATAGGCAGCCAGATCTTCTTCGCTCGCTAGTAGCGCCTTCTCCCAATCCGCTTGGCCTTGCTCGGTCGGCTCCAGTCCGTCCAACCCGCGTTCACGCAGAGACGCGAGCTCCTCGAGCAATGCCACGCGCTCGTCGCCCAAGCCGAGCGCGGTTTTGGCGTCGAGTGCCCGCAGCTCGCGTTGTCGTGAGCCCACAGCGAAGCGCGCAAGCTGTTGCGCCCGCTGGACCATGCTGTCCCGCAGTCCTTGGGCGAGCGCTCGGGATGATACGCGGTCCGTATCGACACTGGCAGCCAAGCTTGCGAGCTCGCGCAAGGACTCCAGCAAGTCGGCATCGGGCTCGGCTGGTGCGATGAGCGAAGCGCGGAAGGATGCGCTGTTGAGCTTGGTGGTAGCTTGTTCGAACAGGGCTTGGGCGGCCGTGCCGATCGGCTCTGCCTCGGTAACCAATGGCGAGAGCTGTTGCATGACGGCGATGGCCTCTTTTGCCCCCGCGGCATCGAGCTGCCCCGCGAGCTGCTCGAGCTGGCGGCTTGCTTTGGCCTCTTGCTTCGTCTGGGACGGTTCTTTGTTGGGTGGCTGGCTGGGGCGGTTGCTGGGCGTGGTGCTTTCGACCGACAGGACATTGCGGTCCAGCGGAGGCGGTTCGGACCGCGGCAGCCGCGCCAGACAGCGATCGAAAATCTCCCTTTCGGTTCGGGCGATCTCGAGCTGACGTCGCTCTTCTGCGTCACTTTCACGCGCCAGCAGCGCTTCGAGTTGCTGAGCCGAAGGGCCGGCAAGAATGACATGAAGCGCGAGCACCCAGAGGTCATCGTGCTGCACCTGCAGCTCGCGCTCGCGGTCGCTCATGACGAAGTCGTAGACGCAAGCGGCCCGCAGCACCTTGCCGCTGCGCACGGCGGTTCGCGTGGACAGGTACCGGGTGGGCATGAAGCTGGGATCGGCCCGGACAGCAGCGTTGAGCTCGTTGTCCAAGTCGGAGAGCAACTGTGCCAGCGACGAGCAAATCTGCGGCGACACAACAACCTTCTCCATGAGTGCTTGCAGGACGTCGAGGTCCTGAATCGTGAGCAGTGCGTCGAGCGCAGGGCCAGAGCGATTGGCCACATGCCGGTCCAGCACCTTCGAAAGCGCCGCCGGATCGGCGAAGCCGCGCGGGACGAAGCTGACGAAGGCGATGCGATCGACAAAGGCCAGCAAGGTCTCACGTGATTGCTCGATGACATCTGCGACGTAGCGATTGCTGGTCATCAGCGCACATTCGATCCGGCCTTTGGTGATGGTCGTGCCTTGTTTGAGCTCACGTTCTTGCAGAACATTGAGCGCCGAACGGAGCAACATGTCGCGCCCATCGAAGACTTCGTCCAAGAAGGCGTGGACCGCGCCGAGCATTCCTTCGTCGGTGAAGTGCACGGTGCGGCCCGTGTCCATCAGATGCTTGAAATCGACGGGCCCGATGAGGTCCGTCTGAACGGTGCTCTCTGTGATCTGGCGTGCGTACACGCTTGGCTCGCCGCTGCGCTCACAAAGGATGCGTCCAAATACCGCGGTGGCCAGTTGGCTCTTAGCGGTGCCCGGCGGACCGGTCATCAGCGCATGCTCCTTGCACAAGAGCGCTAGCGCGATTTGTTTCAGCACGTTGTCGCGCTCGACGAAGGTATCGGCGAGCTCGAGAAAAAACGCGCGAAAACGGTTGGCGACAGCTTCGATTCGGGCGGGCTCGAGACTGAGCGGCATGCCAAGGCTCCTTGTTGTGTCGTGGGAGCATAGTCTGAGCTCGGGGTGGTTTCTTAGGCGTTTTTGGCCTGCTGGGCGTTCCGATTACGAGGGTCGTTGAACCTAAGCGGTCGCTGTGTTTGGTTGACGCTCGCGCGCTATGCGACTGGCTCGGCTTCGCCCGGGACCGCAATTGAACAACGAGGGCTCAAATGGCAGGCGGTGGAGGAGAGGGAAGAACTTGGATCGTCGTGCTCGCAGTGGGCGCGACCTTGGTTGCCGCGGCCATGGGTATGCATCATGCCCACGCGGGACCAACCTGGCTGCGCGCGACCTTGTTGGCGCTAGGCGGCTTGGCCGTGGTGTTCGGCTCCTGCGAGGCGATGATCAAATCGGTGGAGCGCTTGGCGAAGCGCGCCAAGATGAACGAGTTCGTGGCAGGCACCATGGCAGGGCTGGCCAGCAATGTGCCCGAGCTGGTGATGCTTGGCTTCGTGCTTGCTGCCAAGCCCCGTGTTGGTTTCATCGTTGTCATGCTCACTCTCCACGTGGGGGCTGCAGCCTTCGGGATCTACAGCGGGCTGCTGCCTCGCGACGCCGAAGGCCATGCCTGCTTGCCTGCGCCGCTCGTCAAGCTCAGCACTGATCTGTATGCATGCGCGGGGGCGTTCTTCATCGGCACCGGCATGATCATGGTGCTGATGAACTCCTTCGATGCTGGCGAATCGCGCGGCAACGCTCTGGGCGCTACCGATTTGTACGTGTTGGGGGCAGCGCTGCTCATCGTCGAAGTCGTGGCCATCAAGCGCTTGATGCAGCGTTTCTCAGGCCAGCCTTCGCGAGAAGCTGGCGACGAGCCGGACGAGCTGCCGGACAGCGACGCCCAATCCGACGCTGCGAGCGACAACGAGCCGCCTTCAATCCAGTCGATCGTGCTGTATGGCTTGTTGGGCGTGGTCACCTCGGTGATTGGCGGGCACGCTGTGGGCGACTTTGCAGACATCCTGGTCACCTCGCTGACCCAAGCCGGCTACTCGGAGATGATCGGAGCGCTCATCCTGAGCGTGTTTGCCGCGGCGGGCGCCTTCGTCATGTTGATCACGGCTCACCTCAAAGGGATGCACGACATCGCCTTGGCCAACGTGAGCGGCCAAATCAACCAAGTTCCCTTCGTGGTCTTGCCCGTCGCCCTCCTTCTGTTGGCCGTGTTCGGTCAGACGGGCGTCATCGAGATGACCGCCCAGGGCGGGATCCTACCCATCGATTTGCAGACCACCAGCGTCGTCATCATGGCCTTCCCATCGATGCTCATCCTCTGGAAAGCTGTACAGGACGACGGCAAAGTCAACTGGGTCGAGACGGCCACCATGACCGCGATTTTCGGGTTGACCATCTACTTCCTGGCCGCCCACGGCTAGCCAACGCCTCGCTGGCGGCGTCGGCGACGCTTCGAGACTACACTCCCAACGCGAAATACCAGCTACGTTGTCTCTCATGAGGACAAGTCGGCGTTTCCCATTTGCCGCGATCGCTCTTGGCTTCTGCTTGCTCGCTTGTCCACGGACTAGTCAGGCAAACTCACCACCGGAAGTAGGCTATTTCTACCTCTCACTGTTCTCCTTCGGAGCGGGCGGGGTGGGTACGGTGCTCGACATCCTCACCATTTGCGACGGCTCGCGGAGCCCCGACCATCTGAGCTATGCCGGTGCCATCATGGGGGGTGGGCTGAACACCGTTGGTGCAACCGTGTGGTACGTCGTGGAAGCGACAGACGACGACTTTCGGGATGGGTTCGCACTCGGCTTTGGAATCGCCCACTCCGTCATGGCCGTCGCGAACCTCGGGCTGTCCATCTGGGCAGCACAGCTCCCGTTGAAGCCAGGGCAACCCGAGAAGGAACCAATTGCCGTATACATTTCCCCTGCTCTGCTCCCCGCAGGAGAAGGCGCGGCAGCGGGTTTGCAGGTGGCCGCGAAGTGGTGATGAACGCGAGCCTGCGCGCGCTCACGGAGTGTCTCGATGATCATCGAACCGAGCCCGTGGAGCTGGGCAATGCGTTCGGTGCCGTCGTCAAAACGTAGGCGGAAGTCCCACCTGTTTTGCACCTTTTTGGCGTCGCATGTCTCAAGGTAGTGGCTAGTGGGCGATGTGCTCGCTAGATGGCCGTTGCCGGGCGTTCTCGCCTCGTTCATGTTCTTGTTTCCCTTGTGGACACTCGATTGCGCTCTGGGCCCTTTTGCGTATTGGTCGGGCAGTTTCTCCCCGATTTGCACGACCAACATGATCGTGGTTGGGCGCTCCGGCGGCGGCGCTACGCACCATGACGCTCTTGCTGTAACCTGCTTTTCCGAGGCGTCCGCTTGGCGTTCCTTACTGCGCAGCAGAAGGGTCTTGATGCATATGTTGACTCGGCGGATATGGTGGTACGGGCTCTTCGCGGCGGTGCTCTCAGCCGCGGTGCTGTGGCGTCCGGCGTCGGCTCAGGCTTGCACGACCTTCTTGCTGGATCAGACAGAGCCGGTCGTTGGCAAGAGCTACGACTGGGACATCGACTACGGGTTGGCGGTGGTCAACAAGCGCGGGATGGCCAAGGTGGCGCTGGCGCTCAATCCGGGGGACAAGGCGGCGAGCTGGACGAGCAAGTACGGTAGCCTCACCTTCAATCAGTACGGTTGCGAGTTTCCCAACAGCGGGATGAACGAGGCGGGGCTGGTCGTCGAGATCATGTGGCTCAAGACGACCGAGTATTCGCCCGCCGACGATCGGCCGAGCATGATGGAGCTGCAGTGGATCCAGTGGGCCCTGGACGGCTTCGCCAACGTGCCCGCGCTGGTGGCGGCGGCGCCCACGGTACGGGTCGCGCCCGTCTACGCCAAGGTTCACTACCTGGCCTGCGACGCCAACAGCGTCTGCGCGTCGTTCGAATACGTCGGCGGCAAGCTCGTCATCACCACCGGGGCGAGCATGCCGGTCAAGACCTTGACCAACCACACCTACGCCGAGTCGGCCGCTTTTCTGGCCGAGCACAAAGGGTTTGGTGGAACGAGCCCCATTCCCAGTGGCCTGGGCTCGCTGTCGCGCTTCGTTCGTGCCTCCTCGCTTGCGCTGGGCGAGCAGACCGAGTCGGTCCCCGCGTCGGCATTCGCCATTCTCGATTCCGTGTCGCAAGGAATAGGCAGCCCCTGGAACATCGTCCACCGCCCGACCAAAGGCCGCACCCACTTCCGCACCTACGCGTCCAAGAACATCAAGCAGGTCGATCTGTCGGCCTTCGATCTGGATTGCACCTCGCCGATGATGCTCCTGGACATCCACACCAAGCCCGAAGGCGACGCCGCGGACCGGTTTTCACCATACGATAGTGCGACCAACAAACAGCTCATCGAAAACAGCCTTGCCGATATCCTCGACGAGCTGCCTCCTGGTGCGGTCAACATCGTAGCGGCCTACCCAAGCGCACAGAAGTGCACGCTAGGGCAGGGCGGCAGCGGCGCAGGTGGTGGCCAGGCGGGCGGCGGCAACGCAGACGCTGGAGCAGGCGGCGCCGGAAAAGGTGGCAGCGAGCAACCAGATGGCGGCAGCGGCGTACCAACGGCTCCCAAGACTGACGGCGGCTGCGGTTGCCGACTGCCGCGCAACGGTCCCAATAGCTCGATGGCAGCCGCATGGCTCGGCCTCCTTGCGCTGGCCTTGGGAAGACGACGCGCCGAACAGCAGCGCCACAAATGAGCAAGCGGCAGCAAGCCGCTAGGGGCAAACCCTAGGCTATCTGCTGTGAGCTGAACCCCGGCCCGACGGGTTGACTATCTTCTGTGGCTCTACTTGGGACTGGCGAGGCGGCAGGTGCCATCGGGGCGACATTCGAGCGGCGGGCAGCAGTCGGCATCTTGAACGCAGGGCACGCAGGTGCCCTCGACGCATGCAGGCACGGGATTACCGCAATCGTGGCAGTCTTCGCAGAACCCCCCGGGATCGCCACAGCCGTCGATATCCATGATGGCTTCGTCGTAGTGAACTGTGAGTGGGCTGGTCACGAGCAGGCCGCCGACGAATAGCGATCCCCAAACCGTCGTGGTGCCCTTGAGCTCGAGGGTTTCGTTGGGCAAGTAGAGGTTGGCCGCTAGATCGGTCGTGCTGGTGACCTCGCCTTTGCCGTGCACATAAACGCGTGAGAGGGCCGGTCGGGCGGGATCACCGAGCGTGGTGCTGCCTTTGATGGTCAAGTTGCCGGCGATGAACAGATCGAGCTCGGCATCGGGACCAAACTTGATGGAGAAGAGATCCGTGGGATTGAAATCACCCGCAACGAAGATGGCCGTGCGGGCTTCGAGCGTGATGTTGACCTTGGCGAGTGGGGTAACGTCGGTGAAATAATAGCGACCACAGGGCAACACCAGATCGACCGCCTCGAGGTTGCCGCTGAGCACGGTGGGATCGATGTTCTCTTCGTCGTTCTCGTTGGAGGTCTCGAAGCCCGCAACGATGGTGGGGATGTCGAGGGGGGCGCCGCAGTCACATGGCGTGGGCACCACGACGGCCTCCTCTATTATTCCCCCCTTGGGGAACACGCCCGAGTGACTCATGCCGGGCGTGATGTGTAGCGCGCCGGCTACTTTCAGCGCCCCGTTGTAGCCCTCGACGTTGCCATCCACGAACAGGTCACTGTGTACGGTCGACGAGACGGGGACCGTCAAGTCGCCACCACAGACCATATAGCTGCGCGCATCCACCGACGCTTGCCAGGTCACATTGCCTTTGGACCACAGCGAGCCATCGATATCCGTTTGAGTCACCACATGCATGGCGCCGTTGAGACCCACCGAGCCGTTGTGCTTGACGTCAGGGCCCTGTGACGAGTCGAACGAGTCGGTCTGCAGTGAGTTCTGCAGTTTGATATCCGAGCACGAGCAGATGGCGAACAGGAACACAGAGCTGGCCACATCGCCTGTGCAGCCGCCGAGAATGTCGAGCTCGATGGGTGGGCCGGAGCCGTCGCAGAATCCGACGAAGCCACCCCCGCCGCCCATTCCACCGAACCCACCCAATGAGGTGAATCCGCCAATCCCAGTGCTGCCAGCCGCCCCGCCTGCAGCGCTGGTCGAAGCTATCGTTTCGTCGGATTGGCAACCACTGCACCCGGTACACATCGTCACCAGCATGAGCCCTGCACCGAGCAGTGCTCCCCCTACCCATCTGTCAATTGCGCCGTGCACCATAATCGCTCAGCGTAGGCCAAGGGTCGCAATGGGCGCAATCCCAAGCCGCGCGATCAGCCAATGCCGCAACTGATCGACCACTCAATCACGGTCGAAAATGCGATGCGGTCCGCCGCGACCGCTGCCCGTTAGCGTGCTGACAACAGACGCCGCCATCAGATTGCGCACGCCTCGAAGCCCGCTTTTCGCACATGCTCGACAATGATGTGTCCTGAATGCGCCTAGATGAAAGCTGGGGCGCCACCAAGATTCGAAAGGGAACGCGACATTTCAAGCCGATTGGCGTTCTAGCTTGCCTGGCTTTCTCTCGTCGAGCTGGCTGCGCTCGTACCAGGGGCGGCTGCGGCCGAGCGAGCGGAGGCCGTACAGCCACAGCAAGAGCAGGGCAGCTCCGGGCAAGTAGATAGCGGTCTTGTGGGCCCTCGGTCCATGGCCGAGTGTGATCGACGACCACAGCCCGCGGCTGACGTGCACGGGTACACGCGCCCCCGGGCTCAGGCGGTCGTAGTCGTCATGGGTGCTGACCGCTATCTCTTCGCTCTGGCCACTGGATGCCCGGACCGTGACCCGATGGTAATGCTCCTTGTTTGCGTGCTTCTGTCGGCGTGAAATGACCGTGGCGATCTCGTCGACGCCGAAATGGCGTGCGAGGTGATAGGGCCCGGCCAGCGTCTGGACGATGGCGACGCTGATAGCGATCCGCTTGATCCAGCGAAACCGTGCGGCCGCCCGCACCCGGAACGACTCGGACAGGGGTTTGGTGGAAAGCAGCATCGGTCGGTCGCCACCGGGCGGGCGAAGTACCCAGCCAACGGCGGAACCCCGGTAGCCAGCTCCGGGCCCCGGTGCGGCGCCCGGACCCAGTGAGCCGAGCAGGAAGACCTCCTCCCCAACCGTGACCTCAGCGACGTTGTCGCGGAAGGTCTCGTCGCGGACTTGTCCCCGCTGCAAATCGTCAACGAGTTGTATTCGCTCGTCCGGCTCGACGCGAATCGTGTTGCCGGCGTCGGTCGTGACCTCGAACGGCCGCACCTCGACCTTACGGTCGACCTCCTTCCAATCGGTTCTCCAGCCTCGGGCGGTCTTGACCACAGCCGCCTGTTGCACGATGACGAGCCGCACCGCAGCCGCCTGTTCGTCCTCGGCTGTCTGCTCTTCCTCAGCTGTCTGCTCTTCCTCAGCTGTCTGCTCTTCCTCAGCTGTCTGCTCGACCGACGACACGCGCCCGTGGATGGCAGCTTCGCCGGCGACCGGTTGCGCGCTCTGCTCTTTCGCTTCTGCTTCGCTGGTGCGTGCGAGCTTGGCCTGACGCCGGAGTCGCAGGGCGCCGGCGAGCAGGATCAGGACCAGGACGGCCGGTAAGATCAGGTTGGGACCGAACACGACGTACTTCGAAACCCACGGGTCGGCGTAGTTGCGCGCACCTGTTTCGAGCACGACGGGGGCTGGTGGTGAAACTTGCACGGACAGAGCATAGAGCGGTTGTGCGCCCGTCGCGTCGATTCATTCAGCCCCCATCGACCGCGGTCCTCGTCTCGGTTGTGCCTTGCAGCCCGCGGTGAGAAAGTCAGCTGCATGTCGAGCTCAAATCACCGCGAGAGCATTCTTCGCCGGCGACGCGCCCTGCTGATGGGCTCTGCGCTTGCGGCCCTGACCGGTTGTCCCAACGAGCAAGTGGCGCCGGTCACTACACCTCCAGTCGGCACGCCACCGGTCGTGGCGGTGCCATCTCATGCGGGGCCTTTGCCGTCGGCGAGCGCGACGGGGCAGGTCAATCCCCGCGAAGGGGATCGACCGAAGATCCCGCCACTCGACATGCCCAAAGGCATCAGCGGACAGGCCGAGGACGCCTACAGCCGACTTGCCCGACAGGTCCCACAAGTCCACGCTGGTCTCGACGCGGCGTGGAAACTGCTCAGCAGCAGCAGCTGCAGCATCGACAAGGACGAATGCCAAGCGCATTGGCGCGCCATCGCCAAACACATCGAGCAGGCCCACGACGCCCGCAACACCATGGCCCCGCGCTGTTCGGGCAGCTCCGCAATAGCAAGGATGTTCGATGCGCGACTGCAGGCTCACGAAGAAGTCATCGTGCAACGTTTCACGAAAATCGAGCAAGCCATCGCCAAGCAGCTCAGCAATGAAGCACAGCGCCAAAAATGGAAAGACCACCGAAGCGCGGTCGCCACGCCGCAGCCGTGCCTGAAGTACGCTTGTGAGGACTGGTAAGCGCACCAAAAGCCAATGCACAGCCGGAGACGCTTGCCCGAGGGCCGGGACGAGCACCCGCCTTCGTTCTCTGCCGGCTATTCGGGTTAGAAGCCGCGGACAGTGAGCGTAATACCTGCGCTGCTCGGTCCCAGCAGGGGCGATAGCTGGGCCGTCGTCGCCGCCTCGCCAGAGGGCGCGGTGAGCACCAGTGTGGCGCCTACTCCGACGAGCGCAACACCGCCGAACAGCGCCACGGTGTTGATTACGCCGATGGTCTTGCCGCTTTCGGATGCATCGAAACCAGTTTGGTCGCAGGTCACTTTGGTGGGGCAGCGGTCATCGACGGTGGCCGCTTTGTCTGCGTACATCACCCCCGTCACCAAGGCGACCACCAGTCCGGCAACTCCAGCGCCACCAATGACATAGCCGGCGAGGCGTTGTGTGGAACCGTCGGAAGTGGGGCGGTCGCCTCTGGGAGGGAGCACCGGGGGAGCAGTCGGAGGCGGCGGGGGCACAGTGGGCGCCACCACGGGCGGCACGTAGGGCTTTGCAGCCAGCTGGATCGGGACTCGTCGCGACTCGCTTGCTTGAACCGTGACCTTCGTTTCGAAGGGCTCGTAGCCGGTAGCGGTGGCCCGCAGCGTATGGCTACCAGGATCAACGAAGTGTTTTACCCCGAGCGCAGCCTTGGGAAGCACCACGCCGTCGATGGTCACCTGTGCATCGATTTGGTTCGCGATCACGACGACTAGCGAAGCGAGCTGTTCCACCAGCGCATCCCGCTCGGTGCGGGCGACGGCAACTGCGTTCTTGAACGCGTCATGTGACTGTTCGTTCAGCTTGAAGTTGGCCGCAGCGACATACGCCTCATAACCATCGACCAGCTTGCCGAGTGCCACCAGTGAGCGGGCCAGACCAAGCCCAGCGGTGGGCGCCGGATACAGCTCGTTGGAACGGCGGTAGCGGTCGGCAGCGGTAGCGTAGTCCTTGGCAGCCAGCGCTTTTCCCGCCTCGTAGAACAGGTTTCGGGCGGTCGTCTTGTTGGCGTCACCGCCAGATTGGGCGCTCAGCGGCGGGGCGGCAAACAGGCAGCACAGCAGCACGCCACCGAACAGAACCATCAATTGAGCTCGCGACATGTCAGTAACCAGCCTCTGGTGGCGCCACCGGACCGGTTGGTGTGGCCCTCGGCGACGCTGTCTTGCTAGGTGCAGGTGTGGGCTTGCTAGGTGCAGGTGTTGGTGCGGAAGTGGGCTTGGCCGTTGGCTGGTTCCGCAGGTTGGGTGGAGCTGGGCTTGGCGCGGGCCGAGGCGCAGTGGCGTGCGGTGCAGCCGTCGCCGAGCTTGAGCGGGTCGACGACTCGGCAGCGGCTGAAGAGGCTGAGCTCGGTGTAGCCGTAGCGGGCAGCGACGCTGCGGGAGCCGGTTCTGTCATCGAGCCGGCGGGGGCGGACGTAGACGACACCGTTGTGCCGACCGAATTCACGGCCGAGCCCTTGGTCGCCCCTCGGTCCACACCAAACCACAGCGCCAGCCCAACGGCGATTGACGCGCCAGCGCCAATTACGAGCTTGAGCGACCGCGTCATCCTGGGTGGCGGCTTGGAGAAACCACCGAGCGTCTCCGCGCTCGGTGCGGTCGCCGCCAATGCGTTTTTGCTTCTCCGCTTGGTTGCATAATCGGTGGGCGAAGCCTCCACCGTCTCGGCAGTTCCCTTCTTGCGTGGATCCTTGTCGGACTTTGGCACCGCGGATTTGGCTGGCCCAGAAGAAACGGCTGGCCCAGAAGAAACGCTTGGCCCAGAAGAAGCGGTTGGCCCAGACGACTTGGGCGGGACCGAAGGGATGCGGGTGCCGTCGGCTCTGGTGTCGCCACGCGCCTTGTCGCCCGCGAGCGCTCGTTCGAGCGCGTCAATCAGCAGCGTCGCGCTGGAAAAACGATCCTCAGGCGCGCGGCTGGCAGCCTTCCGCCACCAGGAGTCGACCGACCGCGGCAGCTCGGGGGCTGTGCGTCACACAAGCTCGGCGGCTCCTCGTACATGATCTTGCCAAGTAGGTTGCCCAGCGCCTCGCTCTGGAAGGGCAACTCGCCGCTGAGGCACTCGTACGCCATGACCGCCAAAGACCACTGATCGGAGCGATGATCGAGGGCGATGGTGCCGTCGGCTTGTTCGGGCGACATGTAGTAGGGAGTACCGAGCACCATTCCGGTATGCGTCTTGTGGGCCTTGCCCTGGATCTCGACCTTCTGCGTCACCTTGGCGACACCAAAGTCGAGCACCTTGGCTATCTCGCGGTCAGCGTCCTTGACGATGAACACGTTTTCGGGGCTTGAGATCGCGATGCACGATCCCCAGCATCTGCGCCTTGACGAGGGCGCGGGCCACATCACGAAGGACACGCACCGTCTGACTGGCGCTGAGCCAACCTTTGGAATCGAGTCGCTCCGCCAGCGTCTCGCCTTCGAGCAGCTCCATCACGATGAACAGAGCGCCTTCGTGCTCGCCGTAGTCGAACATCTGCACCACGTTGGGGCTGCGCAGTTTGGCCGCAGCATGAGCCTCTTGCCGAAAACGCGAGCGCAGATCCTCACGTCCGGCCACGCTCTCATCGATGAACTTGACGGCACAAGGGGTATCGAGCGCCAAATGGTCTGCTTGCCACACCGCGCCCATACCGCCGCGACCAAGCTCGCGAACGAGCCGGTAGCGCTCGGCGACGACCGCATCTGTAGCTGCTTTCCAAGTTGCCGCCATTGGTTCTATAGAAGACGTCCAAACCCAGGCTCATGATGAGCCCATCCTCGTTCACTCCCGCAGTGACTGGTTCGCCGTCGGGAATCGCTATCGTCCCGCTGAAAGTGCCGCCCACAAAGACGTTTCCAGACGACGAGACCGCAACAGCAAGCGCTATGTCGTTGCCAGTGGCGTCACCAAACTTGGCTGCGTAGCCTACGTCGCCCTCCCCGCCGCCCGCAGTCACTACGACCATGTCTGTTCCGGGGCCCGCCGCGGTCAGCCCAATTTCGCCAAACTTCTGTGTGCCGCTGAACGAACCGACGAGCGCGACGTTGTCATGGTGTGTGGCCAGCCGATAGAGCAACAGCGCGTCGTGGTCGCCGCTGCCCAACCAGGAAACCCAGCCTTCGTCCATTCCCTTGGTGCGGGCGATGAATCCGGTTCGATCCTGTCCTGGCGGCTTTGCCATGAGCGATACGGATTCGGCACCATAGGTCACGTCCGCCCCGGTCAGGTAGCCAGCGATGAACATGTCTTGCGCGGACTCGGTCGCGGCGATCGCGAAGAGCGAGTCGTGCTTGGAACCGCCCAGCCTCCCAAACGAATCGTTGGGCACAGGCGTCAAGCTGCCGTCGAGGGTCAGAACAAAGCCGTCCTCATCGCTGGCTAGCGCCTGCAGAGCGGTCATGTCTCCCGAGAACCAGCCAGCAACCACCACGTTCGAATCCGGTTTGGCCAGGCTCATCGCCCCGGAAATACCGTCCGTCGAGGGCAAATCGCGCTGCTGGATGCAGGTCAGCTGTTTGCCCAACTCGACGACATAGGCTGCGGAGTCCACGGGCTTCGGAAGGACCGGGCACCCAAAGTCGAGCCCGCTACCGCTGTAGGCGCCGGCAACTATCGTGGTGTCGCCCAACACCATCACATCGTTCACCGAGTCCTCACCGTCAGAACCGAAGGCAACGGCCACCTCGAGGGTCAGCACGCTCGAGTCGATCTGAAACGCAAGCAGGCAAATGTCGTTTCCACCAGACTCGCCGATCGTGGAGTCGATGGACACGACCAGCTGCCTACAGCTCGTCGCCACCAGCAGCTCCGACCCCCGGAAGGCCAAACGAGCAGAATCAGGCATTTTGGCAGCCTGGTACGCGATGGTGTGCACGTGGTTACCCTCCAGCGACAACATCGAGATGAACAGCCCCGGCCCAATCGCAACTGTGTTGTCCTTCAGGTCGAGCTCACCGTCGAAAACGCCAGCGGCGAACATCAAATTCGCAGACTCGTCGATCAGAATGTCGACGACGCGCTGACTTCCCGCATCGCCGCCATAAACAACGCTCCAGCCCGCACATTCTCCGTTCTGGTTGCAGTGGAAGCTGAGGCATTCGCCGTTGTTTTCGCAGCTCACGCCATTGGCACATGGGGCGATGCCGCACGCGCCCGTTCCGGTAGTCGTTCCAGTGCCGCCCGCGCCACCATGGCCGCCGCTACTTGTTTCGCTGCCGCCACCACCGTCGTTGCCGCCACCAGCGTCGTTTCCGGCCATGGCATAGTCCCCTTGGATGCTCCCGATCAAGGCACAGCTCGCGCCCAACGTCAGCGTGCTCATGAGCATCAGGAGAGTAGCGGTTCTGCAGCGACGCATGTCACTGGTATGGTCGCGGCTTTGAGCCTCGTCCGCAAGATGTGTGGCTAGCAAATCCACCTCGCTGGATTTGGGAGCAATCCCCGCGCCGCCCTGCAGCAAAGCGGGTGGAGCGGCTGTATGGCAACCTGGCGCAATCGCCTGCTGGCTCCAACCATCAGGTGCTTGCACGGGCATGCAGCAATCGGAGCTCCGAATCACCCGGTTGGGCCGCGTAGTCCATCTCACAGCGGCTCGCGCAAGAAAGGTCTCTGGCACGATGATTGCCGCGTGAAGTTGGCCACCCGTGCCTCGTCGAAGCACAGCACACTCGAAGCCGCAGTCCGGGCCGACGGTAGAACCCTAGTCTCAAGAGCTAGAGGTCGAGCTCGCGCCGAGCCAAGGCAAGCAACGCCAAGAGCAGCCAGCAAAGCCCGCTCGGCTGGCGCTGCGGCGTGCCCACCACGCGGCAGCCGCAACCAGTGCTCTCGTCAGGGCCTGCCGTGTTTCCGCTGCTCGACGTCGTGTCGGCGCCAGCGCTACCGCCGTCACCCCCACCGCTGGAGGAGCTGCTCGTTGCGCCTTGTCCACCTTGCCCGAGCGGCTCGCAGGTTCCATCCGTGCACACGCCGTTGCCCGAATCGCAGCTCGTTCCGTCAGGCTCGTTGACGTTGGGCGGACAATCGAGGGCAGAGCCGTCACATTGCTCTTCGGCATCACACTCAGCGGCAGATGAGCGACATACCGTGCCGGCGGGCGCCACAGCATCCTCGGGGCACTGGTCGCTCGAGCCGTCGCATTGCTCCTCGGCGTCGCAGCCGTTGGCCTTGGGCCGGCACGAGGTGCCTTGTGGCTGCTTGTCGTCGGCAGGGCAGGCGCTGCTGCTGCCGTCGCAGAGCTCCTCTAGGTCGCATGAACCGGCGGCGCTGCGGCAGGAGGTTCCTTTCGGGAGCACGGCGTCGACCGGGCATGCGCTGCTCTTGCCGTCACAGAGCTCTTGTTGGTCGCACAGATCGACCGCAGGACGGCAGGACGTGCCTTGCGGCAGGTCGAGGTCGTAGGGACAGGTTTTGCTGTTGCCCGTGCACTGTTCCTCGGCGTCGCAGAGGTCGACCGGCGGGCGGCATGTCGTGCCTTTGGGCTGATTGCCGTCGGCCGGACAGGTGTTGCTGTTGCCGTCGCATTCCTCGGCTGCATCACAGACGTCCACCGCGGCGCGGCAGATGGTGCTCTTGGGATGCTTGATGTCGCTGGGGCAGTCGTCGCTGTTGCCCTCGCAGAGCTCGGCTTTGTCGCAGAGGCCGACCGCTACTCGACAGATGGTGCCCACGAGCTTGCTGTCAGCGGGGCAGCTATCGCTGATGCCGTCACAGAGCTCTGCCTTGTCGCAAACACCGTTAGCAGCGCGGCAGAAGGTGTTCTTCGGAAGCTTGATGTCAGAGGGGCAAGCGATGTTGCTGCCGTCGCAAGTCTCCTCTGCGTCACAGAGATCGGCAGCCGCGCGACAGGTGCTCCCCTGAGCGAGAAGCTCGCAGCTGCCGTTGGTGGAGCTGCCGGCCGCAACGCTGCAAGCCTGACAATCGGTCGGGTCGCCTCCGCCACAAGTGCTCGCGCAGCACACCGAGTCCACGCACAAGCCGCTGTCGCATTCGCTGTCGGCGCTGCACAGTGCGCCGAGGGTCGGCTGTCGCTCGAAGATGTAAGCCGAGCCGCTGTCCTCGCCGTTGTCGTCGTCGTTGTGTGCTCCAGCAATCGTGTAGATCCCGCTGACCCCTACGGAAAAGCCGAGTTGGTCGTTGTTATCGAAGTCGGAGCTGAGCAGTTTTCCTGTCTCAATCCACGCGCCCATGGTGTCGCGTTCGAACATGTACGCCGCACCGGTGGACCACTTCTTGTTCTCGTCCCTGCGGTACGCTCCGATGACCGCATAGCCCGGCGCGCTGACCGCAACCGAATAACCGAAGAAGTCAGCGCCGAAGCCATCAGATGCGAGCAGCTTGCTCGCCTCGGTCCACTGGCCTTGCCCGTCGCGCTCGAACACATAGGCCGAGCCGCTGTCGGCGCCTTTGTCGTCGTCGAAGTGAGCACCGATGAGCGCGTAGCCCGGTGTGCTGACCGACACCGAAAAACCGAAGAAGTCGCCCGCGACGCCGTCAGAGGCGAGCAGCTTCGCTTTCTGGTTCCATTGGCCGAGCCCGTCGCGCTCGAAAATGTAGGCAGAGCCGCTGCTCAGGCCACTATCGTCATCGAGGTACGCGCCCACAATCGCGTAGTCGCCGCTGACCGAAACTGCATGGCCGAAGTAGTCGCCGACGGTAGCGTCGGCAGCGAGTAGCTCTAGCTTTTGAGACCATTGACCCTGGCTGTCGCGCTCGAACACGTACACCGCGCCGCT
>CAZRGL010000105.1:0-17984 GCA_964599485.1 uncultured Polyangiaceae bacterium
CGTGCCGAGCCCAAAGGCCTTGGTGAAGCTCGATGCACACAGCACGTGGTCGCCAAGGTGGTGAGCGCTGCGCGCCGGCGAATCGGGCAGGTACTCGAGGTAAACCTCATCGACTACCAGCAGGCTGCCTGCGTCTCGGGCTGCTTCGGACACGGCGCCGAGCTCCGCATGGGAGAGCAGCGCCCCAGAGGGATTGTGCGGATTGGTGAGCAGCACCAGCCGCGGC
Organism: uncultured Polyangiaceae bacterium; assembly: GCA_964599485.1. GTDB lineage: Bacteria > Myxococcota_A > Polyangia > Polyangiales > Polyangiaceae > JAPYTK01. The sequence goes on from CAZRGL010000105.1 coordinate 227, forward strand.
TTTTTGGCCCTGATCGTCGCCGGCAAATCCGCCGAAAGCCGGTAGCCCGCCGCCTGCATGCGCTCGAAACGCTCGACGCGGGCATCCTGCAAAGCAGCCAATCCGGTGAGCAGCTCGTAGGCGGGCGTCTCCACCAGGCACAAATCACCCGCGCGAAGCAGACTGGCGCATACCAGATACAGCGCGTGTGAGGTCCCGAGCGTGAGCAACAGCTGGGCCTCAGCCACCCCGAAACGTGCGGCCAAGCGTTGCCGAGCAGCCGGCGGCATGTCGTAGCCCCGCTGAGCAAGATCGAGCTGCTGGCCACCTTCGAGGCTGAGCAAGCTGCTGTCAGGTGGCGGCAATCCCGACAAGCCCAGGTGGTAGCTAGCCCCGCCGTGGTGGGTCTTGGCCCAAACCATGTAGCGAAACGGCGCGACCTTCTTATGCTCGACCATCGTCCTTGACACCCCGTTTACCCTTTGATCACCGGTACCGATGCTGTAAACACCCTTCTCCCCCAGCAGGGGTCAAGGAGAAGATAATGAAGGTCTACGAGTCATCCAAGATCCGCAATGTCGTGCTGGTCGGCCACCACGGCGCCGGCAAGCCGAGGGCGGCCGAGGCGATGGTTTTCGCCAGCGGCGGCACCAATCGGATGGGCTCAATCGGTGACCACAGCACCATCAGCGACTACCACGACAGCGAGCATCAGCGTGAGATGAGCATCTTCGCCTCGCTGCTGCACGTCGAGCATGACGGACACAAGATCAACGTGCTCGATACACCTGGCTACCCGGATTTCGGTGGCGAGGTGGTGGCGTCGACGCGGGTCGCAGATGCGGCCATCTTCGTGCTCAACGCCAGCGACGCTGTTCAGGTAGGCACCGAGGTGGCTTGGGCAGCTGCGCAAAAGGTCGGAATACCTGCAGTTTTCGTCGTCAATCACCTCGACAAACCGGGCGTCGACTTTCCCGCCATCATCGAGCAGATCCAAGAGCGTTTCGGCCGCGCGGCCACCCCGATGCAGCTTCCGGTCGGCAACGGCAGCCGGGCCATCGTCGACATGCTGGCCATGAAGCAGCTGACCTTCCCCGAAGGGGCGGGCGGCGCCCAGGAAGCCGACATCGACGCGGGCTTCGCCGACAAAGCCGCCGAGCTGCGCAACAACTTGGTGGAGAACGTCGCCGAAAACGACGACACGCTCATGGAGCAGTACCTCGAGGCCGGCGAGCTGACCGAAGAGCAGCTGATGACCGGTCTGGCCAGCGCGGTGCGCGAGCGGCTCCTGTTCCCGATCTTGGTTTCGAGCGCCACCAACAACATCGGCATCAGCCGTGTGCTCGACATCATCAACTCCTGCTGCCCGTCACCACTCGAGGGCAAAAAGGTAGAGACCGAGGCCGGCGAGGAGCATGTGATCGATCCGGCCGGCGATCCAGTCGCCTTCGTCTATCGGCTCATGAGCGAGCAACACGTAGGCGAGTATGCATTCTTCAAGCTCTACTCCGGTGAGCTCGAGGGCGGCATCGATCTGGTCAATGCCCAGACTGGAGCCAACGAGCGACTCGGCGGCTTGTTCGTTCTCAACGGACGCAACCGCGAATCGGTCAGCAAGATGCATGCTGGTGATATCGGCGCCACCGTCAAGCTCAAGGACACCCACAGCAACAACACGCTCCGGACAAAGAGCAGCAAGCTGAGCATCGAGCCCATCAAGTTCCCGGACCCGCGCTACACGGCCGCCATTCGCGCCAGCACGGCAGGCGAAGAGGACAAGCTGTCGACCGGTTTGCACAAGCTGGTCGCCGAAGATCCCTCGCTCAAGATCATCCACGACACCGATCTGAAACAGCTGCTTCTCGGCGGGCAAGGCGAGATGCACATCGGCATCGCCCGCTTCCGCCTCAAGAACCGTTTCGGCGTCGACGTGGACTTGTCCATTCCCAAGGTCAGCTACCGCGAGACCATCCAAAAGACCGGTCGCTCGCAATACCGCCACAAGAAGCAAACCGGAGGGGCGGGGCAATTCGCCGACATCTCGCTGATGGTCGAGCCCCTCGACGGTGAATACGTTCCGCCGGCCGACGTCAAGGTTCGCAAGACCAGCGAGCACGAGACTACCTGGGGCACGAAGCTCGAGATCATCGATGCCATCGTCAGCGGCGTGATTGACATGCGACGCTTCGCGGGCGCCATCCAGAAAGGCGTGCTCGAGGCCATGGGCAAGGGCCCGCTGGCAGGCTACCCCTGCGGCGATCTGCGGGTGAGCGTACACGACGGCAAGATGCACTCGGTCGACTCCAACGAAGCGGCCTTCAAGATGGCCTCGCGCCAATGCTTCCGGGCAGCTTTCGAGCTAGCGTCACCCATCATGCTCGAGCCGATTTGCCATCTGGAAGTACTGCTACCCGACGAGTACACCGGCGACGTGATGAGTGACCTCAACACCCGCCGAGCCCGCATCCAGGGCATGGAGGCCGAAGGCGCCAATCAGAAGATCTTGGCCCAAGCCCCTGAGGCCGAGTTGCTGCGCTATTCCACGCAGCTACGCAGCCTCACCCAAGGACGAGGCCTGCACACGGCCCGATTCGCGCACTACGAGGCCATGCCCCGCAACGTGCAGGACAAGGTCGTCGAAGACGCCAAGAAGGCCAAAGAAGAAGATAGCTGAGCAGCGCGTCGCGAACCGCGCGCGCCTTCGCCCCGCCAGGGGCGCGCGCGTCCGTAGCGCCTCGAAGGGCCGAAAGCTAGCCCCGTCCGCCGCGAAGCGGTTTTGGGGTGGGGCCCTATCGCCGAAGGCGATGGGGCGGGGTCTTTGTCAAAGACCCCGAGAAAGACAAGCGGCGCGCGCGTCCGTAGCGCCCTCGAAGGGCCGAAAGCTCGCTAACGACGACGCATCATCAGATGGGCGACGGACGGTAGGTGTTGGCCGATGAAGGCGCCGACCTTGCCGTGGCCAGTGAACACCACCTCACGCTTTCGGCGGTACAGGGCCTTGACGATGACCTGAGCGGCGCGGTCGGCGGGCCATAGAAACTGCTTCGGGCGCTTGTCAGGTCTGCCGGCGTCGAAGTTGCCGTCGTTGTCCACCTGCGCGATTTCGCTCTCGACGTAGCCAGGGTGCACGGTCGTGCATGACACCCCACTGCCGTGCAGCTCGATGCTGAGCGTTTGCCCGAGCGCGCGCACGGCATATTTGGAGGCGCTGTAGGGGCCGAGCTTGGGGGCGCACAAGAAGGCCACCACGCTACCCACGAGTCCGATGCGCCCCCGTGTTTTGCGCAGGTGGGCGAGCGCATGGCGGGCGGTCAGCGCGGCGCCCACCACGTTGACGTCGAGTTGACGGCGCCAGCTTTCGGCGTCGAGCTCTTCGACCTTTCCCGCCACCGCAAAACCAGCATTGGCAAAAGCCAGATCGAGCTGGCCGAAGTGGCTGATAAGCTGCTCGACCGTGGTTGCGATCTGCTTTTCATCGACCACGTCACAGGGCAATACCAAGCCCTCAGAGCCCAGGCTGTCTAGCTCGGTAGCCACCGCGTCGAGCCGCTCCTGACGGCGACCGCTGAGCACAACCCTGCAGCCATGACGGCCAAGCTCGAGCGCCGTGGCTCGGCCGATGCCGCTGCCCGCACCAGTTATCCACGCCACCTTGCCATCAAACCACTTCGCCATGATCCCTCACTTTGCGTCGCTGCCAGTTGCCGTATGCGGGCGCCAGCCTAATGCGCGGCAGCAGCGCTTGCCAACGCTCTAGGAAGGCGACGATGTGTTGGTCTTGGAGTCCGACGCGATTATGACAGAGCAAATGCGTCTCGCTCTCGCTGTCGCGGCTCTGCTCACTTGGATTGGTTGCACGCCGCACCACCCTCATCACCACCACACCCCGCCTCGAGCTGAGCACGAGCCACCGGCCCCCACCGCGCACGCAACTGGCCATCATGGAGCAGCTGCAGGCCATCATGGAGCCGGTGCAGGCCATCATGGAGCAGGCCACCACGCCGAGCCCTTGGTCCATCGCTTCGAGGACGCCGAAGGCTATGCCCGCAAGCACGAAGGGCCCGAGCGAGACCGCAGACAAAAGCCGGAGGAAGTGATCGCTGCAATGAAGATTGCCGCCGGCATGACCGTGGTGGATCTGGGCACCGGCAGTGGCTACTTCTTGCCTCACTTGTCGCGCGCCGTCGGCGCCGCAGGCAAAGTGCTCGCGCTCGATATCGAACCGGTCATGATTCGCTATGTCGTGGGCCGCATCGAGCGCGAGCGACTGAGCAACGTCGAGCCGCGTCTGGTGATGGTCGACGAGCCGTTGCTGCTCGGCAGCAGCGCAGACCGTATCCTGATCGTCAACACCTACCACCATATCCCCAAGCGCACGGCGTACGCCGCCAAGCTCGCCAAAGCACTCAAGCCCGGCGGCGCCTTGTGGATCGTCGACTACAAGCTCTCGAGCAAAAACGGTCCGCCAGTCGAGCACCGCATCGCGCCTGCCAAGATCGTCGAAGAGCTGAAAGCGGCCGGCCTTGCAGCACGCGTCGATGCCAAGCTACTCGATGAGCAGTACTTGGTGCAGGCCACGGTTTCGCAGCCGGATTGACGAGCGTGGCCGATGCCCAAATCTGCTGAGCGCCAACGACCGAGCCCGCCCGCGAGCGAGCAGGAGTTGCTCGCCCGAGCTCATGATCTAGCCGGCCGCAGCTTCGCCGAGGTGGCGGCCAGCGTGGGCATGACTGCGCCCGCCAACTTGCTCCATCACAAGGGCTGGGTGGGCCATCTGATCGAACGCGCTTTGGGCGCAACGGCGGCGAGCCGAGATGAGCCCGACTTCGCCGAGCTCGGCATCGAGCTCAAGACCCTCCCCGTGGACATGGAGGGCAAGCCACGCGAGACCACCTTCGTGGCCACCGTTCCGCTGGGCGAGATCGGCGAGATCCCTTGGGAGCGTTCACGTGTGTGGCGCAAGCTCGCCCGCGTGTTGTGGGTACCAATCCAAGGCGAGCGCCATATCCCGGTTCCACAGCGCCGCATCGGCTCTGCATTACTCTGGAGCCCGACCGCCGAGCAAGAAGCTGCGCTGCGACATGATTGGGAAGAGCTCGCCGGCATCATCGGCCGCGGCGACATCGAGTCGATCAACGCCCGGCTAGGCGTGCACCTGCAGGTGCGCCCCAAAGCTGCCAACGCCAGCGTCCGCACACGCAGCACCGACGCCGAGGGGACGATGATTGAGACGCTACCGCGCGGCTTCTACCTGCGGACCAGCTTTACTGCAGCAATCCTGCGCGCCCACTTCAACTTGCCCGCCTAAGCGCGAGCAAACTGGCAAGCCTGGTGGTTCTATTTGGGCTGTAGCCGAAAGCGCACAGCGTGCTTGCCCACAGGGCCGACTTCGTAGCCCTTGGCGTTCCTACGTTTCACGCCAACCGGACCGAAGTCGAACAGGATCAGGCCCGCCGAATTGCCTGCACGCTTGCTGTCGAGCCTCTTGGCGATGAGCTTTCCTTCGGGCAAAGCTGAAAGTTGGACAGGGGCTTTGATGATTCGTCGGCCTTTGCCATCGAGGGTGAAGCTGACGCTACTGACCAGCACGGGCTTGGAGCGGTTTTTGCTCGCTGCGTAGATGTGCAGAACCGCTTTTCGCAAGCGGTTGCCAGAGCGCCGCTGGACGTGGACATCCAGGGTCAGCCGCTGGCCCTGTAGCTTGGCGACATCAACCTTCCCGATCGCGATGATCCCGCCAATGTCGGTAGCGCGGGTATTGTCCTTGTTGGTGTTCCGAGCCGAGGCATCGGTCGGCAACAGGACCGCGCCAAAAAAGGCCATTGCCACTGCCATCAAGATGCCGCTCACGCGCTTCCTCTTCGACATTGCAACACAATATCATGTTCGTTCCGCAACTCGACGAACTACGCCGATCGCGCGATGTACGGAACCATGTGCTCCAAAAAGGAGCTGGCCGCATCGTTATCCAAAAAGAGCCTGGGAAAGAGCCTTGTCGCACCCGTATACAGCCCGTCAGGTAGCGTTGGGTTGACATGGAGGGACTCCTCGGAGCCATCGGTGAGCTCCACGAAGATCACCGCGCCCGCCCGCACGCCGTAGCCCGCTTTGTGCCTTCGGTAGGCGTGCAGCGACGCCGCCCTCAGCCAATGGATCCGACGCTGTCCAGAGCTGCTGGTGAGCACCAAATGCTGTCCTTCGAGGGTCAGCCGGGTTTCGCTTCGCGCCGCCAACCAGACCAACAGGGCTCCTGCGAAGCAAATGGCAGCGATGAGCAAGGGAAGGGTGAGCGGGTCGCTCGCTGAGCTGTCCGCGGTCGCGGCCTTCAACACGCTGATCGTCGGCGCCACCGTGGCGACCGCCATGATGACGTACGCATGCGGTTTCGGAAAGCGACGGGCAATCCACACTGGACCAGCGGCTGAGCCGGCCCCAGCCTGGCCGGTAGGGACGGTCACGGGCGCCTCCGGCTCGCCATGCTGTGGGCATCGTCGCGCACGACCACAAGCTATGTATCACGGCCCTTGGGCCGCGAACCCTACTTCTCGAGGTGCCGCCCGCGTAGCAGCGCTCGACCACCGAACGAGCACGAGCGCGAGCAACGCCAGGGCGCCACGAGCCGTCGCCGTCGCCGCTGACCATCCCGCCGTGGGCTGCCCGCACCGAAGATGCCGCGTCGACATGGTACAAGTGACGGTGTGAGCCAGCTCATTTTCGTCAGGTTCGCGCTCGGGGTCGCGCTGCTGCTCCTACCGCCTCTCGGATGCCGGCAGGAGAGCAGCAAAAGCCAAAGGTGTCACCGCGACGGTTTCCAATCAGGCGAGCGACAGGGCCAAAGCTGTCACCGCTTGCAAGAGCGACAGCGATTGCGTGCCCTACAAGCCGTACCAATGCTGTGCTGGCTGTGATGGCTGGGTTGAGCGCCCGAAGCGGGCGGTTTCGGCCAAATGGGCGAAGGCGCAGCAGGCGGCCGCGCGTGCAATCTGCCAGCCGAGTGCTTGTCCCATGCTCTCCTGCTCGCCGCCGCCGCCGCCAGATCCTTGCCCGCCGCAAGCTCGCGCTGTGTGTCGCAACGACAGCTGTGTCCTCTTGTGGAAGCGACCGCCTTGCGACGCTGGCCCGGCAACACGCCCGGATGCCATGCCTACCGCTAGCAACGAGCCCAACTAGCTGCGCGGCTCTCGGGCCAGCACGAGCGTTGCGTTGGTTCCGCCGAAGCCGAAGGAGTTCGACAGGGCATGACGCATCGGGACGTCGGTGGGTTTGCACACCGGCGGATAGTCGAGCAGCTCGGGCTCGAGGGGCTCGGCGTTGACGCAGGGAGCGACCCAGCCATCGCGCAGCATCATCAGGGTGAAGATGGCTTCGATGGCACCGGCCGCCGCGATGGTGTGCCCGGTGTAGCCTTTGGTCGACGAGTAGCGCACCTGCTTGCCATCCATCAACCGCCGGATGGCGCGAACTTCGCTCACATCACCAAGGGGCGTCGAGGTACCGTGGGTGTTGATGTAGTCGATTTGCTCCACGCCGATCCGGGCGTGCTCGAGCGACTTGCACAAGGCCCGATGGGCACCATCTTCAGAGGGGGCGACCATGTTGCCGGCGCCGTCCGACGACATGCCGTAGCCCCGGATGGTTCCCAAAATGGTCGCGCCACGCGCCTCAGCGGTCGCGCGAGCCTCGAGCACCATCACACCGCTGCCTTCAGCAAAGATGAAGCCCGCCCGGTCCGCCGCATAGGGCCGCGATGCCCGGCCGGGGTTATCGTTGTCGCTGCCGTTGTAGGCACGCATGGCGTCGAAGCCAGCGTGGAAGTGGATGTCCGTCGCTTCCACGCCTCCAGCAATCGCCGTATCCATGTGCCCCGCTTCGATCAGCTGCGCCGCCAGCAGAACATTGTACGCTCCACCGGCGCAGGCAGCGGTCGCCGACAAGCTCGGTCCTTTGGTCCGCAGCGCATTGACCAAATTGGCCGACACCGTCGAAGACATGATCCTGGGGATCACCGTCGTGCCCACCTTGCGGCAGTCATGGCTCTTGTCGAGACGCCCTTGGATCTGCTGATGGGCGACCACGTCACCAGTACCGCTGCCGATAATCACAGCGGCATCCTCCGGATCGATGCCCGACCGGTCGATGGCGGCGCGACTCGCTTTCAGCGCTAGCCGGGAAGCGCGTCCAAAAAAGCGGGAAACTGACTTGCCGATGCCCAATGTCGAATCGGATACATCGCCCTTGTACTCGCCGATGAGTCGACAGCGCGCGTTGTTCTCGACCGCTGGGGCCCAAATCCCAAACGGCGGGTTGTCGCCGCCACGCAAACGGGCGGCCATTTCTTCCAAATCATCGCCAAAATTGCAGCACACGCCAGTGCCAGTGACGACGACCTCACGGCTCCAATCACGCATGGTCATGGCCAGGCACTAGCAAGAGCTGTCTACGTCGACAAGGCCTCGAGGCACTGCTGCAAGACTTGTTGCGGCGCGCCCTGCGCATCGATGAGGCTGCAGTTGGGCAAGCCGGCAGCCACCTCCAAGAAGCGTTGGCGGTAGTGGGTCAGGTCAGCAACGGTGTGATACTGCTCGTCGAGATCCTTGCCAGCTCGGGCCAGGCGCTCGCGCGAGATCTCGACGGGCACGTCGAGGATTAGATAGCGCACACCATCTTCCGGCGGGACCGACGGATCGTCCGTCATTTTGGTGGGTGCTCCGCGGTCACGCACCTCGTAGCCGCGCTCGCGCAGCAGCTCGACGACGGTGGTTTTGCCGGTGCCGTCGTTGCCGTCCACGACGATGATCATGGCTGCGGCTGGTCTTGTTGTTTCTTCAGAAAGTGCGCCAACCAAGCCTTGAGCTCCTGCAGCACGCGGCGGCGATGACTTCTGAGGTTCTTGCGCATGGCGTCGAGCTCGGCGTAGGTCTTTCCGAAGGTGTCCTGCCCCACGAAGATGGGGTCGTAGCCAAAGCCGCGATCGCCGCGAGCCTCTTCAGCAATCCAGCCGTGGCTCTCACCAAGGGCCTTGAAGAGGACCTCTCCATCGGGACTAGCTACTGCGAGAACAACCTTGAACGCTGCAGCGCGGCGTGGCTGCTCGACGCCCTCGAGCAACTCGAGGACCAAGCGGTTGTTGCGCGCGTCGATGGCGTCACGCGAATCCGAGCTCGGCTTGTGCTCGAGCACCTTGAAGTGTTCCCGATCCACAACACATTCACTGAAGCGGGCCGAGTAGGCGCCGGGCAAACCGCCCAGCGAAGGGATGATCAGACCCGAGTCCTCCGAGATGGCCAGCCCGCCGGCGTGCGCGGCATAACAGCGCGCCTTGAGCAGGGCGTTGCCTTCGAAGTCGTCCTCGGTCTCATCTGGATCGACCGGCTCGGTGACTTCGTAGCTGCAGCCGGTGGCAGCGAGGATGGCCGCGATTTCGCGAACCTTGCCTGGGTTGGTGGTTCCCAAGAAGAACTTCATGACTCGTCTCCCATCACCTCGAGCAACATCTTCCACTTGTCGAGCACTTGATCACTGGAGCCTCCAGCACGCCAAACGTCCTTGTCGAGCGAGCCCAAATCGAAGTGGCGAAAACGACCGCAGTCTTGGCTGATTTCGCCAAACACCGTCTCGCCGTCCTGGCTCAAGAACAAGCACAGGTCGTAGCAGACCACGTCACGCGTATTGAGGAAGTCGCTCAGCGCCTCGAAGACGCGGTGGGCGGTCTTGCGCGCGCGGTCCACGTCGATGAACCAGTCGGCCACGCTCTCTGGCAGGATCTCGTCGGCAAGACGATTGCCCTTGTCGTCGAGCAAGGGATTGCGCCAATCGAAACGCACGATCGGTTTGGGATAGGCGTCTTCTGCCTCGAAGGTGAAACCGGCAAATAGCGGATGATTGCCTCGCAGCGGAAAGCCCGACATCCCGAAGTAGCGATGCTTTGAAGTGCCGCTGTGCATGCGCTTGACGATCACCTCGATGGGCGGCGCCACGGCTAGCTGGCTGAGCTGTTCGGCGTCCAGATCGCTGGGGCGAAACGGCTCGGGGTCGCTTGCGTGGACGGGCTGGAGCACCAAATCGGCCAGCGCAAAACGATCGTTGAGCTGGCGGTATGCGTGCTTGATGCCGGCGTCCTCGAGCACCTTGGCAAAGATCCGACTGGCCCTCAGCCGCAGCACGCCCGAGCCAGCGACGGTGCCGCAGCGGTTCGCTGTGAAGCTGTAGATGGTCGGCTTGAAGCGGATGACCACCTTGCCTTCGCCGGCGTAGCGCACCTCTTTGCTCTCGCCCTCGACGACCAGCGGCAGCGCCGCGAATTGCTCATCGCTCAGTTTGTCGATATCCATGTTCAACTCTCACTCCAAAGCCTGTCGCAGGCGGGCGCTGAGCGCGTCGATGGCGGCACGACTCGCGGGCTCTTGCAGCGCGTTGCGATTGGCAACCAGGTACGTGCTGCTCTTCACGAGCCGCTCGAGCACCACCAGACCGTTGGCCGCCAAGGTCGTGCCCGTCTCGGAACAATCGAAGACGATGTCGGCGTCTTCGGTGGTTTAGGCTTCCGTCGACCCCCAGCTCTGCACCGTGATGTGAGCCAAGTTGCGCTCCAGCGCCCACCGATCAGCGATGCTGACGTACTCGGTGGCGATGAGCAGCGGTCGCTTGGGCGGGGCGTCGACGATGCCCTCGTTGCCCTTGCGTACTGCGACGACGAGCTGCACCGGGTTGAGGCCCAAGTCGAGCAGCGGAACCACCAGCTCATAGTCAGCCTCGCGAACCAGATCGAGCCCGCAGAAGCCAACCGAGAAGTTGCCGAGCGCCACCAGCTGCGGCACCGCGCGCACCTTGACGAGCTTTGCTTCGAAGCCGGGCTCGCTGGCTACCGGTCGGTAGTCACGGTCGCTGGCGAAACTGAACCTCAGACCGCTCTTGGCCATCAGCTCGAGCACGCCGATCTGCAGCCTACCTTTGGGCAACGCAATCCGCACCGTCAGCCTCCTCCTCGGCGTGCCCGCAGCTCCGCCTCGATGTCCGACCAGTCGAGCCCTTCGCCGACGGCAAGAACGCTCAGAAAGTAAACGAGATCGGCAGCTTCCCAGCGCAGCTCGTCACCAGTCGCCGCGCGTGTGACTTCGAAAGCTTCCTCGTTGAGCTTTCGCAATAGCAGCTCTTTGTCTTTGAGAAGCTTGGCGGTGAAGGAGCCTTCGGGAAGCTGCTGCTTTCGTTGTCGCAGCAGCTCGAACAAAGCGGGCATGCTGAAGCGCGCTGGGCCAAAACAAGAGTGGCTACCATCATGACAACTCGGGCCGGTTTGCTCGACGGTAAAGAGCAACGCATCACGGTCGCAGTCGGTTCGGCAGCGCAGGAGCTTTTGGGTGTGGCCCGAGCTAGCACCTTTTTCCCAGAGCTCTTTGCGCGAACGGCTGTAGTAGATCCCCTTGCCTTCCCGCAGGGCGCGCCTCAGCGATTCGGGCGAGCTGTATGCAAGCATGCGCACCTGGCCAGCGGTGTCCTGGACGATGGTGGGCAACAGATCGAGCTTGTCGAAGTCGAGACTTCCGGTCACGACGTCAGCCAGATCGAGCGCGTCGGTATACAGGGCCATGCCCACTTGAACGTCGAGACCCATGCGACACAGGGCAACGGCCTCGGCGGTGCTGGCTACGCCGCCGGCCACCGTCAGCGGCCTGGAGAGGGCCTCTTGCAGCTCTTGGACCTCTTTGAGGGGCATGCCGCCCATGCCGCCTTCGTGCTCGACGAAGGTGCACAAGAAGCCCGAGCACAGCGGCGCTAGGCGGGCGGCGCGGGCAACGAGTTGCTCCCCGGTCGAGCGGGTCCAGCCCTCATCGAGCACCACCCCGCCCTTGTGATCGAGGGCCACGAGCAGTTGGGCAGGAGCAAACTGCTGGAGCAACTCGGGCTCTGCGGCCGTGCCGATGATGAGCTTCTGGGCGCCAGCGCTCAGAAGCGCTCGTGCACGTTCGGGGTCGCGGATCCCGCCGCCTACGCGGGCTTCGGCCACCCGGCACATTCGGCTGACGAGCTCCAAGTTGTCGCCCTGCCCCAGCGCCGCATCGAGATCGATGATCGCCACCGGCCCATAGCGGCTGAAGGTGGCTGCCAGCTCGAGGGGATCGCGCTCGCTGGTTAGCACGTGATCGCGACCTTGGCGCAATTGGACCGCCTTGCCGCCCTGCAAATCGATGCTTGGGATTATCATTCGCGATATCTGCTTAACCCGAATTGTCCACTGCGCGTTGGCTTTCCGGGGGAATGAGCCCCGCCCTACTCATCCGCCGCGATGCGCGGGGGCGTGTACTCCTTGTTGGGATCGAGCATCTCGGCGTAAGGGCCGCCGTAGAGCTCCTCGAAGATGCTCCGCAGCTGCGCCGCGAATGGCGCGCTCCGCACCACCAAGCTGACGTTGCGGCTGCGGAAAAAGTAGTCGCCGCTCCAGTTGCTGCTGCCGATCCAAGACCAGTCGCTGTCAACCAATGCGTACTTGGCATGGGCGACTCGAGCAAAAGGGATGAATCCACCGGAGTGCTCGGGGAATTGCAGCATCTTGATGGTCAAATTGGCATCCTTCGCCAACACCTTGAGACTTGCGAGCTGCTCGGGTCGCTTGACCCAATCTGACAGCAACAAGCGAACCTGCACGCCGCGAGCGGCGGCTTTTCGCAGCGCGCTGTCGAGCTGGTTGAAGACGCGCCCATCGCGAAAGGTCGACTGGTAGCTGAGCAGCTGCACATCGATGCGGGACTTGGCTGTGCCGATGGCAGCGAGCAGCATCGGCAGCTCCCAGAGCCGCTCGTCAGGCAACCAGCCGCGCGGGCTGAGCGCGGGCAGAATCGTCGTGTCGGTGTCGAGCTGCTCCCACAGCGCCGCTGACGGTAGCCCGCTGGGCCCCGAAGAGCTCGCCCCTCGGTCCTGACCCCCAGCAATCGCCCAATCGATCGCAAATACTGCGGTCAGCGTGGCCGCCAAGCGGCGGCTGCGCACCTTGACGCCCAGCTCGTGGATGTGCTCGAGGGCGCGCCAGTCGAAGTTGGCGCTGCCGAGGTAACTCAGCTGCTCGTCGACGACGAAGTACTTGGCGTGCTGCACGCCGCCCATCGTCTTGGACAGATCGAGCTGGCGCACGGTCACGCCCGCCGCAGCGAGGCGGGTGAGACTTGCGGGGTACTTGGGTGCAAACGAAGCGTCGGCGAGCAAGCGCACCTTCACACCGCGAGCCGCTGCCTGCTCGATGGCGACCAGCACCGGCTCGAGTCTGCCCTTGCCGCTGGCGGCCACGTAGAACTGGGACAGATCGATGGAGCGCTGTGCACCAGTGATCATGGCCAGCCATACGTTGTGAGTGTCGGCGATGGCAGCGTGATCCAGACTGGTTTCGACCGGCGTGGATTCGACCAGAGTCAACAGCGGCGCGGCAACTCGAGCGGCTACGCCTGCGTCAGGAGCAGCGGGCACGCTGGGCTGCGTTGGGCGCACGTCACAGCACAGCGCCACCAGTGCGAAGGCGATCAACGAGACGCTATGCGTCCGCCACAGCACTACTTCTTGTCGGGGTACTTGGCCTCGCCTGCTTTGGGGATCCGGTTGTGGCGGACCGTTGGGTACTGGCCCGCAGAGAGCTCGACGCCATAGGTGGCGTTGCCATTCTCTTCGTCGATATAGGTCACCTCGTAGGAACCAGCCGCCAAGTTTTCAACGGTAACGGGCGTGGTACCAGCGGGCTTGCCATTGAGGAGAACCTTGGTCGGTGGGCTTCCCTCGATCACGATGCCGCCCAGGTGCTCGACATCTTTCGGAACGGGATTGGCATCGATGGTTGGTGCTGGATCCTTGGGTGGAGGAATCTCAGGCTTGCTGGCGCAGCCGACCCAGAGAAAGGCCAAGCCGGCGAGCGATAGCCACATGTTGCGCGCGCTCATGGCCCGATCGAAGGCCACAGATGGCCCCGGCGTCAAGTCCAAGCCACCTCGCGGCCTTGACGGCCTCGGCCCGTAGACCTATCGCCCATGAAGCTCATGGCGCCCAAGCGAGGCCAAAAAAACGACCCCGATCGGGGGTATGCAGATCCTCGAGTGGCTATCAATCGGGTCTATACCAAGAAGGGCGACAGCGGAACCACGGCCCTAGCCGGCGGCCAGCGGGTGGCCAAAGACGCGGCGCGGCTGCACGCTTACGGAACCGTCGACGAGCTCAACGCCCTGCTGGGCGTGGCCAGGCAGACCGCCACCGAGTGCAAGCTCGACGAGCTCGGCGACGTGTTGCTGCGCGTTCAGCACGAGCTATTCAACCTGGGAAGCTTGCTGGCAACCCTGCCCGCTGACCTGCGCCCCGAGCAAGCGCGGATCGGCCCCCACGACATCGAAGCGCTCGAGCAAGACATGGATCGACGCAACGCAGAGCTCGAGCCGCTGCGTTCTTTTGTGCTCCCTGGTGGTTGTCGCGCCAACGCCGAGCTGCATTTGGCCCGCACCGTTTGTCGCAGGGCCGAGCGGCTGTGTGTGGCGCTCGCTGCCGAGACTGAGCTCGACGAGATGATCGTGGCGTATCTGAACCGACTCAGCGACGCGCTCTTCGTGTGGAGCCGCTGGGCCAGCCTGAAGCTCGGCGTCGAGGAAACCTGCTGGCAGCCCAACCGCGCCTCCTCGGGCCAGGAATAGCAACACGCACGCATTCGCCTTGTTGGCAAACCCGACGGAGCAAGGATGCAGCGCGAGCTAGGCTCGGTCCGGCTATTCACAGCCCGCAGGGGCGGTCTCAGGATAGGTCGTCAGCTCGCACTCCTCGGCGATCACGTCGTCGCAGAGGGAAAGGCCGTAGAAATAGCTGACACAACCTTGCACTGAGCCCGAGTCGTAGAACATGCAGGCGGGCTGGTACTGCGCGCGAATGAAGTTCGGGCACTCGCGGGTGGTGCTGGCGCAACCCAACTTGGTGCGCTGAGCGGTGACGGCGTAGAGCAGCTTGTCACAAGCTTCCGGCTCCGTGATGTACTCACCGTTGGCCGGCGGCTTGTGTTTGGGCACTGCGGTCGAGGTGGCCGTGCCGCCGGGGCCGAACTCACTCGAAGGCGGAGTCTCACCACAACCGATGGCAACCAGAGACAGCGCTACGACGAACGGAAATAAAATACAGGGGCGAGCAACCATGGAGACAAACGGCACGGTGAAGTGTTTCGCAACAAAGACAGGGGGTCATGCTACACGTGCTGATGGTCTTGACCAACCATCATATGGTGCACTCCCTGTCGAAGTTGCTGGGTCCACTATTGGCCGCATTGTTGCTGCTCAGCAGCATGTTGGCGAGCCGCGTCAGCTCGGCCCAGGTGGTCAACGTCCTCAACGAGGTCCCGCGCAACCCCACACAGGGCATCGGCGGACAGCTCGGGCTGTCGGCCAATTGGCGCAGCGGAAACAGCCAAGTGCTCGACTTGGCCGCGAGCGCCACCGCGCACTATCGCAGGGGCCGCCACCTGGTCTTCTTGTCGGCCCGAGTTGACTACGGCGTCAAGTCATCCGAGCGGTACGTCAGCAAGGATATCGAACACTTGCGCTACCGCATTCACGCCTGGGGCCCGCTAGCATTCGAGGCGCTCGTGCAGCATGATCGGGACGAGTTCCGCCGCCGCGAGCTGCGCATGGTGATGGGCGCGGGGCCGCGACTGGTGGCTTGGAACGATGAGACCATGGGTTGGGCTTTGGGCGTGACCTACTTGCCGGAGCTCGTGCAGCTCGGTGAAAGCGACACCGCTGACAGCGGCCAGTCGGACTGGACCCATCGTCTGTCTGGCTACAGCAGCGTCCGGCTATCGATCGGCAAGCGCCTACAGCTCGATCACACGTTGTTCGGCCAGCCGGCGCTCGGTGATTGGCTCAATGTTCGCGTGCTGAGTGAGCTCGGCTTTGCCATCCGACTGGCCAAGCACCTGCAGCTTCGGCTCGCCTACAGCTTGCAAGTCGACACCGAGCCGCCCGACACCGTGCGTCCTGCCGACGCTCAGCGCAAAACGACCCTCAAGCTGGTTTGGTAGACGCCGCGCCGCGCTCGGAGTCCACCAAACCTGGCACGTCGATGCCTACGGCGCGCATGAGCCGCAGGGCGTTGGAGCTTCCGACCGGACCTGGTTTCATGCGGTAGTCGAAGGCCATCTTGCCCTCGACGATGTGATCCTCGAAGTGGCAGTTGATGACTCGGCCCTCGCTGAGCTTCTCGAGCTCGACCAGACCGAGATCGTGTGAGGAAACCACGCCGAGCGCGCCGCTCGCGATCATGTGCTGCACGACTGCTTTTGCACCGATGTTGCGCTCACGCGAGTTGGTTCCGTGAAGCACCTCGTCGAGCAAGAACAGCACCGTCTGCTCGCTGGATTCGCCGAGCTCATCGAGACTGTCGACCACGCCCTTGAGCCTGCGCACCTCGGCAAAGAAGCGGCTGGCTCCCTCGTCTAGAGAATCATCGACGCGCATGCTCGACTCCACCCGCAGCTGAGACATCCGCAGCTTGCGAGCGCAGACCGGTGCGCCCGCTTGGGCCAGAACTGCCGCGACCCCTATGGAGCGCAGCATGGTGCTCTTGCCCGACATGTTCGAGCCCGTGACCATCAAGCCGCGAACAGCGCCCTCGAGCCTGACGTCGTTGTCCACCCGTTTACCACTGGCGATGAGCGGATGGCCCAGATCCTGCGCGACGAAATGCGGCTCGGACGAAACCTCCAGCTGTGGCCAGGCAAAACCCGGGTGCTCGTGGGCAAAGGTACCGATGGCCATCAAGGCCTCCAGCTCGCTGGCAGCAGCGAGCCAGCGCGCCACCTGCCGACCGTGCTTCTGGCGCCACAGGTCGAGGCGCCACGCGCACCACACGTCCCAGAGCAAGAAGATGTTGGCGAGAAAATGCACGATCCCGTTGTGACGAACCGCTGCGTAGCCCACCAAGTTGTCGAGCTCGCGCATCAGCTCGGACGCGCTCGTTTGGCCCTTGGCGGCCAAGCCCTGCCCCAGCTCTACCAAGCGGGGATCCTCGAAATGCTGCGCCTCGAGCATGGCCATCAGCTCGTGGAGGCGACCGAGGGGTGATTGCTTGGCGGCCACCTCGCCCACAACGGGCTCGATCTTGTTTCGCAAGACCAACATGACCAGCGCCTGCAGGACCACGACGGCCATCCAAGTCTTGGTGACCATGCTCATGGCCAGAACATAGGTCGCTGTGCAAAGGCCGAGCTGGAGCAACAACAGCAGCGCGCAGCTGGCCACGATGAGGCCGCGCCTTTCGCCGAGCTCCGAAGAGCGTTGGGCCCACACCATCAGCGCGCTGGCGTCCTGGTGCATCTTGCCAGCACGCATCCCGATCAGGGCGAGGTCCTCGCGCAGCTGTCCGCAATTGGCCAGCTCGGCCGCAGCGCTCTGGCGTGTCGCCACCTCCTCTGCAGCGGCCGGCTCGAGCAGCCAGCGCGCCAACATTGCGGCTCCGCCCGCAGTCTGGGTGGTGTCGAGCTGCTCGAACAACGAGCCCGAGCCAAACAAGTCTAGATCGCCAGCATAGGGATGCTTGGGAACGACAAACGCCCCACCGCGTCGGTGCTCTTGTCCTTTGGGTGCGCGGTAGGTTCCAGCCAGACGCGCCAGCGCATGCTGTAGCAACTCGGTGCGACGCTCGACGTCGAACTGCCGCGTGCTGACCATCGCGTGGCGCACCACGAAAATGATGAACAGCAGCGTCGCCACGCCGGCCGCGGCCCCAAATGGGCCCCGTGGGCCCAAAAAACCCCCCCCCCCCCCACCCCCCC
>CAZRGL010000105.1:17994-23081 GCA_964599485.1 uncultured Polyangiaceae bacterium
CCAAATGGGCAGCGTTGGCCGAAAAATCCCGACCAGCACACCACCACCGGCAAGCAGAAAGGTGATCCCGCGAGCCGTCGACAAGCGATCGTCGCGGCCTTTGAGCTCGCCTTGCTCCTGGCCGAGCGCTGCCAAACGCTTTTCGTAGTCTTCGCGGACGCTGTCGATGTTCTGGCCGCTGCGGCCCTCCCGATCGACTTGTCCATCCTGCCCCTGCATGCACTGCTCCTAGCGCATCAGCGTCGCGGCGTCGCGCTGGCGGTCTGCACTCAGACCAGCAACGCTGGCCAGGCAGGCCTTGCCTTCCCGCCGTGGCTAGTTCAAGGACGTGACGCAACTGTCGCCGAGCAAGTCCATGCGCCACAAGAAGTCCCCAACCACAGTCGGCCCGCCCCCTGGACGAGGCCTCTATTGCAGCCGGACCCTCAACCTACGGTCGATCAAGGTCATCGGTTACGACATGGACTACACGCTGATCCAGTACCACGTAGAAGACTGGGAACGGCGCGCTTACGACCACATCAAGGGCCGTCTGATCGACCGAGGGTGGCCGCTGGACAACCTGCAGTTCGACCCGACGTTGGTGATGCGCGGCCTCGTCATCGACAACGAGCTCGGCAACCTGCTCAAGGTCAATCGGTTCGGATTCGTCGTCAGCGCCTACCACGGCACCCGCCCCATGGACCACGAGGACGTGCGCAAGGCCTACATGCGCACCCTCATCGACCTGGGCGACAAGCGCTATCGCTTCCTCAATACGCTGTTCGCCTTGTCCGAAGCGTGCATGTACGCCCAAGTCGTCGACAAGCTCGACGCTGGCAAGCTGCCTGAAGAGCATACCGGCTACCAAGAGCTGTACATGCTGGTACGCAACAGCGTCGATGCCACACACACCGAAGGCGAGCTGAAGGCTGAGATCATCGAAAGCCCCGACTCCTTCGTCGACCGCGACCCCGACACCGTCTTGGCGTTGCTCGATCAGAAGCGCGCCGGCAAACAGCTGGTGCTGATCACCAACTCTGAGTGGTCGTACACCAACGCCATGATGCGCTACGCCTTCGACCCCTTCTTGCCGGACGAGATGGCTTGGCGCGATCTGTTCGATCTGACGATCTGCGGGGCGCGCAAGCCGGGCTTCTTCGAGGGCGACGCCCCCTTGCTCGAGGTGGTCGACGACAGTGGCTTGCTCAGACCCCAGCGCGGCGGGTTGACACCCAATGGTTGCTATTTCGGCGGTAACGCAGCTGCGCTGGAGAAGCACCTGGGCGTATCAGGCGACGAGATTCTCTATTTGGGCGACCACATCTACGGTGATGTTCATGTCAGCAAGAGTGTGCTGCGCTGGCGCACCGGGCTCATTTTGCATGAGCTCGAAGAGGAAATCGCAGCGGCCGAAGCTTTTCGTCCCGAGCAGCTGCAACTGGCCGAGCTGATGCACGACAAGGAGCAGCTCGAATGGCGCCACTACCAATTGCGCATCCAGATGCAACGCTCGCGAAAGGGCTACGGGCCCAAGCCGACACAGTCAGCGGCACAGCTCAACAAGCAAATGAATGAGCTTCGCACTCAATCAACCAAGCTCGATGAGCTCATCGCCCCCCTTGCCAAGCGCGCCGGACAATCTCACAACGCCCGCTGGGGACTGCTCATGAGAGCCGGCGCAGACAAGAGCCAGCTGGCGCGCCAAATAGAGCGCCACGCCGATGTCTACACCTCCCGCGTGTCGAACTTCCTCTTCGCCACGCCTTTTGCCTACCTGCGCGCCCAGCGCGGCAGCCTGCCCCACGATCCCGCTCCGGTCAGCGTGCGGCTAGCGCGCTAGTCGGCTAGGGCGAGAAAACAATCGGCACCGCCGCGGTCACAATCCCGCTAGCAGGCGCTTTCAGCTTCAACCGGTAGAAGACATTCGTCACGCACTCGGTGACTTCGGCGTCGGGCAAGTCCCCACCCCCACCGACACTCGACACCCGTCCGTCGCGCCCCAAAACGAAACGAACGGTGACGCGGCCCTGCATGTTCTGGTTCTTGGCCAGCCCGCCCCAATAGCAACGGTGTGGCAGATCCCCGAGCTTCTTGACTGCCGCCTCGACGTCGTCGGAGGTGAGCTTGCCAGCGACGCTGATGGCGCCGAGCCGATAGCGCCCCTCCTTTTCGGGCTTCTTGGTCTTCTCGTAGGCGTGCGGCGCAGGCACGACCGGCTGGGCGTCCTTTCGCTTGACCACCAGCAGCCGCAGCGCGCTCACGCTGAGGATTGCGCTGGCCAGCTTCTCGATACGAGCGACGTTCGTGCTCGAACCGACTCCCAGGACAACTTGGGTCTGCGTCGGGGAATCCTGGTGACCGGCAACATGATCCTTGTATTGCGAGGCGATGAAGCCCTCGAGCTTCGCCTTCTCTGGCGCTTTGGCAATGGCCACGACGGTGTGCCCCTGCTTCCAGAACAGCTCCAGCGGCCAGGGGCGAAATGTATCGATGTAGATCCACTTGGGGCTGGCGCCGCCGTCTGCAATGGTGGGCAAGGAAAACGCCACGACAGGCACGGCGGCAACGTCTGTCGCCCCATTGCCCTTGCCGTCAACCTTCAGCGTCGCTTGGGCCGCGAGCACCGGCCCTTCGACCGTCACGGGATAATCGCCAGCTGCCAAACCGGGAAAGACGAAAGGCGCCCCTTGCGCACCTTGCTTGGCGTGCTTTCCGGCAAGCAGCTTAACAGTTGCAGAGCCCGCCAGCGGCAGCTTCGGATGCACTGGCGAGAGCTTGACCACGGCGCCGCCTGGTTTGGCGGTCTCGGCCTTGTCGCCACCATCGCAACCCCCAAACAGAGCGCACAGCAGCAGGCACGGGAACAGGTACGTTCGAGCATTCATCGCTCGACACGCTATCAGCGCTGCTCGTTGGCCGCTAGCTCGTCGGTCTCTTTCTGGATCTCTCCCCGCGCGCTGGCGCGCGAGCGCTCAGTCTGCAAATGCAAGACTGAACGGGTAGATGGGTGGGTCATCCCTGCGCTCAGTCTTGCTTTTGCAGACTGAGGTGGGGGATGGCTCGGGCGGCGTTGTGTAAGATAGGTTCTATGCTTGGCCAACCCTTCGGGGGGAAGACGATCTTGCGAGTTGCGGCCCTGTTGTTTGCGGCCCTGTCGCTGGCAACGCTGGCGCTGGCAGGCGGCTGCACTGCCGAGGAGACAACACCGGCGAAGAAGAATGGCGGCGGCGGCCAGGGCGGCCAAGGCGGCGGGGTGGTGGTTCCGCCGGGGGCGGTGGCCATGCTCGAGATCCGCGCGCTCGACATCTGGGGCCAGGACTTGCCCCAGCAAGGAAGTGCGCTGAACATCGATTGCGCCATCGCACCGATCGCGCCTGACGCTTGGCCGGTGTTGCACCTACCTCTGCACGAAGCGAGCAGCTGCAGCTTCAAGCTCAGTAGCGTGCATCACCATCCCGTCGAGGTACAGGTTTCCTTCGACGGTAGCGGCACGATCCAGGCCGTGACGGCGCTGCAAATCGGCGCCGATCCAGCTGTACCGCAGGGAATCGCCCTGGCTCACATCGAGCCGGCCGACAGTACTGGTGTACCGACCCACGTCTTGCTGCTGGGGCTGCGGCATCGCTGGTTCAGCGCCCAAGGGCGCCCAGCCCGACGGGGAAATCACCTCGAGCTGTTTCGCGACGGGGAGAGCGGCTGGAAGGCTGCTCGGGCTGACATCGAAGCGGCCAGCGACATGGTGACGGTCAGCACTTGGTGGTGGGAGTCGAACTTCGAGCTGACTCGAGACCTGTCGACGCATCACACCCTCACGCCCCAGGAGCGATGGAACAACACCATCTTGGGTGTGCTGGGCAAGAGTAAGGCGCACAAGCGCGTGGCTGTCGGCCAGTTCTGGGGACAAGACAGCATTCTGTCGTGGCTGACCACCGACGATGACCTGATGCTCTACGCCGACGTGGCCAACGATGGCTTCGAAATCATGGGTCAGGCCAACCCCACCGAGGGCGTGTTCTGGTTCGAGCCGAGCGCGTTTCTCTTCGCGAACCGAATCAAGAGCGCGGTCACAACCGGCGCCAAGCTCGACGACTTCGCCCTCATCGAATCCAACGTGCCGGGCAGGCTCGTCGATCTCACGCAGTGGCCAATCAGTCTCGATGTGCCGCACGCTTCGTACCACCAGAAGTTCATGACCATCGATCACAACCTGGCCTATGTGGGGGGCATGAACCTGCGGCGGGTCGACTGGGACACGCGCTTTCACAAGGTCTTCGATCACCGCCGCATGAAGTTCGACGCCACGCAACAAGAGCGCATCGACGTGCTCAACAAAGAAGAGCTGCCCGACATGGGTCCGCGCAAAGACTACCTGCTTCGCATCGACGGCCCCACAGCCCAAGATGTCGGCGACGTGTTTCAGAAGCGCTGGGATCACCTCATCGACATTGGCGCGGACTATTCCGACAAGAGCACCCGCTTCGAGGTCAATCGCGATGTGCCCGCCCACGCCGACGGGCTGCAAGCTCAGCTGACCACCACCCTGCCCGAGCCTTTCTGGGAGCACAGCATTGCTGAGAACTGGCTCAACGCCGTCGACAACGCCCAAGAGTACATTTTCATCGAAGACCAGTACTGGCGCGCGCCAATGCTCACCGAGCGGATCGTCAAGCGCATGAACGAAGTCAGTGGTCTTCGCCTGGTGGTCATCACCAAGCCCATCAACGAATGGGCCGATCCGGGTTGTGCGTGGACCTACATCACTGACAGCGAGCTCAAAGCCAAGTTCGGCAGCCGCTACACGACCTTGAAGCTGCGCTCGTTCGATTGGGTGGTGACATGGGGCATCGATGAGACCGAGTCGCGCTATGCCGACATGGACATCCACTCCAAGCTGCTCATCGTCGATGACCTGTTCCTCAGCGTCGGCTCGGCCAACAAGAACAACCGCGGCATGGTCTACGAAGGCGAAATGAACGTGGCCGTGCTCGACGCCGCTTGGGTCAAAGCCCAGCGCCGCGCCGTGCTCACCGAAATCCTGCCGAGCGGCACCTCGGTATCGGACGATCCGGCGACGTGGATAGGCCAGCTCGTCAAGGCAGCGGCCC
>CAZRGL010000106.1:0-22516 GCA_964599485.1 uncultured Polyangiaceae bacterium
TGGTCTCCGGCAGCCGCGAGCTTGCCGGAGGCCGCCTCCGCGTCCGCATCCGGGTTCGCGTCGTCCGCGTCCGCATCGGGGTCCGCATCCGCGTCCGCGTCCGGGTCCGCATCCGCGTGCGTGTCCGCATCCGCCTCCGCGTCCGCATCCGCGTCCGCATCCGGGTCCGGGTGGTGTGGATCAGGACATCGCTGACATTTTGCTTAGGACCCCGTTGACGGAAGCAGCAGCACGCGCCGATTTGGACATGGACTCAGACTCAGACTCGGACTCGAGTCCGGGTCCGGGTCCGAGTCCGGGTCCGGGTCCGAGTCCGAATCCGTGTGCGGGTCCGGGGGGGGGCAGGCCATGAATAATCTGGGTTTGGGATTTTCTGGGCATGCTATTGCGCTATCGTACGGGCGTGTTCGCTGCTGAGCTGCGTTTTGAGGGGTTCACGTGTCAGGACTGGGAACGGGTGCTCGACCTGTTCCAGCCGCTCCGTCCTCAGGGCGAGCCGCGTGACCCCGACCGTCCTCAGGGCGCAATCATCGCGGTGCACGCCGAAGGCCGCCTCCGTAAGCTGCTACACACCCAAGTTGGGCGGCTGCGCCTCGACGACGTGGCCGCCGATTGGCCGCTGACCGCCGAGGAGCTTGCCCGTCGCCATGACGCTAGCTGGGCGATTGTGATTCGCAGCGGTGCGCTCGAACACATCATGGAGCGGCTCGCTGTCCGGACCAATCGCCACGACGACTTCACTGCGCAGTGCCTTCATTTCCTCGAGCTCGCGCAACAACAGGTCGAGGCAAGCAACATCGAGATTTGGCCTCATCGCCTGCAGGGGTTGCCCTTTCCGACCAAAGGGATGATCGACCGCACCATCGACAGCGTCTGCCCGCCCGGAAAGGCCATGCTGTTGGGCTTGTTCGATGAGCAGCAACTGTGGACCAGCATCGCGCTCAAGCGCGGACGGGACGGTTTTGAGGCGATTGTCGGTCCCGAGCCGATGCGCGAGCAGGTGGGCTTGCTTTCGGGCGACTTCCGTCGTGACCATCGCCATCTCGCCCGCGCTGTGTCCGATCAGCTTGGCCCCCTGTCGCTGGGTTGCTTCGCTGATTACAGGACCTTCCGCAACCTCGAGGTGGACGCCACCCCCGGCGCTTGGGCACTCGCCGTCGCGGTTCGTGACGTCGTGCTCTACCCAGTGCCGCCCGCAATGGCGGTGCCTCTTGGGCTCGACGTCGGGCGCGCCGCACTGAGCGCGCTGCGCAGTGTAGCGTCACGCATCGACGCCACCGGCGTTTTTGACCCGGCATTTTCGATGCTGCGCGACGTCAGTTTTCGAGGTCGCAAGGTGGAGGAAATGCTGGGCTTCCAGCCGCTCGAGATCCTTCGTCGACTGTTGGAGAGGCAGGGGTGAGCGACCTGCAGCCTGATTCGAGTGCGCCGCCCGCGCCTATTGTCGAGACGCCGATCACCGAAACCGAACGGCTCAGCTTGATGGCTTGGACGACGCGAGATGCCGCAGCCGCGTTTGCTATTTGGGGCGATCCAGAGGTCATGCGCTTTGTGGGTGAGCCGCACCAAGACGTTGCCCGTAGCAAGAAAGCGTTGCAGGTTGGCGGGCAAGTTCAAGCGCAGCACGGTCATTGCTTGTGGAAGCTGGTGTGCAAGACCGACAGCGTGGTCGTGGGCTGTTGTGGTTTTCACCGTCATGAGCGGGAGGGTACGCTCGAGCTCGCCTTCCACATTCGGCGCGACTGCTGGGGAAAGGGGTACGCGAGCGAAGCGGCGGCGGGCTGTTTGCGCTACGCGTTCGATGAGCTCGGCGCCGAGCGGGTCGTGGCATTCACACATCGCTCGAATGCGGCCGCACAGCAGGTGCTCGACAAGATTGGTCTTCGCCGAAGTGGTGAACAAGAAGGTGAGCTCTGTTATGAGCAGCTCCGCGCTCACGCTTCGATCACACCGTCTTCTGACGAACCGGGCGAGCTCGATCTAGAACGACTCGGCGTGGCGATGGATGGGCAGAAGCTCACTACCACGGCACGCAGCCTGTTTCTGACCCGCTCACTAGAGGCTCAGACCTCGACCGAAGAGCAGTTCGATCCCGAGCGCGGGTGCTTCGCCCTTCCGAAGTGGTACGTGGACACCTATTTCGGCGGGTTCGCGTTGAATGCTGAGCTGCTGGCCAGCTGGAAGCAACGAGCTAGTCGCGTTCTCGATTTGGCGGCCGGACTGTCGGCGTTTGCGACTGAGGCGTGTCTGTTGGGCATCGAGGTCGACTGTGCCGACCGCGAGCTGATCGACGGCCATCCATCGTTTGCAGAAGTGGCGCGATATCTCCAGGCGACCTACGCCGGGCAGATGCGTAAGCTCCTGCTGCTCAGTCAACGCGACAAGGAGCGCTACGGTATGAGGGATGCGGCAGTGAGGTTGTTGCAGCAGCTCCTCGATGGGGCCGACCGCACCACAGCAGCCTACCCGGAGCCGAGCGGAACCCGTTTCCAAGCCGACGCAACCCAGCTGAGCGAGGTAGCGGACGATAGTTACGATGTGGTGTTGTCCGGCTGGCTCTTGGTGCACCTCGATGAGCAGCAGGAACAGGAGGCGATCCGCAGCGCCGTGCGCGTGACCAAACCCGGTGGCCAAGTCCGTATTCGCGGAGGTTATGGCGGCAGCATTGTCGACAACTTCCGCAAGTGGTTTGGAGCAGAGGCGTTGAGTCTCGGAGCCAAGCGTGCCTGCCTCAATAGCGCTTCATACGCCGACTTGCTCATTCTCGACGTGAACAGCTGATCGCCCAGAGCCGGCGTGCGCTGCTGTTGACGTCGTCGACGCGAGTCCGACGTCTAGGCGTTGAACTTGAGGCTTCTCAGGATGGCGTGGATTTGCTTTTCGAGCTTGGGGTACACGTCTTTGCGCAACGAGGCGAACACGACGAGCATTTCTTTGTCGTTCAAGTCGATGAAGGCGTACCAGATCTCCGCCGGCTTCTTGTGCATTTTGGCGGTGCCTTTGGCAATGGTCGCCGGCTTCTTCGAGGCTCCGAAGTGGCCCTTCACGGGCTTTCCGAAAGTTGCGTTCGACACGCCTACGTGCTGCGTGCCGAGCTTCATTTTCTGTTCGCTCAGCGTGTTGGCCTTAGGCTCGACTCCAACATAAATGCGGGCGTGCCTGCGCTTGTCAGTGAAGAGCGTCCAGTCGAGGTCGTATCCTTCTTCGTCCACCGGTACGGGCCAGCCAGGTGGCAACCTCAGCGTGACCGGTTGCTTGGGCACCCGCCCCATCCTGAGGAACTTCACCTCGGGGTCGGGTGGCTCGGTGAAGAACGTGGCCAGTGGATCGGGCGCTTTTTCCTTCGCCGTCGCAACCGCCTTCGTGGTCTTGCCCCGCTCGCTGGAGGTAGCCTTCTCGCCGCCACTGGAACGCTTCTTGTCGTCGTCGCTCGAAGTCTCCCCGCCACTGCTCTTGTCAGCGCGCTCACATGCGAGACATATCGTGGCCAGTAAGACGAGCGCAGCTCGACGTCGCAACATGATCATCGCCTGGTGATATCGAATCGACCCAATTCGCGCAACTGTGGTTAGCGCGTTGGCTGGTCTCAGCCGTGGAAGCGTTTCTTACTGCGGGCCATCTCGCCCAAGATGGGCGCGGCCTCCCAACGGATGCCAAAGCGATCGCGGTAGTAGTTGATGCGGTCGAGGATCTTGTCGGCACCCACGGCGTCGACGTATCGGAACGGGCCACCGAGGAATGGGGGGAAGCCCAGCCCGAAGATGGCACCAATGTCACCGTCGCGAGGGCTTCGCAGCACGCCCTCGCCCAAGCAGCGGAGGGCCTCGTTGATGAATTGCAGGTTGCAGCGTTCTTGGATTTCTTCCGTACCGACAGCGGACTGCTTGCCGTTCGGTAGGGGCAAGCCGAGCGCTGCATACACTGACTCGTCCACGTACTTGCCTTTGCCCTTTTGTCGTGCCGCTGCGCCGTAGAGATAGAAACCGCGCTCGTTCTTGCGACCTTTGCGGTCGTCACTCACCAGCCGTGCGATGGTTGGGGGCGGCGTCATGCGCTTTCCGAAAGCCTCGAGCATGATGGGTCCCACATGGGCAGCGACGTCGATGCCGACCTCGTCTACCAGGGTCAGCGGACCAACCGGCCAGCCCCAAGCGGTCATGGCCTTGTCGATTTGTCCCACCTCGGCGCCTTCGGTGAGCAAGTAGCTGGCCTCGTTCATGTAGGGGCCGAGTATTCGGCTCGTGTAGAAGCCAACGCCGTCATTGACCACGATGACCGTCTTGCCCTGACGCTTTCCAAGAGCGACGACCGTTGCCACTACCTCATCGGCGGTCTGCTCAGTGCGGATGATCTCGAGCAAGGGCATTTTGTGCACTGGGCTGAAGTAGTGCATGCCGACGACGTTTTGTGGAGCGCGAGCACTCTCGGCGATGCGCGCGATGGGGATCGACGAAGTGTTCGACGCGAAGATTACGCTCGCTTTGCAATGCTGCTCGACCTCATGGAGCACGCGCCTCTTCAGGTCGAGATCCTCGAAGACCGCTTCGATGACCAGCTCGACTTTGCTCATCCCGGAGTAGTCGGTCGTGGCGCTGAGGTGGGCGAGCTTGGCGCCCTTTTCCTGCCGGCTCATGCGCCGGCGCTTGACCTGTCGGTCGAGAATGTCGGCTACGTACTTCACGCCTTTGCCAACGGATTGGGCGTCACGGTCCTTGAGCCGAACGTCGATGCCCTTGTTGATGGACACATAGGCGATGCCTGCGCCCATCAAACCAGCGCCAAGCATGGCGATCTTGTCGACGCTGCGCGGGTGCACCCCGCTGTCATCATCGACGCCGCTGTCCTTCTTCAGCGCAGTGGTTGCAAAGAAAATGCTGCGCAAGTTGGCCGAGACCTTCGTCTGCAGCAGCGCTCCCATGGCGTGGGCCTCGACGTCCTGAGAGGCCGCAAAACCATCCGAGCCGAAAGACTCGAGCACATCGATGATCTTCGAGGCGGCAGGGTAGTGTCCGCCGGTCTTCTTGAGCACCTGCTCACGTGCTTTCTTGAACAACACCGAACGGCCCAGTGGGTTCTTCTCGAGCGCCAGCATCGTGAGATGCTTCGAGCTCAGTTTCAGCCCGCTGTCCTTGCGCTCGGTCTGGCCGCTAGCGAGCTCGAGGGCGCGATCGACAGCCACCTGCTCGATGATGGGCTTGGGCACGACAGCATCAGCGACCCCCAGCTTCAACGCTTTCTTGGGTCGCATGTTCTTGCCGGTCAAGCCGTAGTCGAGCGCCACCTGCAGCCCCACGATTTGCGCCAAGCGCTGCAAACCGTTGAGACCGGGAAGCAAACCGAGTTGCACCTCGGGAAGTCCGAGCACGGTCTTCTTGCTGTCTGAAAGTACTCGGCCGCGACATGCCAGAGCGACCTCGAGGCCTCCGCCGAGGGCTGGGCCGTGGACAGCGGCCACCACTGGTTTGGTCGAGTTTGCCAGCTTGCTGAGCGCGTCGTGACCGCGCCGGCACATGGCGATGCCGTCGTCCTCGCTGCGAATCGCGTCCAGCATCGAGATGTCGGCACCGGCGATGAAGCTGTCTTCTTTGCCGCTGATGAGCACGGCAGCACGCACATCGGGGTTGCCATCAATCTCGTCGAACACGCGGCTGAACTGCTCCACGAAATCGGCGCGCAAGGTGTTCATGCTCTCGCCGACCACGTCGTAGCGAATCATAGCGACGCCGGAGGGGTTGATGGTAACGCTCAGCGGTCCAACACTGTTGTTGCTTTGTGTGCTCATGGCGCCTCCAAAACGACGGCTGCGCCTAGCCCACCGGCGGCGCAGAGGGTCAACAGAGCATGCTTGCTATTTCGTCTCTTCAGCTCGCGGAGCGTAGACAGAACCATCCTGCCGCCGGTGGCCGCGAACGGATGACCGATGGCGATCGAGCCACCGTTTACGTTCAGCTTGCTCGGGTCAACCTCGCCTACCGGACTGCTGCGGCCCATCATCCGCTCGGCAAAGGTCTTGGACGCCATGGCTTGTAGATTCGACGCGACTTGCGCAGCAAAGGCCTCATGCATATCGACCAAGTCCATGTCGGCAAGCGTGAGCTTGGCTCGTTCGAGCGCTTTGGGTGCTGCGAACACCGGCGCCATGAGCAATTGCCAACCAGGATCGACCGCGGCGTAGGCCCATGATTTGATGAAGCCGAGCGGCTGATAGCCCAGCGCTTTGGCCTTCGATTCGCGCATCAGCAACAAGGCGCTCGCCCCATCGGTAAGGGGCGAAGCGTTCCCCGCAGTGATGGTGCCGTACTTCTTGTCAAAAGCCGGTCTCAGCTTTGCGAGGGCGCTCATGTTGGTGTCGTCGCGAACGATGTTGTCGCGCTCGACCGGTTGGTCGTACGGCGGCGGCAACATGGTCATGACCTCTGCGGCATACGTGCCGTCAGCCCATGCGCGCGCTGCGTTCTGATGGGACCGCAGCGCAATCTCGTCTTGCTGCTCTCGGCTGATGTTGTTGGCCTTCGCCATCTTCTCGGCCGCCTCCCCCATCTGCTCGCCGGTGCTCGGCTCGCGATTGAAGCCAGGCGGTCCCGGCAGCAGATCTTTGGGGGAGATGCCGGCCAACGCTTTGAGGCGGCTGCCCAGCGTCTTGGCGCGCTGTGCTGCAATCAGCGCGTCGCGCAAGCGCGGGCTGACTTTCAAGGGCACATCGGTTGTGCTGTCCGCGCCGCCTGCGATCCCCACATCATGCTGACCGCACAGAATCGCTTGTGTCACATCCGTCATGGCCTGGATTGAGGTCGCGCAAGCACGCGATACGCTGTAGGCCTCGATGTCCTTGGGCAGCCCGGCGGCGAGAACGACCTCGCGGGCGATGTTGAGCCAATCGAGGGTCGGCACGACCTGGCCGTAAACGCACACGCCCACCTCGCTGGGGTCAATCTCAGAGCGTTGCACGAGCTCCTTCACACACTCGCTGCCGAGGTCGACGGTGCGCAACATCTTGAGCAATGTGCCCGACTTGCAGAACGGTGTGCGCAGACCAGCCACAACCGCGACACGGTCGGGCCGCGCGGGCTTGCGTCTCGACGGTTTCGCAGCCGCTTTGCTCGCGGCTGGCTTTCGCTTGGTGGGCGCCTTGGCGGTCTTCTTGGGTTGTTGCTTCTTGCTCGCCGCGGTCTTCTTCGAACCGCGTTTGCGCCCGCCCTGTCCGCCGGCTTGCCGCTCGCCGTTGCTGCCGCCACTCTTCTTCTTTTCGCTCGCCATGAGGACCTCGCTGTGTCGCGATGGGCGTTCGTGCCGCGAATGAGCCCGCAACCGCAAAACGCCCGCCCTCGCCATATAAGAACGATGACGCGGTGTGTCAAACAGGCGCGGCCCGAACGCAACACCACGGCAAGGCTACTGCTGCGCCAATGGTGAAGATCGACAATGTGGCCGAATCGCAGTGCGATTCGGCCCAGGTTTGCTGCCGCGGGCGCTGTCGTCGACGCCCGCGCCAGGTTAGCCGCAAGGGCTCACTTCATCGCGGCTTCCATGCACTTCATGTACTCGCCGCACGGCTTGTCCAAGCACTTCTTGACCTTGCCGATGCTCTTCTTGTCTTTGGCCGTGACTTTGCCGCCCTCGTCGCAGCTCTTCGTGCATTCGGCGGCGGCTTTCTCGAACTCTTTCTTCATCTTCTCCTTCAACCCCTCGAGCATCTTGCCTGCGCCCGCGGGGACCTTCTTGGTCGCCTCATCGATCTGCTGCGGAACGCACTCTTTCATCTTGGCGCACATCTTCTTGCAGACCGCTTTCGAGTCGTCACAAGACGCCAGAGTTGCAACCATGGCCCACAGCGGCCCAGCCCAAAGATCCAAACAGGGTCGTCTTCATAGCAATTGCTTTACCACCGACGGCAGCTGCAGAACACCATCGGCGCAGGAGAAGCGCTCACAGTAGTGAAGGCGGCGTTCAGACCGAGCGACGAGGCAATCCTCGCCAGCCGTAGGTCCGACCGCCGCCATCCAGCAACGCTGCAAGCAACCTACTTAGGCATCGCCTTCTTCGCAGCATCCGCCGCGAACTTGGTTGCCAGATCCGTGTTGCACTTGACCGCTTTGGCGCTCGCGTCGGTGATCTTCTTCGCTTCTGCTTCCGAGGGCTCGAGCTTCTCGCCCTTCATCTTCTTGACAGCATCTGCATAGTCGGTTGCTGCCTTGGTGAGGCAGGCCGTATCCTTACAGGCGCAGCTATCCGTAGCGTACTTCTCTGCTGCGTCGACGAGCGGTTTGGCGCTCTTTCCGCAGCCGATTGCGGTCATGCTCAACAGTGCTGCGGCAACGATCAGTCGTTTCATGGGTCGATTCCTCGGTTTCGCTGAAAAAATTGAAAGGACAACATGCAGAGGGCTCGCACCCCCCGCCCAGGCCGCGATTAAGGCACAGTCCGGCGCTCGGTGCGAGCCTTGTGACGTCGTGGGCTCAGAATGGCGCGATCGGCCAGTTCTTCTTGACTGCCAAAGCGATGACGACGAGCACGCCCATCAGCAGCGCCAGCACCGGGAGGGCCTGCCAAAGAACAGCCGGATCAAGGCGTGTTTTTTGGCCGAGTTGGACTCTTCGCAAGCGCCAAGGCTCCACGTGTACCACCGTCGTGCCCGAGATGAAGTCGTGCACGGATCGGCCATCTTTGGCCGCCGCCACGACCAATCCGGCAAGGCAGGCCACAGCGCCAGCGACCAGCAGTGGCACCTTCGTGGGGATGTTGGTGAGAAAAGTGCGCACCGCAAAAGGCCGGGTCACGATCACGGCTGCGATGATTGGAGCGAGGCCGTAGATCCAACTGCGCAACAGGACGCCTCTGAAGAAACCGGCCTTGCCATCGTCGTTCGCCCGCACGACGCGCAGACCGAACAACATCTTGCCGATCGAGCTTCCAGCCGCGCCGAGATAGGTTTGCCACACGAACAGCCCCACCAGCAACGTCTCGACCGCCACGAATGCACCCACACCCCGGGTGGTCCAGCCGCCTTGCCATGGCTCGTTGACTACGGGTTCAGGGTTGTTGAACAGAACTTCCGGGTGAAACTGTGCGAAACGACCCAGCACCATGGCTACCAAGATCCCCGCCAGGGCGTAGAGCGTCAGATCTACCAAGCCTGCCTGTAGCCGTTGAGGCGGAGAGGCCGGGGCGAGCAACTCGTCATCGCTGTCTGTTTCCTTGGCTTTGACCTCGACCTTTGGGTAGCTGCGGTAGTTGGTAGCCTTCGCAAGCTCCTCCTTCGGGTTGGCCATTTCTCCAAACAAGGAGGCGCGACCACCCGCACCTTTCGCAGCGAAGAATGCATCGGCGACGCCGACCAACGCGTTGAGTTGCTCGGCGGTAACGGGTCCGTAAAGGGTAACGGTCATGACCCGCCCTTCGGCGCGCAACCACACCTCACCGAGCTCGCTCAGGGCTTTGCGAAGCGAGGGCTTGAGCCACTTGCCGATGGCCCTTCCGTCCGCCCCCTCGACGACGAAAGAATCCATGAACTCCGGGTCCTTGCCGAAGTGCACGCCTCGGTTCTCGACCGGTCGGCCATCGATGATGGGCAACGGGCGGCAAACGAACTTGGGAGCCGATTTGGCCAGCGCACAAACCACCGTCTGGTGACCGCTGGCCGTGAAGGTATCGGTGCTGCGCACAGCCACATAAGCGTGCTTGGGCACGAGCACCAAGTCGGTTATGCGAGCGCCGCCACCAGCCTGTTTGACCGCTTGGCTCAGCGCAGCGGGCAAGGAGCGCACGCGGCGGCTTCGTGTCTTCTTGCCACGCTTGATCGGACCCAACAGCTCGTCGATCCAACGAAGCACCTCGGCTTTGCGCCGCTTCTCCTCGTTGGTCTCACCAAAAGTGAGAACGAGGAAACCGAGCAGAACCACCAAGGGCCCAATGAGCCATAGCCACATCATGGTCGTTTTCGTTGCCTCTGCTGCTTAGGGTTGCGTAGTCGAATCAGATCTTGTCGTCGGCCTTCTTGAGCCCCTTGGCGAACTGCTTGGCACCTTCAGTAATCGCTGCTTTGGAGATTGGCGCAGTGGCGATGACCTTCTTGCCATCGGCCTTCACCGTGGCGCCGTCGACCGTTTCTTTGGCTTCAGGCGGTAGCGTGCCGGCGCTTGCTTTCGCCATCGTCAGCATCGCAGTAAGTTGGGTTGCAAGGTCGCTCGCTGCCTTGGCGCTGGGCATCACCAGTGTGGCGCCGATCTTGCCTGGCTTGAGCGATATGGTGAAGGTCATCTGGCCAGCGCCGGAGAGGCTGGAGCCCATCTTGCCGGCCAGAGCGCTGAGCCGCCCGATGGCTTTGGCTGTGATGATCCCCACGATTTGCTCGTCGAGAGGGAGCTTGTAGGTCTTCTTGTGGTTGCTGCTGGTTTTCGATGCCTTCTTTACGAGCTTCCATTTGGAGCCGACGAGCAGTGCCCCGTCATCGGCTTGGGTGATGAAGACCTTCTTGTCCTTGGCCTCGAGGACCTTGAGACCACCCTTCTTCTTCGGGTCTTTGAACTTGTCCTTCTTGTCGTGCTTGTCGATCGCATCGACGATAGCGTTCTTCTTGAAGCTGCCACCAATCACGGCCACCACTTCGGGCTCGGGGCTGGCGGGATTGATGTTGGCAACACACAGAACCGCCTCTTTGACGTCTGTTTTGGGATTTACGCCCGCGTCCCAGAAGAACTTGGCAACCTTGCCGCTGTCCTTGGCCTTGGACGCCTTTTTCGAGATGGCGGGCAGGACGTGTTTCTTGATGGCCGGCACTGACATCAGACCTTCGAAGTCGATGCGTACGACCGCGTCGCAGCCTTTCGGGAGGTGCTCATGGGCAACCGAGCTCGATCCGCCCATGAACTTCCATGCGAGCAGCACCCCTCCGGCGATCAACAGCACGCCAACGAGGACCCCGATCGCGATGATTAGGCCCTTGCCGCCACTCTTGGCGGGAGGTCCCATCGGTCCAGGTCCCATCGGGCCAGGTCCCATCGGGCCGCCAGGACCGCCAGGAGGCGGACCGTAGCCCGGGCCAGGAGGCGCGCCCGGAGGACCGCCGAAGCCGCCAGGTCCGGGTGCACCGGGAGGGCCGCCGAAGCCGCCAGGTCCTGGTGCGCCAGGGGGACCACCAGGAGGAGGGCCACCAGGAGGGCCGCCAGGAGGAGGGCCACCAGGTCCACCAGGAGGTCCACCAGGTGGACCATAGCCGCCCGGCGGTCCCGCGGGACCACCAGGTCCTCCAGGAGGTCCCCCTGCAGGAGGACCATAACCACCGACCGCGCTCAGCTCACCTTGGGTGTTCATACCAACTGCCTAGCCCGAATCATTCACCGCGTCACCCCGAGCACCTTACGGAGAAGCGGCGAATGGGAGCGGTAAACCCTAATGCCGGGCGGGGACCGTCGGACTAGACTAGAAGCGATCAAGGTGGACCGACGTGTGGAAACGCTTGGGCGCATGCTCACCAGCTATCGCTCGCTCGACCAACAGGAGCGCGTCGATTTGCTGCGAATGCAGGAGCTGTTGGGCCGCGGATCGCAGGCCTTCAGTCGCTCCTGCTACGAGCCAGGGCATTTCACGGCGAGCGCTTTCGTGCTCAGCCCGGACCAGAGCGAGTTGCTGCTCATCAACCATGCCAAGTTGAAGCTTGGCTTCAGCCCGGCGGACATGTCGAGCCGGCCGACGAGGATCTCATCGCCACGGCTCGTCGGGAGACCCGAGAGGAAACTGGGCTCGCAGGGCTCGATTTACTAGGTGAAGGGATCTTCGATGTCGACATCCACCAGATCCCGGAGTCGGTCGCGCCTGCCCATCACCACTTCGATGTGCGGTTTTTGTTTCGGGCCCGTGACCGTGACGTGCTGGCCGCCTCGGATGCTCAGGACGTCCGTTGGGTCGGCATCGACGATGTGGCACGGGTGCGAAGTGACCGCTCGGTCATGCGCGTGTTGTCGCGCATAGCCGGACTCATGCCGTCGGATTCTTCCCAAGGCGCCCACAGGTAGAGCCCGACCACCCCAAGGGCGACGACCACGACGACCACCACGATCCAAAGCAGAAGGTTTTGGCCTTTCTTTGGCGCGGGCCCCTGTCCGAGCCTGGTGGCGGCCATCGCGTGCTGAGCAGCCTGATTTTGGGCACCCCATGGCGAGGGGCCACCTCCGCCGGGCGCGCCAGTACTGGGAATTGCACCGGGAATGCCCCCGCCTTGCAACCCTGGGTTGTTCGGCGGTGGGAAGCCGGCCGAGGGTGGCGTTGCGGCAGGCGGCGCGCCTTTCGGCGGGCCTGCTTGAGCACCTGAGCCGTAGGGGCGCGTCGGCATGCCTGGATTGATCGGAGCTGGTCCAGACATGGGCTGGACCTGGCCTCGCGCGGCGGCCGCCTGAAGAGCCGAGCCATCGCCCCAACCGTCGCTGGGTTGTCGCTCGCGTGCGGCGGGCTGCTGGGCGGCGCTGGAATCGCCCCAGCCGGGGGCTTCAGGCGCGTCTGCCATGTATTGGGTTGCAGCCAAATCGTCGACGACCTCAGCTGCGGGCTCTGCGGGTGCTGCGGGCTCTGGGGCCGCCGCGGCAGCGGCTCGCGCCGCGAGCTCATCGTCGATGCGGCTACGCTCGTGATCGGACAAGTCCATCACCACAGTGCTCGAGAATGAGGCGGGCGGGTCTACCTCGGACGTGACAGCCAAGTCGTCTACCGTTTCCTCGAGCTTGTCGGCGGCCGGCTCGACCGCAGCCTGCGCCTGAGGAGCGGCAGCCGCTGGAGCCGCCGCAGCTGCTGGAGCTGCCGCTGCTGCCGGAGCGTGTGCGGGACTCTCGTGGTGGTCGCTCACCATCATCGTGGACTCGAGATCCACGATGTTGGGGACCTGTGCGATGGCTCGAGTAGCAGCTTCTGCGCCGGTTGGAGCGCCGCTCGCAACTTGGTCGAGGGCGGCGCGCATTTCGGCGGCCGAGCCGAAGCGGGACTCGACGACCTTGGCGGCCGCCCTGGTCACAATCGGGCCGATTGGCGAGTCGAGGACCACCTTGGAGAACGGTAGCGCATCTTCGGAGATGTGCGTCATGTAGACGTCGATCAACGAATCACCGCGAATCACTCGGTCACCTGTCAGCATTTCGGCAACCAGCAAGCCAAGCGCATACAAATCGGTGGTCGGTCCGACGTCCGCGCCGCGCACCTGCTCGGGCGCCATATAGTGGGGTGTGCCGATCATCTGGCCCGACTCAGTGAGTTGCGTGGCTTGGCTTTCCTCCCCTTTGAGGGCTTTGGCAATTCCGAAATCCAACACTTTTGCGGGCGCGTCACCGCTGACCAGGTAGATGTTCTGCGGTTTGATGTCGCGATGCACAATGCCGAGCGCATGGGCGGCTTCGAGGGCGTCGAGCACGTTGCGGCAGATCTCCACCGTTCGCTCGAGCGAGAGCGCGCCATGGGTCTTGAGATGCTTGCTCAGCGCTTCGCCATGCAGAAGCTCGAAAGCGATGTAGGGCACGCCTTTGTCGGTTTGGCCGAAGTCAATCAGCTCCACAACGTTCGGATGCCGCAGCTTCTGAACCAGCGATGCCTCGCGCTGGAAGCGCTTGGCGTCGGTCTCGCTGGAGCTGTAGTTGGCCAGCAAGATCTTGAGCGCTACGGGCCGGTTGGAGGAAAGCTGCGTGGCCTTGTAGACGGCGCCGAAGCCACCTTTACCGACGACCCCCTCGATGCGATAGCGTGCATCGACGACATCGCCGTTCTTCAATCTAGGTTTCTTCGGCGGCATGGGGTTTGGCCCAACGAGCGCGTGGCATCATCGCACGAGGGGGTGACCAGGCGAAACTGCTCAGTTCCCCGCGGCATTGCAAGCTCTACTGTTTTCCTCGCTCAGCGGACCGAGTAACCTTTGCGTTGTCGTGATGCGAGCGGCGTTGTGCAGTCTCGGTTTGTTTATGGTTCTTCTGGCGGCGCCAGCAGCGCAGGCGGGTGATGTTGCAGCTGCCGAAGCGCTGTTTCAGGAGGGTAAGCAGCTTGCCAGCGAGGGCAAGTGGACCGAGGCCTGCCCCAAGTTCGAAGGTAGTTTCAAGCTGGATCGGGGTCTAGGTACGCTCATCGCTGTGGCCCATTGCTATGAGTCGAGCAACAGGGTCGCCACCTCCTGGGGCCGCTGGAAAGAGGCGCTCGAGTGGGCCAAACGCGAAAACGACCCCCGCGTCGACCACATTGCGGGGCGGATCGAGGCGCTGACCCCACGGCTACCGTATGTGCGCTTGGTGGTGAGCAATCCGGTACCGACCCTGACCGTCGAGCGAGACGGTTCGGTGGTGCCAGCCGAGGCGTTTGGCGCCAAGCTACCTGTGGATCCGGGCCCGATGAAAGTGCGCGTGCTTCGAGGCGATGAGCTGCTGGAAGAGAAGAATGCCGAGGCCAAAGAGGCAAACGTGACCGATGTGTTGCTCGACCTGGCCGCCATCGAAAAAGCCCATCCGCTTCCAGAAAAACCACCGATTGCGCCTCCGCCACCCCCGCCACCTTACGATCCGATGCAGCGCAACATCGGGCTCATCGTCGGCGGGGTGGGTGCTGCAGCCGTGCTGATCGCGGGCGGTTTGGAAATCGGTGCCGTGATCAAGAAGGGCCAAGCCGACGAGCCGGATGCATGCGTCAACGGCTTCTGTTCGCCACAGGGGCTAGAAGCAGCCGAGACGGCTTCTACCTTGGCTGAAGCTGGCCAATGGGTTGGGATTGCAGGGTTGGCGACCTTCGCGATTGGCGCGACTGTGTTCTTCACGGCGCCGAGCGACAAGCGTAGCGAGCCGCCGCCGACGGCATGGATTGCGCCCTGGTCGCCATCCGGTGGCGCCGGGTTGCAGCTCGGAGGAACTTTGTGAACGCAGCCGCCCCTCCGGAGAGCCTGCCGTGAAACGGTCAGCGCGGTGGCTCGCCGGTGCCGCGCTGTTGGTTGGCGGCCTGGTGCTGGCCAACTGTGTGAGCGTGCTCGGGCTCGACGCTTACGAGGACGCCATCTCGGCGCTCTGCAAGTGCGACCAAGAGCTGCCCAAGCTCAGCGGTAGCTGCGAAGAGACCCTGCGTTTCAGGCTGGATAATGCTTCGCCTACGACGCGCCAACAGTGGCTCGAGTATTTCGATCAGAACTGCGCCGGCTCTTGCCAGAATGCCACCCAATGCTTCGGCCAGCCAGGCACCTGCTCACAGCTCGCCTGTCAGAGCGACGAAGAGTGCTGCGGCTACGTCGACGGCATCCGCGGTTGCGATTCGGCCATCCAGGGCGGTACCTGCGTCGACAAGGTCGCCCAGCCCGAAGAAGATTAAGTCGTTGCGCAAGGCACGGCGATTTCGACGATTGCGCCAGGATCCGACATCACGCGCGCGCAGCTGTCGGCGCACAAGGTGATGGTCTCGGCCGTCACCGCTTCGCCCTCGAAGTACCAACCATCGCCGAAGTTGGGGCAGCTGTTGACGTGCGGGATCATCGCTGGGTCACTGCCGTCAGAGGGGCGCACCTGGATTGCTGTTTTGGGGTAGTCGAGCACCTCGTTGGACTTGGGCAATGTGAAGGTGCAGTCGACGTTCTGCAGCGCGATGTCCTTGACAGCATCGAACATGTCGTTGGCTACATTGCTGCCTTTGATCAGCAAGGCGCTGGTGGTGCCCCCGTATGCGGCGATCTCGTGGAGGTCTTCGAGGCCGTTGCCGACGCCGATGACGAAGGTGCGAATTGACGGTTGTTGCTCGAAGCCGTTGGCGGCGATGGAGCGCAGCATCCAGATGCCTTGTTGGCATTCGGTTGGCAGGCCATCGGTGGCGAGCAAGACGATGACCGTGCGGCCGGGTTGGTCGTAGGCCTGATTGCGGGCGCGGTGAATGGCGCCCTCGAGCGCTGCGGACATCGGCGTGTTGCCATCCGCGTCGGTTTGCTCGAGCGAAGCGACCAATGGCGCGGCGTTGTCGGGTAGCAGGTCAATCGGCACCGCTGGCGTTTCGTAGGTGAGCCAGGAGCACGCATAACTGCTCGGCCCCTCAGGGGGGAAATATTGAAGGCCTACGCCCATACTGGCCACCATCGGATGCTCCACGAACTCGGCGAGAGCCTTCTTGACCGAGGTCCAGCGGTATCCGCCTGGTATGGCGTTCTGCATCGAAGCGGACCGATCGAGCATGATGTAGATATCGAGCTTCCAGCCGGGCGACTTGTGGGTTGTGGCGGCGCAAGCGGATCCAAAGATCCCTGCATTGGGAGTCTCGATATCGATGAGCTCGCTCGGGTAGCCCCGCGGCTGAACCGTGTCGTGCTCCGGCGCTTCACGCGCGCACGAGGCCGCGAGCAATACTCCGCCCACGGTTGCCATCACCCCATGACGCATGACACGCATCCCGATCCCCACAGCCAATGTAGCAGGTTGTGTTGGGTTGGACTCGCATTCATGGGCGCCGAAATTCGGCTTCCGTTGCGCTGGGTCGCTACCAGGGTAAAGCCCAGCGCCCCGTCGATGCAGTCAACGCCGCGCGGATCGCGCTCAGCACGCCTTCGACATCAGGAAGCGTGAGATTCTCCAAGCGGCTGTTGTAAGCGATGGGCACATGTTTTGCGGCTACCCGCTGGGGCGGCGCGCGCAAGCTGTCCCAGCCTGCGCCGACCACCCTTGCCACCAGCTCGGCTCCGAAACCAAAGCCGATCGGTGCGTCTTCGACCGTCACCAAGCGACCTGTCTTGGCGACCGAAGTCATGATGGTTGGCAAATCCAGCGGAGCCACGCTGCGCACATCGACCACTTCGACCGACACGCCCTCGCTGGCGAGTTGCTCCGCCGCTTCGAGCCCTTTGCTGAGGGCAGCGCCGATGGTGACGACCGTGACGTCGTTGCCCTGGCGCTTGACGTCCGCTACTCCAATGGGGACCACATAGTCTTCGTCTGGCACCGGACCCATCGACGGATACAGCAGCTTGTTCTCGAAGAAGAGCACCGGGTTGTTCGAGCGAACAGCTGCCTTGAGCATGCCTTTGGCGTCGTAGGGAGTCGCCGGTGCCACGATGAGCAAGCCGGGGATTGCCGCGAGCCAGGCTTCGAGGCTCTGTGAGTGTTGCGCGGCCATGCCCAAGCCTGCGCCGCCGGGGGTGCGCACGACCATCGGTACTGCGTATTGGCCGCCGGACATGTAGCGGAGCTTGGCCGCTTGGTTGACCAGTGGGTCCATGCAGGTAGTGAGGAAATCCGAAAAGAGGATTTCCACGATGGGCCGGCTACCGCACATGGCCGCGCCAACTGCCGAGCCGGCAATGGCGTATTCGCTGATCGGCGTGTCGATGATCCGATCGCCACCGAAGCGATCGATCAGCCCGATGGTCACCGCGAAATAGCCACCCGTGCTGACATCCTCACCGATGAGGTAGCAGTTGGGGTCGCGCTCCAGCTCCTCGGCGAGCGCCTCGAACAACGCCTGCGAGTAGGTGATCTCGCGCGTGGTGGGGATGGGCGTGGTGGGTTGAAAGAGCGTGCGCAATTCGGGCGCGAAGATCTCGGTGGCAAGCTCTGTCGCTTCTGGCTCCTCCGCCGCGGCAGCTCGCTCGAAGGCTTGTTGAACCTCTGCATGGATCTGCTCGTCGAGCCCATCAGCCGCAGGGGCGTCCAGAAGCTCTTCGTCCGCCAATGCGCTACGCCACCGCTTGATGGGGCACGCGCTCTTCCACGCGGCGATCTCTTCGGCGGGTCGATAGTCGACGCTCTCGCCCTCCATGTGGCCGTGCCAGCGATAGGTGAGACATTCCAGTAAGGTGGGTCCCTTGCCGGCGCGGGCGCGGGCGACGGCTTTTTGGGTTGCCTCGAAGACCGCCCAGATGTCGTTGCCGTCGACAGTCAGCCCTTCGATGCCGTAGGCCGCTGCGCGATCGGACAAGCGTTCCACGCGGGTATGTCGACCCACCGCCGTGAACTCGCCGTAGAGGTTGTTTTCCACCACGAAGACGCAAGGCAGATCGAACACCGCTGCGAAATTGAGCGCTTCATGGAACATCCCTTGGTTGGTGGCGCCATCGCCCATGAAGGCTACGGCGACCTGATCGCTACCGCGCAGTCGTGCCGAGTGCCCCGCGCCAGCTGCCATGAGCGGGCTGGCTCCGACGATACCGTTGGCGCCAATTGCGCCAACAGCTGCATCCGTGACATGCATCGAGCCGCCCTTGCCCTTGCAAAGTCCACTGGCTTTGCCGAGTAGCTCTGCCATCATGCCGTCGAGATCGGCTCCTTTGGCGAGCATGTGGCCATGGCCGCGATGGGTACTGGCGATGTAGTCGTTGACGCGCAGCGCGAAACAAACGCCGACTGCGGTGGCTTCTTGACCGATGCACAAGTGGATCGCTTCGGTCGGCACCTCTCCATCTGCCCACGCCTCGGAGAGTTTCTGCTCGAACGCCCGGATCAACATCATGCGGCGCAACATCTCACGTCGCAGCTCGATTGGATCTTGCGGCAGCTCTGCAGGTGCGGTGCCAACTGCCGGGGTAGCGAGCTCGTCGACCAGAGGGATCTGCTGGCGCACCAAGCTATCCACCTGGGTGGCAACAGTCGAGGGACGGCCACGCTGCAACAGGGTTTCACCCAGCCCTTTTGCGGCGCGCACGGCTCGATCGATGAGACCTTCTTGCTTGCTGTCCTCACGCGGCAACAGCTGCTCGTAACCGAGCTCGTCGAGCACTTCGGCGTAGATGGGAAACGCTGGCTTGACAGCCGGCAAGAGCTTCAGCGCTTTTGCTACGGCGCCCCGCGAGACCACCTGACGGGTGGCGATGGCGCGGGGGACGTTCAGCTTGCCCAACCAGAACTGGTGGGCGGTGTCAGCTGACTGAATCATCTCGAGATCCGGCTCGAGCGGACTGTCGCCGAAGGTCCAATGAAGCGAAGGCTGTCGCAGGTCAATCGTCGCTATGCCGTCCGGCTCGCGGTAGCGAAAGCGCAACACGAACTTGCCGGCGAGCATGGCGTCGGCCACTTTCGGTTCCGCCGCGAGGCGGGTGAACAAGCGGTCGAGCACCTCGTAGAGTTGCTCCGTATCACGAAATGTCGTCATGGCGTCGAGCACTGTGCATGCCTCCAGCGGTCGCTGGCAACCGAAACCGTTTGTTGCGTCAGTAGTGGTAGACCATGACGAAGCAACTCGGCTGCGCGTGCGCGTCAGGCCAGGTTGACTGCGGCGTTACGGCTGCTGGTTGGAAGTCGCAGCGAAGCGCGATGGGCTCGCCTGCCCGCAAGGGCACATGCTGCTCGAGCAGGCGCGTGGTCGATTCGGCCGACCCATAGGCCTCGTCGTAGAGCGACACATCCCCAGAGAAGCTGCTGTGTGCAGTTATTTGCAGATGTTGGCCGCTCGGTCCCATATGCGGCTGAACCGCAAATAGAAAGCCGTCGCTGGCCAGTGCGGTCGAGCCGAAGCCCGGTGTCGGTTCGCTGGGCCGCAGCACGACGGCCTGCGCGAGCTCTTGTACTTCGGTGGCCGGACGCAACGCAATCTCGACACCGCTCGTGCCCTGCAGCGTGGTGGTGCTGTGATTGGTCGCGCTGATCTCGAGCAGGAGCTGTTTGCCGGCTGGAATATGCAGCGCCACGTGCTCGGGAAGCTCCCAGCTATCTGCAATAGCGCTGACGACGATGGGTTGCTGCGGCTCGGCGGCGTCGCAGGCAACAGCGCCATCAGGCCCGCTCGGATCGGCGTAGGAGAGCTGGACGCGGGTCGTCCCGGTCGGCGCCGTGATTCGGAATGCGCCAACGTAGAGGTCATGCTCGACGGTTGTGGCTTGGCACGAGCGAAGCTGTTCGCCTGGCTCCGCGACCCATTCCAGCGCCGCCGCTTGCTGCCAAGAGTCGAAGTCATGCTCGTCGAGCTGGGCTGGGCTGTTTTGCCCGCCGCACGCGGCAATGGCCAGCGTCAGCATCAGCTTCAGCAAGAGCAAACGACGCGGGATGGGGGAAGTCTTGGCGTGTTGGGCGGCGGTCATGGGTACCTCCAGAAGATGGCTTGCCCTACAACCTAGACACCCCTCGAGCCAAAGACCCTGCCCATCAGACGAGCGGCTGTCAGGAGCCGACGAGTGGTAGCACCGGGCCGACCGATGGAAAGGGTGAGGGCGCAAAATGCGCTGTCTGGCGCGGCGGACAGCTGTCCGCGGCCGGAGACACCCGCCTGTCTGCGTGGGCGTACAACGGCCCAAGATGGGTCAAGTTACGGCAGCTTAGCGACTGGCACGCATGCTGCTGAGTGGTCGGGCAAACGGCGGCGCAGCGCTGCGGAAAAGCAGCGCTTGCAGTCAGCTGACCACAAGGTCGCTGGGCCGCACAGCTAGGAGACCAAGATCATCATGAACCGTATCCGACTCATCCTGACCATCGTAGCCGCCCTCATGCTCGGCGCATCGCCGGCCATGGCCGCTGATGTGATCGACCAAGCCGAGCAGCTCGAAGACTCCATCAACGAGTTCAAGGGCTCGACTTGCGGCAAAGCCATCAGCTCGTGTTGGAGGGGCGTTGGTAGTGCTGTTCGGGCAACCAACCAGAAGTGTCGCGCGTTCCGCAAGTGCCGCAAGAAGTGCCGAAGCGCAAAACGGTCTGGCAAGCAAACTTGCATCGCTTCGCGCTGCAAGAAGCTCAATGGCAAAGCCAAAACCTCCTGCAAGAAGAGCTGCCGCAAAGGCTCGCGTATGCTGAAACGAAGCTGCTTCCGCAGCTGTGGCAAGCGACCGCCGGAATGCAAGCGGGCCTGGGGAGGCGTGCTCAAAGCAGTCAAGAGCTGCACCACGAAAATCAAAGACTCCAACTGCAAGTCGTGGGCGAAACGAATCCAAGAATTGGCCAAGAGCATCAACTGACGACGAACGAAGCGCGGGTCGCTCGCTGGTGGAGCGCTGTGCTACGCGATGCCCAGGGCACGCTTGAGGATCGGCAAGTGCCGACGACTGACCCGCGCTGTCTGACCGTCTTTGAGCTCCACCTCTCCACCGCCACCATCGCTGCGTAGCGCGGCGACTTGCTTGAGAT
Organism: uncultured Polyangiaceae bacterium; assembly: GCA_964599485.1. Classification (GTDB taxonomy): domain Bacteria; phylum Myxococcota_A; class Polyangia; order Polyangiales; family Polyangiaceae; genus JAPYTK01. The sequence goes on from CAZRGL010000106.1 coordinate 21,030, forward strand.
TGATCAGCTCCGCCCGGTGAAGCCGCACGAAGTCGTGCGGGGCGAGGCGCTGTTCGAGGGTGTTCAAGCTCTCCTCGAGCAGGTACTCGTGGCCATCGCTCACAAACGCGGAGTACTTGTCTGCCGCGTAAAAGCGGGCAATCCCCCGCGCATCGAACATGCGAACGGTGTCGCCCTGTTTGACCAATACGCGACACGCGTCGCCCGGCTCTCGTGCTGGTTTTTGCGAGGCCATTCGCTCGAGCAAGCTCATCACCGCCTCGGAGTCGACTTGTTGGCGCCGTACCTTCGCGAGGGCTTGCTCGAGCCGCGCGGCGTTCACCGGCTTCATGAGGTAGTCGACGGCGCAGGCCTCGAATGCCTCGACAGCGTGCTCGTTGTAGGCGGTAATGAAGATGATGGGCGGCAAGTCCGTGGCTGTCTTGGCCAAGGTCATGCCGTCGAGCCGGGGCATGTGGATATCGAGCAAGACCACATCCGGTGACAGGGCGGCGATCTTCTGCAGCGCCTCCTCGCCGTCGGCAGCTTCCCCCGCAACCTGTACCCCGTCGATTCGGTCGAGCATTCGGATGAGCCTGCGTCGGGCGATCGGCTCGTCGTCTACTATCAACACGTTCATGGTCATGGCGGATCCGCTGGGAGCTGCAGCACGACCGAGCAGCCGCCGCTCGGCCGCTCACTCATGTGCAGCTTCGCTCGACCACCGTACACGAGCTGCAGCCTCTGACGAAGATCGGCCACACTGGTCTGGCTGCCAACATGGCTCGAGCCGCCAGGGCCAGGTCCATCATCCGATACTGTGACCAGCAGTTGGTCGTCGCTGAGCTGGGCGCTCACCTTCAGGGTTCTATTGCCGTGGTTGTCGATGCCGTGAACGATGGCGTTTTCCACCAAAGGCTGCACGCACAGCGGCGGCAAGCGCAGGCCGGCGGCTGCATCGTCCATCTCGAGCTCATAGTGCAAGCGGTCGGCGTAGCGCAGCGCTTCCATTTCCAAGTAGCCGCGCACCGCGTCGAGCTCTTGGCGCACGCTGACACGTGCTTGTCGCGAGGCGTCGAGCGTGTAGCGAAATAGCTCGGCCAGTCGCACCACCGCTTCTTCGGCCCGCTCGGGGTCCTCGCCGATCAAGCCCGCTACGGTGTTGAGGCTGTTGAACAAGAAGTGGGGATTGGTGCGCGCCATCAAGCTTGCCAGCCGTGCCTTCAACGCGGCCTGTCGTGCATGCTGAGCGCGGCGCTCGACCTTGCGTGCGCGCAGGCGTAGCTGTTGGTAGGTGACCATGGCGAGCACCCACAAGGTGGCGATCAACAAGCTGGTGTAGAGTGACCAGAGCGGGCGACGCACGCCCCAGCCGAACAGCATGGTGGTGACGGGTGAGGTCGCGCCGAGCCCCGCTGCGATACCGATGACGATCGCCATGCCGTGAGACACGAGGCGCAACAATGGGCGTTGCATTCGCTTCAGCACGTGCGGCATGACCCCCGCGT
>CAZRGL010000107.1:0-22496 GCA_964599485.1 uncultured Polyangiaceae bacterium
GCGGCGAGCAGCTCTTCATGGGTGCCCTGAGCCACCAGCTTGCCGGCCTCGAGCACGACCGTGAAGTCCGAAGCGAGCAGTTGCGGCGCATGGGTGACCACCAAATGGGTGCGCCCGGCAGCTTGCGCGACGATGGTAGACAGAATCTGCTCAGCGGTGCCGCCGGGCAGCCCCGCCTCTGGCTCGTCGAGCACGCACACCCGTGCGTCGCCCAACAACATGCGCGCGAGCAGCAAGCGGCGCGCTTCGCCCCCCGAGAAATTTGGCGGGTTCTTGCGTACCGCCGTATCGAGGCTGCGGCTCTCGGCGCCGCTGTCAGCCAGCTCTTCGAGCTCGACCTGTCCGAGCGCAGCGCGCATGGCCTCGTCGGCCGGCTTCGGCTCGAGGCCGATCCCGAGGTTGGTGCGCACAGGTCGCTCGAGCAATTGGGATCGCTGCCGCACGACACCGAAGAGCGCTGGCAGCTGCGCGGGCTCGATGAGCCGCACGTCTTTTCCATCGAGCAAGATTGTCCCTTCATCGGGATCGTCGAGGCGCAGCAGCAGTCGAAGCAACGTGCTCTTGCCCGATCCCGAAGGCCCACAGATGGCGACGATTCCGCCTGCTGGGATCTCGAGTGAAATCTGGTCGATCACCGGCGCCAATGCTCCAGGGGGCGTGAAGGACACCTTCTCGAAGCTTATTTGGCCGACCACATCGTCGAGACAAATCGTTTGGGCTTGTTCCGCCCGAGGGGGAGCTTGCTCGAGGGTCATCAAGCGTAAGGCGGCGGCGATGACGGGCTCGCGCTCAATCAAGCCCTGCCGGATCCCGTCGATCGCTTGGAGCCGCGCCATCAGCAAGGGCACCAGCAGCAGCAAAGTCGCCACCTCGCCCGCCTCGAAATCCCGCCCTCCGAGCTGCATGGCCACCACGATGAGTAGTGGTGACATGGCCGCAAACACGCTCTTGATCTGGCCCGACACGGCCAACACGGAGGCAAAACGTGCGCGCGCTGCGGCGCATGCATGCGCCACCGTGGCGAACTCTTCGACCGCCTCTTTGCGCGCACCCCAGAGCTGTAAATCCTCGGTCGCCGCCAGCGTCTCCTGCAGCGTGCCAAACACCACTGCATCAGCGTTTTGAAGCTCCCGCCGCGACAGCCCCACCCGACGCGAAGCGCGATCGCCGAGCACCCGCGAAAAAATGAACAACCCTGCCCCGCCGACCAGCACGATCCAGGCGCCCGCGCTGACCAACTCATAGCCCAGCACGAGCAACGTGGCGATTGACTGGGGCAAGCCGGTCAGCACCGACACAGAGAAATCGCTCACCATGGCGGCCTCGCGCGAGACCGCCAATCTCACCACTGCAGCCCGGGCAGCCCCCGAGTCCTGCGGCGCCTTGCCAGGCGGCGCTTTGGCTCCTGGCGGCGCTTTTCCTGGCGGCGCTTTGGCTCCTGGCGGCGCCTTTCCTGGCGGCGTCTTGGTCGCAGCTGGAGCCATGCCTGGTGGACGTTTGGGGGCGGCGATCTCTTCGCCAACGGCCGCCACGTCGCGCGCCGAAGCACCGAGCACTGCGCCCATCAACTCCACCCGCACCGCAGCGGTCACATCGCCCGACAGCGCCGAGCCGAGCTTGCTCGACAGCACGCCAATCCCCACCGCTACCATCGTGGCCACCAAGGTCAACGCCACCACGCCCCACGCCGAGCCGGTCGGCATGATCGCGGCCACCAAGCGTGCAAGGCCACCGGGCGGCACCTTGGCCGCAGCTCCGGTGTTGGCAACTACAGCCACCGCTTGGCCAATGACAGCAGGCAGAAGACCGGCGGTCGCACCTGTCAGCACCGCCATGGCGATCACCACGACCAGGCGCATCCCGATCGAGCCGCGGAAGGAGCGGCGAGCGTTTCGCAAAATGATGGCGAGCTGGCGCACGGACGCTCTGGGCATTAGCGCAGCCAGACCATGCTGCCTATACGTCGGCGCGATTTGCGCCAGTGACCCAGTGCCGCACCCGGCGGCCACTGCAAGCAGCGGACATAACTTCGAAGACAGTGATAAGCTCCCGCCCATGCGCTGGATGGTTGTTGCCGCACTGCTCCTCGCCGCCTGCGCGGATGGGAGCAAGAGCCTCGATGCAGGCGGCGTCGATCAGACACCGGCGCCTGCCACAACCCAACGCCCACAACTGCCCATCGTGCAGCAACCGGACCGCAGCGCGCTCGATGAGCTGCTGGCTCGCGTTCCCAAGAAACGCCCTGCAGCGACCGGTCCCGACGGCGGAACGCTGGTTGGTAGCGACACGGGTGTGGTCGCATCAGCCTCGGCGACGACGTCGAGCGGCCCGTCCAAGCATCACGCTCGCATGGGCAAGCTCTCGATTCAGCCATTGTTGAGCTCCCCAGCAATCGAGCGCGCCGCTCGCGAGCAGATCTATTGGAACTTGATGCGTAAGTGCCCTGGCCCCGACGGACAGCCGCCTCCGCCGGACACCATCACCTTGCTGTTCACCATACGTGGTGACGGCACCGTGGCTCCCGCCAGCGTAGGGGCGACCACCTCCGACAAGCGCTACGAAAAGACCGCAGAATGTGTCGTTCGAGAGTTCTCCGCTTCGCCGTTCCGGGGCCCCGCGGCAACCCGATGGGTGTCGGCGAAGATCATCGTGACTTGGCCGTCGGTTGACTGAGCCTGATGGCCGAGTGGCCGGTCTTTTGTTGCTTGGCGATGAGGTTGGAGGCTGCCTTGGCCACCCGTCGAACCAGCGCGGGGCTGATGGGGATGACATCACCTCGCGGCCTGCCTTGAAACGAAAACGGCCACAGCAAAACCGAGCCCTCTTTGTCCCATGTCGCCATTCGGCCGCGCTCGCGTGTCTCGAGCTCCCCGAGAACGTCGCCGCGCGCCAGATCGAGCATGATCACGCCGTGTGCCCAAGCAAGCAGCGCCGTGTGTCCGCCAGGAAGAACGCGAATGTCCTGCCATTGGCGATCATCGCGCGGAAGACGCAGCAACCTGTCGAAGGAGCCGCCCGGCAAGCGCAGCTTCACGCCGGTATCGTCGGCGAACACCAAGTCGCCGGCCAGCGGCCCATCGGCCATCGTCGTGGCGCGCGGGCTGGCGTGGCCGTAGGGGCGAATCCGCCCTGTGGGACCATCTACACGAACGATAGCGCCCCCGGAAAACGCCAACCAAACTCCAACGGGCACCGTCTCGCCCCGGACGGTCGCATTTGGTGCAGGACGTTCGCCGCCGAGGCTTGGTCGCAGGTCGTAGACATATCCGTCGAGCGCATAGCTACCTGAAGCAGAAGCCAGTGGCTTGGCTTTGACCGGCGCAGACTTGTCGTCGAGCTCGACTGAAGCGAGCGTCCCATCGAGAAACTGGAACAGCACTCGATGACAGCCAGGATCGGCCCCTAGAACAAACCCAGGCTCACGCATCACCTCGACGACCGGAGTGTCATGTAGCGCCTCGAACAGCGCCCACTTGGAGTCTCCCGCGCGGCGCCAAGCCAGCAACCTGCCGTCGGGACAATACGCCAGCAGTCGCCCCTTGCGCTCGAGATGCTCGTGCCCCTTGTTGTCATAGATGCGTACGGTGTCGTCCACTTGCCAAGCAACGCGATCATCGCCGAGACGAATCACCGCGGCGGAGGAGCCAAGGGGCATGACTTTGCCGCCGTCATCCCGGAATTGGAGCAGCCTGGCCAGACGCTTGTCGTTCGGATCGAACATCACCAGGTCTTGCGTGAGCAAGCGACCATCCTCCAGGCGCCAGCCGCTCTGGTAGCGCCGCGGCCCGAGGCTGCGTCCCAGGTCATCGCCGTAGTCGAGAATGCGCTTGAGCTTCTTCGGCCAGGTCTTGCCAGCGGTCCGACAAGCACGCTCTTGCTTCGGAGCAGGCCCGTCCGCGGCGGGGCGTTCCCCTTTGCGCAAGTAGTACCAGCGGCCCTCGGCCGATGCGTTGCACACCGCCAAGTCCACGCCGCTCGGCGCCCAGTGGGCGCTCGCTGGCTCGCGGATGTAACTGAAGAAGCGTTTGAGACGACGCGGCTCAGTGCTTTGATCTCGTTTCGCAGATGGCAGCTCGAGCAACTCGACCACGGCGGGCCGGTCGCTCTCAGCACCAAATGCTTGCCGTACGACCGCGACCACCTCGTCGCGGGGACTGAAACGCGCGACAATGGGCGGCAAGCGCCCCTCGATGATGGTGCGCTCGCCGGCGTCCGCATTCCACAGCAGAAGCTTGTCGCGTCGCGTAGCCGCCAGCCAGCGGCCGTCGGCAGACAAATGCAACGGCCGCCCTTTGAAGGCATCCACCTTCACCTTGTCAGCGGCTCGCAAATCCCAGCGCGCCACGCCTGCCTCTGTGGGGCACGCCACTACCGGCGCGCGTGCTGCGACCTGCAGCGCGCCCAGCCCGCGAACGCACTTCATTGGTGAAACTGCGGCCAGCACCACCGCGCCATCGTCACGTAATCGCCAGACCCGAAGCTCGCCATCGAGCCCGCGGCTCACGAAAGCCGTATCGAAAGCGAACGGCTGAAAGTCATACATTCCTTGCGCATGCGCCCGAAAACGGTGGTGCAGCGGCGCCCAGCCTTTGCCCCCTGGTGGCTGAAAATCAAAGATGGAGGCCACTGCTCCTCGGCCACCCAGCAGCCAGCGTTCACCCCACGGCATGCTCGGCTGGGCGACCGACTCGAGGGTGAGGAATTGGGCGGGCAACAAGCCGTGGGCGCCGCTGAGAAGCTCGAGCGGCAACACCGGATCATGCGAGCCTCGTTCGATGGCTTTTGCCAGCAGCGCTACCCGAACATAAGGATCGGTCGTCCTGCGCGAACGGGTCACCATGCGACCCACCGCTTCGGCCTTGCGCGCTTGCTCCAGCTTGACTTGTTGTTGTCGGGCGCGCTCCGCCATCGTCTGCTCGAACCAAAACGCCGCTACCACCACAGCGATGACGCAGGTGCTCACCGCAGCCCGAATCAGCCAGCGGGTTCGCGCGGCAGCGCGGACGGCGAGGACAAAAGCCCGCTCGTCAGCGCCCATATCTTCACGCAGCTCATCGTAGCGCCGTCGCAACTCGCGCAAGCGGTCTGCGCTCCAAAGCTCGCGACGATTGTGGCCGGAAGTGACCCAGCGGCGCGCTGCCTCGCGCAATTGTTCTAGAAATGTCAGCCGGTCGATGTCGTGAAGGCGCAGGTCATGCAAATGTGTCCACCGCTCGACCAAGGCTGGATGGCCAATGCGCAAATCGCCTCCGCGACGCCACACCAGCCGCGCTGCAACCAGCTCGGCCAATGCGGCGCGGGCATCTGCGGGACGTTCAGCGAAACTGACGAGCTCACGCTGAGGAACCTGAAGCAGGTCACCGTCAGCGGTGATCATCCGCAGCAGCAGCGTATTGGCGACCTTCCGCCCTTCCTCACCGAGCGACGCCATCACAGTGTCGGCCTTCGCCGCCATCGCACCGGCCACGCCCCCCAGCTCCTCGTACGACGCCGCGGTCGGCAGCTCACCCTCGGCTCGCTGCCACCACATTTGCAGCGCCATGGAAACCAGCGGCAACCGCCTGCCGTCAGCGGCAAGCTCCCGTTGAATCTCATCGACGACCGAGTCGACCCCTTCGAGCTTGGCGCCCACGAGCAAAGCGGGTCCGCAAACGATGTCGCGAGCCGCGCTCATCGGGGGTGGGCTCATGAAGCGTAACCAGGGACGCAACGCACTACCTATCGGCTCGCGCTTGAGCAATTCCTCTGTATGCTCTTCGCGTAACGTCGCGATCAAGCGCACACCTTCAATGCCGCCCGCGAGCGCTGCGGCGAAGGACATGACCTGATCGACCGTTTTTGCCTCGAGCAATGCGTGGAGATCATCGAGCACGACCGCCACACCTAGCTTGCTGCTTGCTGCCCAGGTGCGTAGCCGACCGAGCAGGCGATCGGCTTGGGCGTCATCCTCTTGTTCGTGCTCATCTTCGCCACCGCCATCGCCTAGCGGGCTGCCGGTTTGGCCTTGCTCGTCGAGCCAACCGTCGAGGCTGCGTTGCAGCGCGGCGTCCGGATCGTCGTCGAGATGCACCAAACAGCAGCACCAGTCTTCACGATCGTCGGCGCTCGCGCGTCCGAGCGCTGGCACCAAACCAGCCAGCGCCAGAGAGCGCAAACCGATGCCCGAAGCGCCCTGCAACACGACGCAGGGGTGGTGGGCAAGCTCATGGGCTACGCGATGGGTGTCCGAATCGCGACCAAAGAGCCTACCCTCATCCTCGATGCCGTAAGGCGCCAGGCCACGGTAGGGATTGACCGGCGGGCCTTGAGGGCACTGCCACAGTACGTCGAGCTGCTCGCGCAAGCTCCCCTGCTCGATATCCCGAGCAGCAGGATCGAGCATCAGCCAACGCTCGAGCAAGGTCTTGAGCGCAGCTGGCAAAGGCTCGGCGTTCAGATCGCGAATCAGTCCGCGAACCGTGGCGCTCTGCACGTCGCTGATCCAGGCCTGCATGCGCGTCTTGGCATCTTTGGCGGGCCGATCGGTAATCTGCTGCGGCAACCGCCCAGTGGTGAGCTGCACGATGCAGCTGGCGAGCGCATAAGCATCGCTCGCTGGTGTCGCCTCTCCTCCTTCGAAGATCTCGGGCGCCATGAATCCCGGCGTGCCCATCACCGTGTGCGACATGGTTCCCGTGCCGCTGCTCGTCTTGTCCGCTTGGCGCTGGGCGCTCTCGTGCGCGACCATGAACGCAGCCGTCGACATCTCGTCGACGTTTTCGGTATCGGTAACGTACACCGGCCCGCGCCCGCGCCCCTGCCGGGCGATGCCGAAGTCGAGCACCCGAATCCCACCGTCCTCGACCAAGAAGAGGTTCGCCGGTTTCAAATCCAAGTGCACGACACCAGCGCGGTGGATCTCGTCGAGAGCGGCAGCCGCCTGACGCGCCCAGGCCAGGACCCGGCGCCATGCGACCTGTTCCTCACGCTCGACATAGGCAGCCAAGCTCTCGCCGATCAACAGCTCCATGGCCACAAAGGGCAGCTGTCTGTCTGGCTCATTGAGCAGCCCCGCTGCATAAATGGTCACCAGCGCAGGGTGGCGGAGCGATGCGATGATGCGCGCCTCCTCGGTCCACTCCGAGCTTTGAGCGACATGCGCTTTGAGGAGCTTGAGCGCAACCTCACGCAGCGGCATGCCGTCGGGAAGCAGCTCTTCTGCCCGCCAGACATCACCGAAACCGCCTTCACCAAGCCGCTCGATCAGCCGGTAACGACCGTCCAGCACATCACCTGCGCTGCGTTCGGAGCTTTCTTTGTCGGCCATGCCAACCTCGCACCCGCCCCATGCGGAGCACCAACCGAACCTACTACGCCGGCCCCGGCTCCGCTATCGGCGTGGCGCTCACTTGCGTGTGTCGCCGCGAGCGCTTCGTAGTCGCTCCGCTCGTCGTCGAATTTCGACCGCAGCAACCACACGCTGTCCTCGTTGAGCGCCTTTGCAACCATCCCGCAACCGTGCCCAGCTTTGCTTGTCCTCGATGAGCCCATCCCAAAAAGGATAGCTCCGGCACTGAACGGGCCGCGCCGGGTAGACGATGCAGCGCCGCTCGCAGGGATCGAAGAATACGCAATCTCCACTGGCACGCTCATGCAAAGCGTTGCGCAGCCCGAGTCGACGCATGTACTGGTGCTCGAAACGCCGTGGAGTCAGCTCGAGATACTGCGCGAGCTGCGCGATCTCATCGGCGTTGACCCACACGGCCCCTGGAGCGCCACTACAACAGTCGCCACAACCGCTGCACTCGAACGCGAGTCCTGGTCCGTACCAAGCCTCGTTCACGAACCAGCCACGAGATTACGCAACAGTGGCGGCAAGCGGCGGGGGTCGACCGGAGATTGTAGGTCATCACCGCTGACCACGGCGCTCATGTTGCAGGGACCTGCACGCGGCAAGTGGTCCATCCAATAGAGCTCGAAGCGATCGTCACTAGCGAGCCGGCGTACGAAGGGCTCGAGCGGCAACACCAAGCCGTCGCGCCAACGCGCTAGATACACGACGTTCGCCAGGCGAATGGGGCTGGTGAACCCGAACCGGCGGCGGGCCCCAGTGGCGTAAGGACCCGTGTGATCGATGAACTCGACAGTTTGCGATTCGCCATACAGATCGGGCTCCGTCCGCTGCACCGTCACCAAAGTCCAGGCGCACAGTGGTCGAAGCGCCCGCAAAATGGTGCGGGTCATCTGCTCGAATGCGTGCACATCAGCTGCGGCACGTGCCTCGTTGTAGTGGCCGTGCGCGAAGCTGTTTCGCTCGTTGTGCATCAAGTTGCTGAGCGTATCGAAGGTCTGATTGTCAGCGAGCTTGACGCCCAAGAGCTGTTTGGCCAGCACACCGATTGGGTCGGTTTTACCGCGGAAGCCCTTGGCGGCGAGACGGGCCAGCTCACGCCAAGAGCCGAGCGGCAACCCTGCCCGCGTTTTGACCCGCTCGTGGAACGCTTGGACGGCGGAATGGTCGGCGTCGGCGCCGCGCGCGAAATAGGCCGCCGCGAGCACCACCGCGATCATGCGCCAGGTGCCCTCGAGGACGTCGAACAGCATCTTGACGCGCTCGACAGCACTGACCGCACTAATGGCAGCGTGAACCCGACCCGCGATGGGATAGGGCAAGCCGCCGCTGAGCGCACTGAGCACGCCATGGGCATCTGCACACTCCCGTGACAGCTCGTCGGCGCGCTGCTGCGCCTTGTCATCGAGCGCCTCTTCCCACGACAGCGTGCGAGGGAGCTCGAGCTTGCCATCGGTGACCGGCGGCCGGGCATGCCACTCGCATTGCACCTCTACGCCGAGCGCTGCAGCGGCGATTTTACGCGGAACGCAGGCGCCGATCACACCTGGAGCCAGTCGCGCCAAGCTGGCCGCTGGCCCCACTTGGGTCTTGATGATGGCGGCAAGCTCCTGCTCGAGCGCCCCGATGACCTGCGGCCCGATGCGGCCCAGGGCCGCTTGCTCCTCGATGCCAAATAGCAACATCTGCTGCTTGGGCTCACGGGCACGGGCCAGCACGACGTCCGCCGCGCCAAGCTGGAAGCGTTGCTTGTCGCGAAGTGCAACGACCCGCGCAGCGCCCTCCCCACCGGGACCAGCCGCAGCCTCGATGGCGTTGAGGGCCAGCTCGACCTCGCTGCCAGCGTTGGCAGCCTCGCCCTTGAGCGGCCAGTAGCCCACCGAGAGCACTTTGGCCCCGAGCTCCGTGGCAATCTCTCCTGCTTTGCGACCATGCTCGACGTATGCCTCGTCGTCTCCGCGTACGAGCAGCGCAACCGTTTCGGTGTCCCTGGCAATCACATAGCTGGGCCACGACTTGTGCACAGCCACCGCCACGCGAACGTTCATCGAAGGGGCGGCCGCATCTGGTTGATGAGGAAACAGATGCAGGAGCACCAGGCCAAATGCGCCCTGTTGCTGCAGCGCGGTTGCAACTTCTTGCTCGAGCCCGCCGCGCGCCAGCAAACCCGATGCTGGATCCACTGTTCCCGAAGGAACCTGCCGCGAGACATAGCGCCGATCCACCATCGTCGCGCGCATGGCACCGACCGTGAGGAAGGTACCATGCACCAAAGGACCTGCCTCACCACGGGCCAAGTTGCGCGTGCCGACCTGAACGGGAACGGAGCACTCTTCTCGTCGTCTCAGCCACCAGCGGTGGCCATCATGCTCGAGGCGGGCAGCGAGTCGGGAAGCCACATCGGGATAGACCAGCTGGTTGACTTCGCTCCCTACCTGCGCAACCCGTCCGAGGTTGAGCAGACCCACCGGCTCGAGGCGCAAGTCCCGCACGCTGCCATCACGCGCTTCGATGCGCAGCCTGTCGGGCGAGTCGACGTCACCGCGCCATATCGAGAACAGCGGGGCATCCGCTAGCCAGACCGTGGCTGCCCCGCGGGTGTGGGCAGCGATGGTCGCATCGAGCGGGCCCCCGTCGGACGACGGCGCCTTGTTCGGGTTTGGCGCAGCGGCCGCAGCGCTCGGCAGAGGAGAGGGCGTAGCGCGCGCAACCACCGCCGCAGCAGGCACCACCGCTTCCGCGACCTGGCCATCCTCGGAACGCTTGGTCTCTGAAGGGGGTGCGCCCGAGGAGGAGATACGGACCTGCGCTCCGAGCATGGGCACCAGAGCGCTCAGCGCGGTCAACATCTCGTCGGCCGTTTGATAGCGTTGCTCGCGATCGCGTTTCATGGCTCCGCTGATCACTTCGATCAGCGGAGCAGGCACGGCAGGGTTGATGCCCGCCAAATCCGGAGCATCACGCTGACAAATAGCCATCACCAAACGTGCATAGGAACGATCCATGAAGGGGGGCGCCCCGCTGAGCATCTCGTAGACGATGGTGCCCATCGCCCACAGATCCGCGCGGTGATCGAGCTCGACCACGCCCTCGATTTGCTCCGGGCACATGTAGAGCGGCGTGCCAACGATGGCCCCCTTCTGAGTCAGCTTGGCCGAGACTTCGAAGTCGGTCAGCAGGCTTTCTGGCTGCTCCATGAGCTTGCTGAGCCCGAAATCGACAATCTTGACGTGCAGCTGGTCATCATCGCCGGTCGTCAGAAACAAGTTCTCGGGCTTGAGATCGCGATGCACGATGCCCGCCGCATGGACCCTGCGCAACCCTCGTAGGGCCTCGATTGCAAAGCGCACCGCCTCGGCGACCTGCAGTCGTCCCAGCTTCTTGATGCGCTCGCCCAAATCGCGACCATCGAGCAGCTCCATGACCAAGAATGGCTGCCCCGTGTCGTCCTGCCCCCAATCGAAGACTTGAACGATATGGGTACTTTCGACTGCGCTGATGGCCCGCGCCTCGCGCTGAAATCGCGCCAGCGAGGTCTCATCCGATTGAGCTGACATGTGCAGGAACTTGAGCGCAACGCGCTTGCCCAGCGCCGTGTTCTCAGCTTCGTACACATTGCCCATGCCGCCCGAACCGAGCAGTCGTAAGATCTTGTATTTGCCGGCATACAGCATGCCGACCCGGTCGTATGCGGTCTGTGAGGGTGTGCCCACTGCGGCCATGTTGCGCCAACCCTCACGCGTCTTCAACCCACGATATCGACAATCGCGACAGACAACGTGGGCAGATTTATGCCGCGAGGCCCGAATCGCTCATCGAAGCAACTTCCCAACGCATGCTTTGCCACGCTGGCGCGTCATACTCCCCTGTGACCTTTTTGAGCCAGAACCGAGCACGCTTCGCGAAGACCGGCCTGTCGGAGTATGCTACCCCACGTTTCTGGTTCCAACGCCGAGCGAGATCCCATGGCCGACACCCGCAACGACGAGCCGATGTTCACAATTCCTTTGCCCGGTGGGCGCGTAGCGCGCGTTCCGATCGCAGTACTGGAAAAGTATGTCGATTCGACTGGGCGGGCAGCCCATGCTGAACAGCCCCCCACGCCAAGCGAGGGAGGGAAGACGTCCCAGACCAACAAACAAGCGGGAGAGCCGAACATGATCACGATCAACATCTATGCGGGCAGTGGTGAGGTCGCCATCTGTCAAAAAGGCCAAGTCGACGGCGAGCTCGACCACGACGATGACGACGTGGTCGCCCACTCGCTGTCGGTCGACGCGGCCACCGGAACCAGCGATTTTCATACCGACTGGGAACATGGGGAATGCGAGTACACCGACGAGGCGGGATTCCTGCAACGGCTGCTAGCCTGGCACCGACATCCTTTCGGAACCGAATACTCCGAGCTGTACGAGGGCTGAGCCTCTCCAGTAGCGGCTTTCTGTTGTTGGGAGCTGCGCTACTCGCTGGGGGGCCCGGTTGCGTACCCGACAACCATCCATTGGCTACTGGCGCTTCTGTGGCCATCTTGATGGACACAACCGCAATTTACGCCGCAGATGTGTTGGACGAGGACGGCAAGCCAGTCTTGCCACGCCAAAAACCCTACGAGAAACGCGTGCAGCTCTACATGAGCAGCGGCAACTCACCGGATCACGGCGCCTACGTCGATGTCCAGCTCGACCCGCCGCAGTCGCTGCTTCTGTTGCCCGACGACGACAGCTGTGAGCAGCTCAGTGGCTCCTTTCGATGCACGGCCCAGGAAGACGGCTTCGCCAGCTTTTGGGTTCGCAGCGAGTCGGACTTTTCCGGTCCGGTAACCCTCAGCATCGCCGGACGCACCAACGACAAGAAGTCCATCACGGTCAGCCCTGCCGGCTTGCCCACCGGAACGACCAGCTTCACGATGCTGATGGAGGGTGTGGAGGGCAACAAGGTGCCTGCGCGCTTCAACGCGCTCAAGTGCATCCTCGAGCCGCTGCCCGACAGTGGGTTCGAAAAGTGGCCCGAGGGCACCACGCGGGTTCGCGAGGCAGAGGTTCGCGCCAGCGCGCCATCCACCAATCCCACAGTCATCAATCATGCACCCGTCATCATCGAAACACTGCATCCGGAAGCGTTTGTAACGCTCGATCCAACTTGCCCCGCCCCGCGCGACAGCAGGCTTCGCGTGCAGCTCGACGAGCTGGGTCGCTCGCCCAAGTTCTATTTTTGCTTCAGCGACATCGGCGGCAGCGGAGTCGAGCTCAGCTACAGCTCCGGCGCGCTCAGCAACAAGACGAGCCTCACGGTAGCGCCGGAGCCACGCTTGTTGCGGGTCGTCACCAAAGAGACCCAGCTGACGGCTGGCAACAGCGTCGCTGCCATCGCCATCAGCGCATTCGACGCAGATCTCGACAAAGTATCTTTCACTGTGGATGTGACCAGTGACAAGCCGCTGATCCTCAAGCCCGAATTTCCAACCGCGCAGCTCCCGCAAAAAGGGGACACCGCCAAGCTACTGACCATCGAGCCGCTCAAAGCCGGTGACGCCCGTATCCTCATCGCCCCTGAGCTTCACGAAAAACCGGTGTGCAAGTCCGAGCTGCTCACCGTCACCGAAGGCCTTTGATGAAACCCAAAGCCCATGTTCGAACGCGCGTCGCGCTGACCTCGGCGATCGCTTTTCTGTTGCTCAGCTCGGTTGCTGTTGGCCAGCAGCCCGCTGATGGCGCTCCAGCCCCACCACCGCCCCCCACAGCTGCTCCAATCCCGGCACCGACCAAAGCGCCCGGGGCTTCGGTCGTCCTCGCGGACAATTGGAAGGGCGCTGTCCGCGTGCTGCGCATCCCCGGCGCATCGGGAACCAACGCGGCCGAAGCGAAGGCAGCTGCCGAGATCTTCCCCGGGGCCGACAAGGTATGGATGCATGTCTTCGGCACCGATCCGCGTCCCATCGAGGGCGCGCGCCGTGGCGCCAGGACCTGGATTTGCTCCGGCGGGTGCGAGCTCACCTTGCCCACGGGATCGGTCACCGGAGCTGCTGGCGAGGGGAGCTTCCAACAAGCTGACCACATGCTGCGCTCGATCAAGCTGCAGACGCCCACCCAACCGCTTCCGCTGACCATCTGGAAGCCCACCGGTGACAAGTTGACTGCGGGCGGCAAGTTGCTGTTCGACCCCGTCCTGCTCGGCCGGCGCTCCTACCGTCACATGTGCGCCTACAAGCCGATCAAGCAGCGCGCCAAGCTCCACGCCAAGCTCCACGACAAAGTACCCCTCTGCTCGCACAAGCGACCCTCTACGCCAACTCCAGATTCTGCCGAGCTGCGCCTAGGCTTGCGCTGGCCGCGCACCAGTGAGATGGCCCATTTCCAGTACATCGCCGTTACCGACGCTTGCGGCAACGCCCGTGTGCAGCCTTTCCAGCGCGCCTTCGCGGTGCCTGTTTATCATGTGGCTTCAGGCGCTTGCGGCAAGTCCGATGGTCGCGTGCTGCGGGTCTTCCCGTCGGGCGGCTGGGTCCGGGTTACTGCCTTCAACCTGGACGCACCGGCGGCGGGCAATGTGGTCAGCGTCACGTTCCGTGTGAGCGTGCCCCCACTAGAGGACTTGGTCAGTGCAGACGGCCCAGCCATGCTCTTTCCCGACCCGCGCTCCGACGAGCTCATCGTCGACTGCGGGCCGGTCTTGCGGAAGGCCAGAACCGGACGAGGGGGGATCCCACTGCCGAAGCCGGGCAAGAAAGGCCCGCCACGAACGCTTCCTGGGCAGAAGACGCCCCCGGGCAAGTCCCTGCCTGGACAAAAGACGCCCCCGGGCCATGCCGCCCCGAGCAAGGGCAAACAGGGCCCACCCAAGAAAGCACCAGCACCGAAGGTGCCCTTCGTTCGTCGGCACCGAACCATGCCGGCCAGCACGCCGCATGGGCAATCAATGGTGCACCAGGGCTTGATTTTGGGGCCTGAGCCACTTCGGCGAGGCAACTGCCGCATCGAGCTGGTTGGCCAGACGAAGCGTCGACTCGTGGCGCCCCTAGCGCTGCGCGTGCGGCTGACGCGCACCGACACGGTGGTGCAGACCAAGCTCATCGATGACAAAGCTTGGATCGTCACGCCAAACAACTCCGTCTTTCGCCTTCCTCCCTTGAGCGCTGGGTTCTCAGGTGAATCGCGGCTGCTACTCGAGGTCTACAGCGATCCGATGAGCGCCGAGGGAAACGTGGTGATGCTCAGTGACGCGGCTCGCTACGCACGCAAGGGCAAGTCGACTGCTACCAAGGAACAGCTGCGGCGGCTGATCGGCTCGGTGACCATTTACTCGGCTCCGCTGTGCGGCGAATCGAACTTCGAGACGGTCGAGGGCGCCGGAAGCTGTTTCCGGGGCTACTTCACGGTGCCAGCGATGCTGGCCACGATCCAAGTCACCCGGGCACCCTGGGTGGAGCGGCCGCTCATCACCCGCAACATCCTGAGCGCAGTTGGAATCGCCTTTGCCATGGATAGCTACGATCCTGTCGAACGCAAGGCCTTCCCCATCGCCTTCCAAGTCGGGGGCTTCGTCCAAGATCTGGGCGACTCACGTTTGGGCCTGATGACCTATATCGGGGTAGCGCCCACCGTGCCCATCCTCGGCGAAGGCGGCAACACCACCAGCATCGGTCTGCTCGCCGGCCTCGGCATGAACTACATCACGCGTTCCAACGGCCCCGACGAGGGCTTCAAGCCCGCTGCTTTTGCGAGCGTGGTCGTCCAGGTGGGCCAGGCAAACCCGACCGCCAAAGGCGATGGAAATACCTTCGGTCAGTACGCACCGACGACCAAAGTGCCCGGGGGAACGTACTAGTTTTCCAATTGGCTGCAGTCAGGCGCAACATCGGTCCGTGGTTTCATGAGCAGCGCGCCATCGCCGAGCAAAACTGACGAGCTGACCCGCGCCGCCACGCGCGTTGCCGGCAGACAGCTCGTATCCTTCGCCGTTTTCGTCACGGTGATGGCGCTCGCCATCGGCGCAATTCACTTTTACGTCTACCAGCGCCTGGTCCGCGCCCCAGAGCTGGCGGCCCCTACTACGCTGACACTCGGCGTCGTGCTCATCGCGCTGACGGTGCTCACTCCAGTCGGCATCCTGCTCGGTCGCATGCTCGGCCCACCATGGGGCCGGTCTGCCGCTTGGCTCGCCTATGTGTGGTTTGGGACACTCGCCTTGTTGCTGTTCGCTCTGATGTTCAGCGAACCACTTCGCTGGCTCGCCCAATTCTGGCTCGCCGACCCGCTGCGGGCACGCATCCACGCCGCATCGGTAGCTACGGTCTGTGGGCTCGCCGCCATCTGGGCGACCTACGCGGCGCGGTGCCCAGCCCACATCAAGCACGTCCACGTCACGCTCGACCGCTTTCCCTCGAGCCTGTCGGGATACCGCCTGGTGCAACTGACTGACCTGCATCTCGGCCCCACGCTCGGACGAAGCTGGCTCCAAGCCGTAGTAGCGCAGGTCAACGAGCTAGGCCCGGACGCCATCGTCATCACCGGTGACATGGTCGATGGGTCAGTGAGCCGCTTGGCCGATGATGTGCAACCTCTGGCTGCGCTACAAGCCAACGACGGCGTCTTCTTCGTCACCGGCAACCACGAGTACTACTCGGGCGTCGCCAGCTGGATCGACAAGCTCACCGAGCTCGGACTGCAACCCCTACGCAACCAACGCGTGGCCCTCGGCGGCGCGGGTCCAGAGGGCTTCGATTTGGCAGGCGTCGACGACTATCACGCCGCTGGAGGCGGACATGGTCCCGACTTGGATGGAGCTTTGCGAGACCGAGACCCACAGCGCGAAATCGTCCTGCTTGCCCATCAACCGAAACAGGTCATCGAGGCGGCGCGTGCTGGCGTCGGCTTGCAGCTCAGTGGGCACACCCACGGCGGCCAGCTCTTCCCCTGGGGCTTGTTCGTGCGACTGCAACAACCCTATGTCAAAGGCCTCGTACGGCTGGGCGACACACAGCTCTACATCAGCTGCGGCACCGGTTACTGGGGACCACCAATGCGCCTCGGCGCCCCGGCGGAGATCACCCTCATCACCCTGCACTCCCCCGCTGACTAGCCCCGCTAGCGCGCGCTTTCGCCCCTGTTGGGGCGCGCGAGTCCGCAGCGCCCTTTTGGGCCAGACCGCTGACTAGCGCGACTGCTCACTCTTTGGGCAGGGAATGGCCCGAAGCGGCCCCCGAGCTTTCGGATCCCGCGGATTCGGGCAGTGCATTCTCGCCACGAAGAAAATCTTCCAGGACCTTGGCAGCGATCTCGAGCAGATCGTGAACCGTCAGCAAACCGATCAATCGCTGGTCGTCATCGACAACTGGCAAGCAACCGATGTTGTGCCGGCGCATCACCTCGAGCGCCTCCAGGGTAGGCGTGTCGACCTTCGCCTGGACCGGGTCGTGCCGCATGATGTCTTGGACGACTGTATTGGTGTTTTCTTCCTCGTTGCCCAACATGTGCAGCAGCGCGCGGAACGACAGCAGGCCCACCAGTTTGCCGTGATCATCTTCGACCGGGATGTGCCGAACCTGTTTCCAATCCATCACGCGGGCGGCGAGCTCGACCGGATCGCCGGGCCGCACCGTGAACAGCTCGGTGCTCATGAATTGGCCCACCGTGCGGTAGCTCGGAAACCAATCCCGAGCGCGGTACAGCTCGGCGATTGGCCAACGATGCACCGGCAAGCCGGTCTTTTGGTTCTTGTTGATCGCCGAGGTGATGCTACGCATGCGCACGTCGATGGGTGCATCATCCATCGTTGCCATCGAGCGGAGCGCCCAGGCTGCGCCTGTCTGCTGGGATTCGACACGCTCCTCGACGACCTGCAAGTAGCGATCGATGTCGGAGGAGTCGACGCCGTGAGTCTCCAAGCCTTGTCGCGCCACAGGGAGCAGCTCGTTGACGATTAGATCGCGCGCCGTGAAGGTGCGCCCTTTGATCCAATTGAACTGCGCGTTGAGGCCGTGACGTGCAGCGGCGAAGAAATTGTTCTTGGCATCATCGAAGGCCATGATGTGGTCGATGCGGGGATACTCGTCGGCAAACGAGGCCATCAAACCGTAAAAGAAGGCAGCGTTGGAGACCTCGTCGATGACGGTGGGACCGCTGGGCAAGACTCGATTCTCGATACGCAAATGAGCTTTGCCATCGGCCACGCCGTAGCACGCGCGATTCCAGCGCCACACCGTGCTGGTGTGCATACGCAGCGCCCGCAACTCGGGCAGGCCGCCTTCTTCGATGACCTTCATTGGATCCTCGTCCAGATCGTCTGTGGACAGCATGATCCGATGACGGGTGATGTCATCCTTGTAGATCTCGAGGATGCTCTCGTTGATCCAAGCGTTTCCAAAAGACACCCGCGGCGGGCTCGCGCGACGCTTGTGCGTCGACGAACGCACATCCACCGAGCGCTGGAACAGCGCCACACGCGTCTCGTTCCAAAGTCGCTGCCCGAATAGCAGTGGTGAGTTCACCGCTGCGGCAAGCACGGGCGCACTGATCGCCTGGGCGAGATTGTACAAGGCTGCGAATTCCTCTGGGCCTACCTGAAAGTGAATCTGGAAGCTGGTATTCGCGCTCTCGAGCATCACGTTGTCGTGCGTGAAGTCAATCTCGTCGAGCCCCTTGATGACGATGTGAAAGTCCTTGTCGCGCAGCGCGCTGGTCGCCCGATTGAGCTCCATGTAGCGGGGATTCGGCGACATGTTCTCGAGCGTCAGGTGGCTCATGCGCAAAGTGGGCAAGATCCCCGTCAGTGCCACGCCCGCATCGATCTCTGCGGCCGCTCGGTCCACCTTGACGAGCAACTCGCGCAGCTCGTCCTCCATGCGTCGCAGACAATTGCCACCAAAAACCAATGGCGTCAGATTGGCCTCGAGATTGAACCGTGCCAGCTCCGTGGTGAGCCGCTCATCGCCAGCGAGTAGCTCGAGTAGCTCGACGGCGATGGGTGCAGGCTGCCGCGAGGCGTCAATCAGGAACATCTCCTGCTCGGCGCCGATGCGACGCACACCCGTCTCGAGCTGTCCCGCTTCGATGAGCCGCTCCAGACCTTTCAGGTCGTCGAGCACCGCACGGGTGAACTCCCTCATCTGCCGTCCGTCGGCCTGCGTGGCCACGTCACTACTGCCCATTGCTTGCCCCCTTCGGTCGGCGAATCGGACGGTGCTTAGCATGGCTGGCCCAGCATACAAAGGCCTACAGCGTCCGTGGCTGGGAGCCTGCTGTGATTGTTGCGGGCACGTCGAGCCATGCGCGCTACCATGAGCTCGGCATGACGGAAGCAAGTACCGGCAAGAAACCACGGAGCCGAAAAACGAGCAGGGCCAAGACCAGTCGTGAGCCTGCCACCACCGCCGCTGCGCCGCGAGCAGACAACCGCGTGATGATTGCTCTGATAGCCGGCTTCATCGTCGGTGGCGCGACCGTGTTCATGTTCGGTCGCTACACCTTTGTTTCAACGGACCACTATCAGCAACTGGTGGAGCGTGCGGCGGATAATGCAAAGACCCCGGCAGCGCCAACAGCGCCATTGCTCCCCGCTGCCCTGCCCAATCCCGGCGGGCCTGGCCCCGGCCCCGGTGGCCCGCCGCCAGGGGGCCCCGCTGCGCTCCCAACCAACAAGTTGGTCGGGCCCAAACACAGCGTCGACTACCCCGGGTCGGCCACGAAGGGCTCTGCCAAGGCCAAGATCATCGTCGCGGTGTTCAGCGACTTCGAGTGTCCCGCCTGTGCGCAATGGGCCCCCAACATCAGCCAAATGATGACGGCCTTCCAGGGAAAGCTGCGCTTCGTGTTCAAGCATATGCCCCTGCCCTTCCATCCCAAGGCCAAGCCCGCCGCCATCGCCGCGGAGGCCGCCGGCAAACAGGGCAAGTTCTGGCAAATGCACGACCTGTTGTTCAAGAATCAAAGCTCGCTCGAACGGGCAACCTTCATCAAGCTCGCTACCGATCTCGGGCTCGACCGCGCGCAGTTCGAAAAAGACCTCGATGACAAGCAACTAGTTGCACGGGTCGATCGCGACTTCGGCGAAGCCAACCGCGCTGCCATCCCTGGCACGCCGACCTTCTACGTCAACGGCCAACGAGCTGACATCGGCGATCCCAACAGCCTTCATGCGCTGCTCAATGACGTAGTCAGCGGCAAGTAGCCGCTATCCAATTTGCTAACGGGTCAGCAGGCGCATCTGCGTCCTGAACGCCCCCCCATAGCGCAGATTCGACGACGAGCTGCATTGCGGGGCTTGGCCGAAATAGCCGCCACCTGACCACAGAGCGCGGTGGCACAGAGGCCTGTCGGTCAACACCGGCGGACGGCGTGGCAGAGGCTCTCTAGAGCCTAGACGCACATGGGCAACGGCCGATCCGGCCGGATCAGAAACCCTCCTCCGATAATGTGCTCTGCTCTCCGACATGCTGGTTCTCCTTGTTGCAGGCTGCCTGCAACTCTGCGCTATCAGTGCTGCTCTCCACCTCGGGGCTCAACCGACAAAGCCATCACGCCACGCTCGATTCGATAACAAACACGCCCCAACGACATCTCCGTGCCGCGTAGGCTGGCGCCAGCGCTCAGCAGCTCCTCGAGCCGCTCTACCGTTCCCACCAACCCGTACGGATCGCGACCTCGATCGGTACAAGCCAGCACGCGAACCGCTTCACACAGCGCAAATCCGCGACCACTGCAGGCGATCAAGCCAGGCCCGATTCGCCGCGCTTCCCGCCGAAAGAGCAAGTCAGCGAGGCGTTGCTCAGAGACGAAGCCGGTCTGCAATCCGGCCGACGACGACCCGCTCTGCTCTACGGCACTCTGTTGTTGCATCGCTTCTCCCTCACTGTCCTTGCTGTCAGCCCGCCCCGACATGGTGTTGTTGCCCTCCACTGTAAGCAGCCGTCGTGCCAATGGGCGCGGGCAAGTCGACGACCGCTGTGATGTCGGTGCACTAGGGCGAAAAAACGTTCAATCCCCAATTGCTACCCGTCCACGATCTGGATCGTCGATGATGCAGTCTGAGTTGACCAGGTCGGCCAGCCGGCCAAATGATCGGGAGGCGATGCCAAACAACCGCGCCTCACGAGCGACGGCCATAGTCTGAGTTGCTATGATGGCCCCAATGGCGGATCCGGGGACACCCAACGCGACGCCCGATGACTTCGATTCCTGGGCAAATGTCTCGGCGAGGCTGCAGCTACGCTCCGACCACGAGTGCGAGCGCATTGTAGCGGACCTAGGCATGACCGAAGTCTGGCCCAAGCTCAATGAGCATTGGGGGCGTGTGCTGGCTCGCGATCTGCTTTCTGGCACGATGCACCGACTCACCCGATACGGCGCGCTTTGTGCGCGCGAGCTCGAGCGGCGGCGCAGCGGCGCACCAGCGCCGGCCCGGCTCGAGATAACCCGGCCGCCCGAAAGCAATCCGACTGGGCCTCTGCCATCGAGAAGCGACTTTCGTGAGCAAGCCATGTTCGGCCAGCGCCCTCTGCGCCCCGACGACACCAATCAGCGTGGTGGCGTACCCTTCAGCGATGACCCGCTAGACCATCAAGAAACCTCCAAGATGCGAGTCAAAGATGTCCGCAAGGCGCTGGCGAAGCTGCCGTCCAAAGCTGAGATCCCGGCCGAGTCAGCAGAAAACGAGGGTGACCGGTCGTCGAGCCCCGCGTTCGCAGTGAAGTTTGGCACCGGAGCCATCCCGATCCGGCCCGCGCCAGACCAAACGAAGACGGTTTCTGGCGAAATGGGCGACGTGCGCAGTCACCTGGTAGCAGTACGAGCTGCGACCGCCTGGACCGTGGAACAGTGGGCTCATTTTCGGGCAGAAATCGCCGAGCACCCCGATCACCAGGAAGCCATCCTGGCACGCTACGGGCTGGGTCGAGAATCGGCCTGGCAAAGTGTGGTGCTCACCTGGCAACAGCGGCTCGAGGCGCACCCGAACCTCAAAACGCGTTTCGAGCAAGCCTTCGCGCAAGGACGCGCTCGATTTGCCGCAACGCCATCCGAGCCTCAGCAATAGCTGGGTGCAGGTTCGTGTGGGGGGCTTTGCGTTCGAGTGCCGGGTTCGGGTCCGGATGTGAGTCCGCGTCCGCGTCCGGGTCGGCGTCGGGGTCCGAGTCCGCGTCCGGGTCCGCGTCCGGGTCGGCGTCGGGATCTGAGTCCGCGTCCGGGTCCGCGTCCGGGTCGTCGGGCTTGCGGTGCTGGCGGTCCGAAACGCGGACGATGTTGGCTGTCGTCAGGGCTCGAGGGCGGCGCGTATCTCGGCTGCAAGCTCCGCTGCTCGCTCAGCGTCGAGCTCCTTCGCCGGCCAGCCCACGCCAAGCCCGGACGCTGCGTCGGGCTTGGGGATGATGTGAAAATGAACGTGCATCACTGCCTGGTGGGCGAGTGGCCCGTTGTTCTGCAGAACGTTGTAGGCTTCGCACCCGCTGACTTTTTGCACCGCCCGGCAGAGCCTCGGAAGCACCCTCCCAAGTGCGGCCGCGGCCTGGTCGCTGAGCGCATCGAGCGTGGCTGCGGGCTGCTTCGGGATCACCAAGGTGTGCCCATCAGCGAGCGGGCCGATGTCTAGAAATGCGAGCACCTGGTCGTCCTCGTAGATCTTGTGACAGGGGATGTCACCACTGAGGATCTTGCTGAAAATTGTCTCCGCCATTTGCCGGAGCATAGCTGTCCGAGGAACGTTTTCGAACGACGAAACCCAAGGGCGCACGTTCAGGGCCGGTATTCCGCGACCAACTCCACCGGATGCATCGTCTCGTAGACGCGCGCCCACACGACACGGACGCGCTCATTGGCTATCCGCGTCGCAGTCAGCTCGAACAACCACTGCGCCAACCTCTCAGAGGTCGGGGTGAATGGAAACACCGCTACCTTCATTCCACCGGGCATCTCATTGCGCGCACCTTGCAGCTCATCGTCGAGTGAAGGGGGCGGATCGCCAAGGCCCCCAATGGTCAGCTCACGTGTTTGGAGCAGTTTGGTGCCAAGCTGAACGAGCTGCGGCGCGGTTTGTTGCCAGGTCTCCTCACCCAGCGCGAGCGCGTGATCGAGCAAGGTATGACAGGGCCCGAGCAGCTGCGCCTGCAGTCGATCGAAGTCGATGACGAACCCGGTTTCGTCGAGCTCGTCGGCCCCTACTGCTACCTCGAGCTTCC